>JBLHMB010000043.1:0-30124 GCA_047621665.1 Bradyrhizobium sp. | reverse complement strand
GTCTCGATCTTGGCCATGACTGCCTCCTTGAACTGGATGCAGAGCATGGTCGCTTTACGGTATTACAGGGCCGTAGTGGGACATTCTGATTTGGCCAGATCGAGACATTCTAATTTAGCTGTGACATCAAAACTTCGTATAATTTATATTATGTAAAATACAATTTATAAATATCAACATCACTATTCGTGCCGGCTAACAGACGCACTGCTGCCGATTGTCTACCCTCTTCCCTCAACATACCGCTTCAGGAGCAAACAATGACAACACAAATTCATCCCGCCGTTGATAACGGAATCAAACCAACTCTTGCTAATTTTGCTGGCGGCAAACTCGTTTGCGCTTGCGTTGACCACCCGGTTGAAGTCACGATCACTTCACAAACTGCGCACAACCATGTGTGCGGTTGCTCGAAGTGCTGGAAACCAGACGGCTCGCTGTTTTCTCAGGTTGCTGTCGTCTCGCGTGACGCAGTGACCATCACCGCCAACGCAGACAAGTTGAAAATTGTCGATACCAATACCTCAATCCAACGCCACGCTTGCACCGGCTGCGGCGTGCACATGATTGGCCGTATCGAAAATACAGGTCATCCATTTTTCGGCCTCGATTTCGTCCATACCGAACGCTCGCCAGAGACCGGCTGGTCGGCTCCAGTATTTGCCGCCTTCGTTTCGTCGATCATCGAGTCCGGCGCGGCACCTGATCAAATGGACGCTGTCCGCGGACGTCTGGTCGAACTTGGCTTACCACCCTATGACTGCTTGTCACCCACATTGATGGACATCATTGCGACAAGCGCCGCCAAGTCGAAATAACCGGACCCTCACTTGCGCATGCACCTGTTCCGATGCCTGCGCAAGCGAATGTCAGGTAGCAATCGTTGCGGTAATTCAGGCACTTGGCCGTTGCGCAATCCGATTCCGGTAGGCCTGAAGATGTGTCAGTCCCAGTTCGCCCGGATTGAATTTCATCAGTCCACGGGCAAATTCGAGTGCACAGAATGCCGTAATGTCAGCGATGGTGAAACGGTTGCCGGCAACGTATTCGGTGCCCGCAAGATGCTGGTCCAGCCAATGTGCCACGACCAGCATTTTTTCGCCCTGCGACCGACCGAAGTCGTGGAATTGCGGTTGCTCCAGCGTACTCAGACCTGGATGGGTGTGGCGTATGCAATTGGCAATTGACCCAAACAACGCCAACTCCATCCGCCTATCCGCCATTTCAATGAATGCCCGCTCTTCGAACGACGTTCACATTAGATTGGGTTGCGGATGCAAGCCTTCCAGATAAGCACAAATCGCCCTGCTCTCACTGAGTACTCGCCCATCATCGAGTTCCAGGCTTGGCACTCCCGAGAAAGGATTCTTTGCAACATACGCTGCCGTCTTATGCTCGTTCTCTGACAAATTAACAATGACTTCTTCGATACCCTCGATATTTTTTTCTGCGATAAACATGCTTACACGACGCGGGTTGGGCGCGCGCTGGGATACATATAATTTCATGGCGGTCTCCTTGATGAGGGTGAAATCGACAGGTCTGCTCTAGCCTACCCTTCCTTTGAGGATAAACCACTAATGGACCGGAGGTCGTTTTGGCCCGTTATACCCAGATGTAGCTCGTACCGGCTGCAATCTGTCCCGTAAGGATGATTGGATTCACATCTGGCAATAAATATAATGAATAAGTGTTAGCTGAATAAAATAATTCTATTAATAACTAAAAATTTACCACAATATGACAATGACAATTAAAGAAATTTGGAAAAATCCCGTATTTTCGATTTCGGCTACAGTAATCTTACTGCTTGTTATTTTAGGAGCTGCCATACCAGATAAATTCGGTATTGCAGCTACTCAAATTTTTTCTTTCACAACAGTAAATTTTGGTTGGTTTTATTTGCTATCAGTATTTATTATTATATTAGCATTGGTTTATTTGGCAATCAGTAAGTATGGGGCAATTCGACTAGGACCAGACGATGCACTTCCGGAATTTTCATTTTTTACTTGGGTTGCCATGCTTTTTTCAGCAGGATTCGGCGTTGGCCTAGTCTTCTGGGGAGTGGCTGAACCAATGAGTCACTTTTTTCAATCACCGATTTCGGACGTGGTGGCGCAGACAAATAAAGCTGCCCGCGTTGCCATGGGATATTCTTTTTTTCATTGGGGCATTAGCTAGTGGTCTGTTTTTGCCATCGTTGGACTGGTTATGGGTTTCTTACAATATCGTAAGAAAAAAGATGGATTAGTCTCAACGGCATTAGAGCCGGTGACAGGAAACAGAAAATCTGTCAAAACAACGATAGACTCGTTTTCAGTCATTGCCACGGTGATGGGGATTGCAACATCATTAGGGTTAGGCATTCTTCAAATTAATGCGGGTTTGGATACTGTATTTAAGACTGGAAATTCATTCTTCATACAATTAATTATCATTTTAGTTATCTTTATAGCTTATATGCTGTCTTCTTCAACGGGGCTTGATAAAGGAATTCGCTACTTAAGTAATGTAAATCTGGGTTTGGCAATTGTTTTGATGATCTTTGTTTTTTTTGCCGGCCCTACCGTATTTATTCTGGAAACTTTTGTATTGGGCCTTGGTGACTACTTCACCAACTTCATTCACTATAGCTTGAGACTTGAACCTTACCAAAAAGGAACTTGGGTTAGAGACTGGACTATTTTTTATTGGGCTTGGGCGATTGCGTGGTCACCATTTGTTGGTGCTTTTGTAGCCCGTGTCTCAAAAGGAAGAACCATTCGAGAATTTATTATGGGTGTAATGGTTATCCCTCCTGCGATTGCCTGTCTCTGGATTGCTATTTTTGGCGGGACGGCTTTATGGAGTGATTTGAACTTAAACGCCGGTATTGCCGAGGCGGTTAATGCGGATATTACAAGTGCTCTTTTTCAAACCTATTTGTATTTACCACTACCAACTGTTATGTCGGTTCTCTCCATATTTTTAATATTTACTTTTTTAGTGACATCAGCAGATTCAGCCACTTATATTCTAGCTAGCATGACAACGAATGGAAGCCAGGTACCGCCACTTTTTGCGAAACTTGTTTGGGGTATTTTGATGTCTGCGATTGCAGGAGTGTTGTTGTACGCTGGTGGTCTTCAAGGGCTACAAACGGCGTCACTCATTTCGGCATTGCCTTTCACCGTGATTTTGCTGATGTTGGTGCTCTCCCTATTTAAGTTACTTAAAAAAGAAACAATTCCGATTCGCCCCTCTGATTTAAGACGCTTTGAGCGATTACAAAAAGCCAGTAAGGAAAAAGAAAACAGCTAAGCCAACTCCACATGAATTCAGCGCTCTCGTAACGATTGAATTCATATGCTTTTGACGCGTATTCCAAGGGATTATCGGAAGATTGCTAGAAGATTCCATCCCTATTGCTGACTGTCAATGATACAGAATGATTTTTTCATAATGCATTGCACCTTTGGTTAAATTACTCAAAGGTGCGATGTCTTCCGTCCAATACATCCTGCACCACCCCCGGCCAGATCCTTGAATATGCCTGCATGCACTGCCACTGCAGTTTTCCTCAAGTCGACAATATTGACCGTATAGATTTCCAGTCTGGCTATTACTGCTAGCGTCGGTTTGCGTATCGCGATTTCACTTTCCCCATCCTGAAAGACCCCGTGGCTAATTGTGCCGGTCGGCCCGGTCACGCTGAATCAACCACCTATCCGGAGCAGATTACCCGGATCAAATCATTGGCCGCACCGGCAGGACAGACTATTTCATTGTGTGCATGAAATATCTTGCTCGTTAACGGAACCATCGCTCTGACAACGTTACTCAAACTTTCATTGAATCAACATCCAAACCACGAAAGATGCTGGTTGCCTGACACGAATACAGACAAGAGCAATGACAGCATAACTGCCGGCGGATTGAGAAAAATGTTCGATGCACAGCCACAGAAAACCATGCACAAAACAGCGTGATATCTGAATACATGTTACCTGACTCAACCAACTCTCCAAAGAAAACCATGCCCACGCGAATTCCCCGCGCCTCCGATCAATCCGCCCACCGTGCCGGTAGGCAAGCAGACAATGAATCACCAAACCGTGCAGCAGATACTGAGGGTGAAGGCCACCGCCCTCTTGATGCTGTCGCAAGGCGTGGTGCACCTGACAGGCGGCCGTTTCACCAGCAGACGGGTCCAGCCTCAAGGCCGCGCCAACCGCACCGGCTTCAGCAAACGGCCGCAGAGTCTTCCCGGTTAAGTGACAACGAGTTGATCATGCGATTCCAAATTGCAAGCAATGTTTTATCGCAGGGATACGAACAAGTCGAGAAAGAGGAGTAGGAATTTATTCTAAGCAAGCATATGCTGAAACTGCTGAACAGTTTTATCGATGCGGCAGATGCCCTCAGCCCGCGCCTTAAGTCTCAACACGGTACAGATGACCAGAGCTTTGCTTTCGCGCTTGCCACGCGAGCGCATTGTCGCTTTGTTGTTTCGCAGAATATTGGCGTACTCAACCGGTGGTGCGAAGATATGGTGGCCTTCGCCAATTCTAAAGAGACCGCCAATGCGCAAGGCTTTGCACCCGAATTAATACCCATGCTTGATACCGCCGACGAATTTATCAAGGAAGCACTGGAAAATTTAACCGATGTTCGTCGAGCAATAGCGCTATTCCCACCGGGTATCGAGCAGGCTATTAACGACAGAAAAACCAACATCGGACTGGTGATCATGGCTCAGGCGATGTTGATAATGCGCCCCATGACCGTCTGTACTGAAGCGTGCCTGCGGCGTGTCATTGGTGAACAAGCCACATTTCTTGCCATGCAGGAAAAACTGCTGTACTCAGCGTTGTCTCCTTTGTTGGCAAATATTGAGTCATTAACCTCCGACAGGTGGATTAACCAGATGCGTCCGGTGTTGAAGGACGCTGCGATGGTCTGCTTGGATGTGGCTGTTTTCGCTATCGACCTTTCGCTACCTGAAGCGGATGCCGAACGTAGCAAAGAGGACATAGAGCGCGCACGGAACAGAATCGACTCGTGTCTACAGGAGTGCTCGGCGCTAGTGCACCTGATTAACGAATGGCAAGAATGTCATCCCACCACGGGCGTTGAAAATGCCCTGGGAGCACTCTGCTTATCGAGCGATCTGCAAGCCGGTGACTTCGTCTCGGTACTGGCACCATCCGGCTTGCATGTGCCCGGGCGAATTCAAGAAGATGGTCGTGCTACCGTCTTGAGTTCAGAGGGCTTGAGTTTTAAGCAGATCGATGGCGATTTCCGGTTGGTTGAAGAGGCCTACTCAGACATAGAGCTCGACACGGAGACCGCCACGGAGCCCCTCTCGCACCGGCAGTCTCTGAAATTGGCGAAAGGGATCGCAAAGGCTGAGAAGCTGCTTGCCGAGGATATTCAAAGACACTCGACTCTTCACTTAACCACGTGCAAGGGACTCAACAACCCGGACCTTGTCATGCCAGCCTATCGTTTGCAGGCGGAGAAATTACAGCATCAAGCCGGGCAAATGAACAAAGTGGCAGGCCGGCTTGTTCGCTTGCAGTCGGCATCCACTATTACTGACGAACAGCAAGGACAACTGACCAGCCTTGCTGACCGCCTGCGCGAACAGGCAACACATTTAGTTTTTAAAGCGAAAGAATTGACGAGTCCTGAAACACGTTGGTCGTTGATCAAAGCCTATGCGCGTCCCCAGGCCAGGCAATTGGCTGAATTGCTGGAGGCCGGGCAATTTAGCCGGGTACACAAACCCACAAGACTGCCCGGTACCCCGCCGAATAGACTTTTTGAGGCGAAAATTCAGACTGAGCCCGATGCGGATGGAACAACCCATCCCACTATTTGGCTACATTTGCACGCCAGAAAGTCGATGTCATTGACGGCGGTGCGCAAGGGGGATGCACAACATTTTGAAGCGGTGCATCTGAAGTCGGACATTGAAAAGAATCGTGGCCCGAAATGGATAGAAGCTGAACGCGCCAAGGGCCGCTACGATGCGGAGGTCCATCGGTCACCAGTGGGCGCCGAATTGCTTCAGGGCTTGAAGCAATTCGGTAATTGGTGAGTGCCGGATACACGACCGGTTGATCGCTTCAATGGTGAGAATTGAAGGTTCAACATTGATATCCCAAGTATTGCCATGGCAACGACAGTGGCAGGAATCCAGCCGGTCCGCCCGCTCACAGCAAGCGGCTATGCCTCGGTAGCGAAGCCGCCAGAAACTCATGCTGATCGGCCAGAATATGCCGTCCGGACAACAGAAAATGTTCTGCCCTGCAAGGGGCATAGGGCACATACAACAACGGCTTGAAATCAGACACCAGCTTCGCATCTTTACTGCAGTTACACCTTCTGCATGAGGTCACGCAGTTCATCCACGAATCCTCCCCGCCACGGGAGCGTGCCAGCACATGATCCCTCGACAAATCGTGGCGTCCGAGTACCAGGCCGCAGTACGCGCACGTGTAGCGGTCACGCTTGAACAGTAAATTGTTGTCATTACCCAAGGGGATGGGCCGTAACATCTTCGCCATAATGCCGGAGCCGGCAACCGCAATGATCGGTTTCACTGCAATCATTGACTGGATACCTGCGCGCGACCAGCCACCACGAAACACCGTATCCTCTTCCCCAAGCTCCCATGCGACCTTGCCGATCGCATAGTAGTGAATGGCTTCCTGGGCACTGAGCCATGCCCAGGGGTTGCCGGCGATATCGAGTGCAAGAATGGTGTGCTTGGCAATCATGATCAAGGTCTCATGGGTATCGTGCAGGTAGTAAAAATAGGCCTGCAAGAACAACGCATTTTTGCCGGCGGCAACTGGTACTAATGAAATGTAAACAGATTAGTTTAGTAGCGTGGGAGATTTCTTGTCCGGCATCCGGATTACGATCAGAAACTTACGGTGGATGCGACCTGCTAAGCTTCGCCACCTTTTTAATACAGCAGGATTTTGGTGATGCATACACTGGCGCAGCTACGTAACGGCGCATTAACCGGCATTACACGCCTGAAACTGGAATGTGGTCTCACCACCTTTCCTGACGAAATATTCGATCTCGCTGAATCACTGGAAATTCTTGACCTGTCCGGCAACGCCTTGTCATCGTTGCCGGATGATCTGTCACGGCTGCACCAGCTACGTATCCTGTTTTGTTCAGACAACCAGTTCACGATACTGCCGCCGGCACTTGGTCAGTGCCGGCAGTTAAGCATGATCGGCTTCAAGGCCAATCAGATCCGGACGGTGCCTGCCAGCGCCCTGCCGCCGGCATTACGATGGCTGATTTTGACCGATAACCAGATCACCCGTATCCCGGCTGAAATCAGACATTGCACCCAGCTGCAAAAGCTGATGCTGTCCGGTAACCAACTCGACGAGCTACCAGCACAATTGGCCCGATGCACCCGTCTTGAACTGCTGCGAATTGCCGCTAACCGGTTCACCTGCTTGCCGGAATGGCTGCTGGCTTTGCCACGCTTATCCTGGCTGGCTTACGCCGGCAACCCGCTGAGTGACGCTTGCGAATTGGCGGCACCGGGCAACAATAGTATTCCCGATGTGCGATGGGAAAATTTGCAACTCGGTGGACAGCTTGGTGAAGGGGCTTCCGGTGTGATCTACCGCGCAAACGTTCGGGATGACAAGACCGCAGATCCAGTTGCCTTGAAGCTGTTCAAGGGAGCGCTGACCAGCGACGGCTTGCCGCGCAGTGAAATGGCGGCGTGCATCGCCGCCGGCCAGCATCCGAACAGGATCTCGATACTTGGAAAGCTGACAGGCCACCCTGAACACACAGAGGGATTAGTCATGCCCTTGATCGCGCCGGAATTTCGTAACCTGGCCGGACCGCCCAGCCTGGTCTCATGCACGCGCGACGTCTACGATGACGACTTGTCAATTGATGCTGTCGAATTACTGGCTATTGCACTAGGGATTGCTTCTGCAATGAACCATCTGCACCAGCGCGGAATTCTGCATGGTGACTTGTATGCACATAACTTGCTCCACACCGGCGACGGACGTGTACTGCTGGGCGACTTTGGCGCTGCGTCGCTGTTCACGCCGGAAAGTTTTCAGGCAGAGGCACTCCAACGGATCGAAGTACGCGCCTACGGCGTGCTACTGGAAGAATTAATTGCCCGCTGTCCCGTTTCCTTTACGCCTTCGCTGGCAGAAATTGCCAGCGCTTGTCTGTCTGACGACAACCGGTCACGACCACTGTTTGGCGAAATTGAGCGTGCCCTTTCTGCACTGACGGAATAAAACATCAGCGCGAGATTGAAGCCGTCTTCAGCTTGGATTAGACGACCGTAGCCGACATCGCATTTTGTCAGCCGGTAGTTGCTAATAGAGCCGGAAATGCCTGGCAGGATTGACGACTCACTCAATCTCCATCTGATTGATCATTCTTTATTGTGGACATTGGAGAAATAAATAGCAGGGAAAGCTCAACGGTTACAGAACCATTTGTCCTAGTCGAGCCACAAAGTGGTGTTAATAAACTATTCGCTCAGGAGGTTCTCCAATGGTCACTCCCCTATCAAAAAATCCGCCGCCAGTTTCGAACAACCGGCGAGCCGCAGCGCCACGATCTGCAGACCATGACAATTTATCCGACTCGTCGATTGATTCTTTTGAATAGCAAAATCGACTCCCGAAAAAAAACTTTGTGAAACAATCAATAAAAGGAATTCGCCGTTTTTTGAAGAATGTTCCGATGCCGGGTCGCATGAGGACTTCGACAATCGCTGCGGCCGGTGCGGCAGGCGCAACGGAGTCAAACGGGCCATTCATTATTGATTTTGAGCGATCCGGCTCCCTTTTTATTAATCCAACGCCAAGGGAGCGTGAATTAGTGCTGAAGCAGCTTATTTACCCTAATTCCATGATGATGAGTGACAACACTTCGTATCGAATCTCTTCTCAAGGTGTTTCTCCAATACCTCGTTTCGGCACAACCCGGCTGTTGAGTCATTTAGAGTCCGTTCAGGGTCCCGCTGATTTAACTACCAAAAACAATGTGACCATTGAGTTTTATCGTGATAAAGATAATCTGGATGATCGCGGCGAGCCAATTGAATTGGTTAAAAAAACAATTCAGCGTGGCGAGTCCTCCAGTTTTAAAAATACATTGAACGAAGCAATCAACACTTTCGCCCTTACCGGAGCAGGAAATTCAAACGTGGCTCGCGTAAAAGAAATATTGATTCTCAAGGAGGAATCGGAGGTAGTTATTCTGTCTGAGCATGTTGAAGGAATTGGTATTCCTGTTCGTGAGCGTGTCGATGACAACACCTATTTTCCCAAGTCAATGATGACCGTTCCGGACCGTCATCCGGGAAATTATGGGTTTCACAAAGGCGTTGTTACGCACATCGATTTTGAAGGGGCGACCGGCCAACCGATTTACGCGGCGGCTCAACAAAACAGATTACTGATGGAAATCGCGCAGGCAGACGGTAAGCCCATCCACTCGCGCAAGCGGTCAGCTAATATCGTGGTGGACAACCAAACCTGATTTTCTTACCCTTCCTTCAGGTTCACTTGCCAGCAGATTACCGCTATCACGGCGAGCTATCTATCAACTGAATAAGTCAGGCTGTTTGAATTTTTTTCCAGTGCTCCACCAGTTCGCTGATCTGACGCAGGCCTTCAGTTATGACGGCCGGTCCCGGCGAGAGGATATCCGGTGACTTAATTTCAAACAGCATGTTGTTACGCACAGCGGGAATAGTGTGCCAACCGGCCCGCGATTGCATCAACGATGGCTGGAATTTTTTGCCGCACCACGACGCAATAATGATGTCCGGCGCCCGCCGCACGACCTCCATCGGATCGGTGATGATGCGTTGACCCGCGCCGGCCTGGGCCGACAATTCCGGAAACGCATCTTTACCACCAGCCAGTACGATGGCTTCGGCAGCCCATCCAATACCGCTCATGAGTGGCACGTCCCACTCTTCGAAATAGATTACCGGTCGTCGCACGCCCTGCCCTGCCCGTGCGACGACCACTGCAATCTGCCGCTCCAATTCAGCGACCAGATCCCGGCCGGCCGCTTCGCGTTCGACCAGCGCCGCCAGCACGCGGATCATGTGCAGAATGCCGGCGATACTACGTTGGTTGAACAGGTGAACTTCGATACCGGCCAGTGCAAGGTCACGGCAAATATCGGCTTGCAAGTCGCAAAATCCAATGACCAGATCCGGTTTCACCGCCAGGATACGTTCGATTTTTGTTGATGAAAATCCACTGATTTTCGGCTTTTCCTTACGTGCTCTGGGCGGACGAACACTGAATCCGGAAATCCCGGCGATGGTTTCTTCGGCACCCAGCGCGTACAGTGTTTCGACAGATTCAGTGCACAGGCAGGCGATGCGTTGGTAGTGGCTCATGACAGGATTTTCCGGTTAAACACGTGCTTGCATTTCAAGCACGCCGTGATGGTAACGGAATCACGCTCCGATTCATTCGAGCCCGCGGAAACCGGACCTTTCCGTAAAATAGCTGACGACAATCATCCCTGCACAATCTGCATACAGACACTAAGCAGGCACGGCATACGCCTCCAGCGTCCTCAGTACCGCACGTTCGCGCCGGTTCTCCGGCTGGTTCAACAGGTCCCTCAAGTGGTGTCCTGGTGCCAAATGCACAGCCTGAGATTCCCAGCCGACATCGGCCGGTGACCCGCCGATACGTTTAGCAAGGTAGTAGCGCGTTTTAGCGTTGCCGGAGTCGACGTAATCATGCAGAAAATCGGTCAACTCAACCTGCAAACCCGACTCTTCATAGGCCTCCTTACGCGCCGTCGCCTGCAGCGACCAGGGTTCTCCGGTGAGCTCATCAAAATCGATTTGTCCCTTCGGAAAGGTATTGTCCATACCGGCAAATCCATTTGTCGGTGCGACTACCCAGATACGACCATCATCTTCAACAATCACCACGCCTGCAGCACGGACGTTTTTACGATCCGGTTCATCGGGGAAAACGACGTCTCCGCTCTCCCAGGCAGCGCGGGTGGCAGGAACGTCTTTCCATGAGGCGAGAGGGATGTCACTTCTTGAGATGCGTTCCGGTAATGTTGACGCCGGCCGGACACTAAATGTGCCGTCCGGACGCGTTTCAACTGCCACAGGAACGAAACTGGCGAGTTGACTGGGAGCGGCAAAAGCCGTCAACGGGTTTGTCGATATGGAGGTCGTCTGGCTAATTGTCCCGCGCAATAGTGCCTGATGATATTGATGGCGCTGGTCGACTTTGAGCCTGCGCCATTGAGTAATCACCTTGTCAATAATTGCTTTTTTTGCAGGGTCAGTCGCCTGGAAAGTCACGCTGACCGGATGACGCGGTGCAGACGCCCATCGTTGAGCCGTCGCCACAGCGAGTGCTGCCATTTGTTCAAAGGAAATAAGTCTGTTTTTGGGTTCCAGCAGACTGGCCTCGAACCCGACCGACTTCAGCCCGGCAGCGGCGGCGTCGGCCAGCGTCTGGTCGACATGTCGCACGGCTTCCTCCGGCAGATAGGAATTTCGAGCATCGATTATCTGAACGTAGGTGGGTTGGGTTGTAGCGCCCGGGAGGCTGGTAATTTTCTTTGTAGTTCCTCTTCTTATGGGCAAGAATACTGCGTTACTAGCTGACTGGTGAACTGCCAAAGTGTGATCGAGCTGCTGCTTGAAAACAGCGTTGTACGTGTGAATGCTCCGTCCAATGGCAATGCCATCGACCGCCATGTCAGCGATATCCACGCCCGTCGCATCGATCCGTGAAGCCGTTGCCGTTAGCCTGGAAGCCGCTGGACTGTTACTAACCGGGCGAGCTGCTGTCAATCGCTGCGGGGTTATGGCACCTGGGCCTGATGGCAAGGTCGCCGGCTGAACCGTCCCCGGACGCAACCTGCGCCAACTTTGTCTGAAGTGCCATTTCAATTTGTGCCACCTGTTCCAGCGAATGCACAAAACCGGGACGTATCAACCGTTGCTCTTCGATGAAGGTGCGGACCTGTTGCGCGATTTGGTGCTCGTTGGTGACTGTGCCCTCGGCGATGCGCAGGCAGACGTCGCGGTAGGTCATCAGCGCTGCATTACGGCCGTAACCGGAACGACAGAGCAACAGAGGCGCGCTTGCCGGCTCATCAGGTCGTGTCGACAACACTGATTGATGTTGATCCAGCATCGTGCTGGCACGTACGATCGACCCGGCAGTTAGCACGGCATGCTGGAACGGCAACCTCGCTTCGGTAATCGGCACGGTAATCCTGCGGCCGGCGGCACTGCGGTCAGTAACGGTCAGGCGATACCGAAGACAGTCACCAAATCCTGATGCTGGCGTCTCTGGTGTAAAGCTTTCTACCGTAAAGCGGTTTCCCAGTCGTAGCGGCCGATTCCCATTTTGCTGTTGTTTATCTAGAAGCAACTGGATAACTCCGGGAGTGGCCCTACTCTGCGAACTAGGATTAGTCTGCTCCGGCACGAACTGGTAGAGGCCTGCTCCTGACTCCAGTCCGGCAATCACCAGGTCGACACAAGTTTCCTTGTGCGGTGACTGACCAATTCGGTAGGTCGCACATTGACTGGTTTGTGCAGTTGATACAGTCCCTGGCACCGTGCGCTTGATCTCGAACTTACTGGCGTGAACTGGCTTGCCACCGCCGGCAGCGGCCGCGCGGGCATTGATCCGGATAGTCGCCTGGTTGTCGGGACAGAGAACTCCTGAATCGTTTGGTGCAACGCGCTCAGCGTCAAAATAATCCATCCGTGTTTTCCGGCAGACGAAGGCATTCCACCACGGACTCTGTCGCCTTGGTGCTGAAGCCAGCGTGGCCGGATTGCCTGGAGCATTGGGTGATCGAGGTGTGGGGGTGTTCCAACTGTGCGAGGTCGATACGGAGGAGGACGAGGATCCAGAAAATAGGGAGTACATGGTTCAATCCAAAAAAGACCGCGAATAACGGCACTGTGAAGTGATCGGATGACGACACCTACACGCCTGCGGTGCGGGCGTTCAGGTAATCAATCGAGTGAAATCCGTAGCGTCATCGGTATTAAAACGATTGTCTTTCTACCGATACAGAGCAAGAATTTCCCATAAGTGTCGTGGACATCCGAGGGGTTCCCCGCCGGTCATCCGGCCGGCTGCAATCAACATCATGGTTGATCACTCTTGACCGCAACCCGCCGCTCGACAGGCATGAGTCCCCGGTCAACAGACAAGCTCACGCAGTCTTAAAAGGAGGTGCGAACGCGAACCTGACGGTGAGACCGTCAGGTAGTTCCGCATAAGGAACAGAATTACTGTTTCAGTGTTTTTTCAATACTTTGTCAATGTTTATCAGGCACTGTCGCTGTCGCGGCGTTTGCATTGCCAGCATAGTGGATAGCGAGTGCCTCGCGGCGGAAGCTACGTGCAACGGAGTGATAGAAAGCATGCGGGCTGAGTTGCCGCGCAACAAATGAGGCAATCAGGGTAGCTGCCAGCAGATACAGCGTTACGTCCTGGCTTTTGGTCATTTCCATCACGATGACGCTGGCAGTAATGGGGGCTTGCGTCGCAGCGGCCAGAAAAGCCGCCATCGAAATCAGTGCGAATATCCTTGGCTCCATGAGACCACCGAATAACAACGCGATGTTCTCACCGATGCCGGCACCGATTGCCAGACACGGGGTGAAGATACCACCCGGAATACCCGCAAAATACGTAGCGACAGTGGCAAGCCATTTCGCAATGCCAAACCATTGGCCGTCGGTTGATCTACCATTCAACAACGCTGCGGTTTGTGCGTAACCGGTACCATAAATGGAGCCATCGACAGACCATCCGACGATGGCAACGACCAGGCCGCAAGCGAAAGCGATGGCGAGTGGTCGCTTCAACGGAATATGACGCCAGCGTGCCGGCAACATGCCGGTTGGCCCCATCAATAATATTTTCGAGAACAAGCCGCCCAATATCCCGTTAATGAGGGCACACAACAAGACCCCCTTCCAGGATCCGCTCACGATTAACATCGATTCATCAATGCGGAAATAGGACTGCCCGCCGAGCAACGCAAGAGATAAAAATCCTGCCGTCAATACTCCTGACAAGACAATACGATCCCAACGGATAGCACTGTTCCGGCCTAACTCTTCGATGGCAAAGACAATCCCGGCAAGGGGTGTGTTGAACGCTGCAGCCAGACCACCTGCCGCACCCGCCGCGATCAGTGCTTCCGGACGAAATCCGAGGCGCAGGCCCAGTTTTTCATGCCACCATCGCCCCCACGAGAGCATGACGGCTGCCCCGACCTGAACTGACGGTCCTTCGCGGCCGCTGGATGCGCCCAGTAGCAAACTGGAGGCAGTCAATCCAATTTTCCACATGGATTGGCGCAACGAAACCAGGGTTTTTTGTGCCCCGCTACTGGCAGGTAAAGACATGGCGGCGATGACTTGCGGAATACCGCTGCCGCGTGCCTGTTGCGCGTGGCGAATTGTCAACCAGCGTAGTCCGGCGAAGCCAAACGGCAACATCAAAAACGCACTCCATGAATAAGCACCGATTACCTTGACGTTCATCGACAGCATGAATTCAGCCAACATCGCAAATGCCAGCGAGATCAATGCAACACAAGAAGCACCACCGAGAAATACGGCGTAAGTAAGTGTCGTCCGGGAAATTCGACCGCGACGCCGGGCTGCTTTCGATGAAGGAATCTTGTGCGATTCGGTGGGTTGTTGCATTGACAGATCCGATCAATGAGGTAACGAAAATCACTACTTGTCGCAAACAGAACTTCTGCGTAAGACCGGCACGATACACCTTTACGCGGCAGAGACAGGTTCTGTTGTGACGGATGCTCAATAAACAATGCTAGTAAGCAATGGCAATCTAAAGTTGACTTGATGATACATATTAACTATAGTTGAGAGCCAGTTACGGTTAAATTGCAAGAAGATAACTGACTTTAACATCTATTGCCATACCAACAAGGGCACCTGTCCAACTAAATTCAGCATTTCAAGTGTCATTCTTGACTTGTGCCGCCCTGACTCTTTGCGACGCTGCGCCAGGAAACACAGCTAACAGTTTCACCTCAGTTATCCCAATACATTCGCGTAACAAGCAGGAAAAAGACCGGAACCCCACGCCGCGACTTTTCTTCTTGTTAGCCTGCCCGCTCGTCGGGATCGCCACCTGCGTCCAGCGCAGGTCCTTGCCACTTCACCCTCCAACAAAAAAAAAGGGAATCGCCATGGCCAAGCAGATCAGCATCAATAAAGTATTCAAGATTTTCGGCGAAGCGCCGGAAAAGGCACTCGAACTTGTTAATCAGGGTGTCAGCAAACAGGACATCCTGGCGCGCACGGGTAACTCAATCGGCGTGTTTAACGCTAGTTTCACCATCGAAGCCGGTGAGATTTTCGTCGTCATGGGCCTATCCGGTTCAGGCAAGTCGACCCTGGTTCGTATGCTCAACCGCCTTATTACGCCGACGGCTGGCACGATCGAAATTGCCGGCGTCGATATTAACAAGCTGTCCGCGAAGAATATGCGTGCGTTGCGCCGCAAGGACATCAGCATGGTGTTTCAGTCCTTTGCACTGATGCCGCACATGACGGTGCTCGACAATACGGCATTTGGTCTGGAATTGGCCGGCGTGGACCGCGCCACCCGTAATGAGCAAGCACTCAAAGCGCTTGATCAGGTTGGTCTGACTGGATGGGATGCAAGTTTTCCGGACGAACTATCCGGCGGCATGCAGCAACGCGTCGGCCTCGCCCGCGCTCTCGCGTCGGACCCGTCGATTCTGCTGATGGACGAAGCATTCTCTGCACTCGACCCCATCATTCGTACCGAGATGCAATCCGAAATCCTGCGTTTGCAGCAAGTGCGACGCCGCACGGTTGTCTTCATCTCGCATGACCTTGACGAGGCAATGCGCATTGGTGATCGCATCGCCATCATGAAAGATGGCATGGTTGTGCAAGTCGGCACACCCGATGAAATTTTGCGCAACCCGGCTGACGATTATGTCCGCAGCTTTGTTCATGGTGTCGATGCGGCAGCCGTTTTCAAAGCCGCCGACATTGCCCGGAAAAGCCAGATTGTCGTCTCCGAACACCCTAGCCGCGGCGCCCGTGCTGCGCTCAAAATGCTGGAAGACAACGACCGAGAATATGCTTACGTGATCAGTCCCAGCCAGCACTACCTCGGCATGGTCTCGGCCGAATCGTTACGCACCGCGTTGCTCGGCCATGAAGGCCCGCTCGGACTGGCGCACGCTTTCTTGCAGAACTCGGAAAAAATATCCGGCGAAGCGTCGGTCAGCGACCTGTTCGGCCAAGTTGCAAAAGCACCCTACCCGATGCCGGTCGTCGCCGAGGATGGTGTCTATTGCGGTGCCATCAGCAAGACCACGCTGTTGAAGTTTCTTGATCGCGATACCCCACTGGTACCTGCGCAATGACGACTCCTTTGAAAGACCCATCGATGCCAGATATCACTACTGCACAGGCCGCGCCGAATGTCGCCGCGAGTTCACCCTGGGACACTGCCCCGGTCCCTGACAGCGTTGTTGCTCCGGTCGATCCGTGGGCCACAGGCACGACCGATGCCGCTGTTCCGGCTGATCCATGGGGTGGCGGCGTTGCGGACGCCGCCAGTTCAGCAGGAGCCGGCAATTGGATGGATGCACCGGTCAGCAGCACACCAGCGGATGCACCGGCCGGTCTCATGGAACAGGTACGACAATTTCTTGACGGTTCGTCGCCGATCGAAAGCTGGATTAACCACGGACTCGATTGGTTCGTAACGCATTTCCGGCCGTTTTTTCAAACTGTTCGCGTACCAATTGACAATACGCTGACGTGGGTTGAGGGTTCGCTGCAAAGCGTGCCAACTCTGGCCATGATCACAATTTTCGGCCTGTTGGCCTGGCAGTTTGCCGGCCGCGCAGTGGCCATCGGCACCGTTATTTCCCTGCTGGTAGTCGCAGGTCTGGGCATCTGGCCGGAGGCAATGGTGACGCTGTCACTGGTACTGACGTCGCTGGCCTTTTGTCTGGTGATCGGCTTGCCGCTCGGCATCCTGTTGGCGAGTAGTGATCGTGCCCAGAGTATTACGCGGCCGATACTTGATGCGATGCAAACCACGCCTGCCTTTGTCTACCTGGTGCCGGTTGTCATGTTGTTCGGTATCGGCAACGTGCCGGGCGTCATTGTGACCATCATTTTTGCACTACCGCCATTGGTCAGACTGACCAATTTGGGAATCCGTCAGGTCCGTCCGGACCTGATCGAAGCAGCGCGTGCCTATGGCGCATCACCTGCCCAAATGCTGCTCAAAGTACAGTTGCCACTGGCCCTGCCGTCAATCATGGCCGGCGTTAATCAGACGCTGATGCTGTCATTGTCCATGGTGGTGATCGCGTCGATGATTGCCGTTGGCGGACTCGGACAGATGGTCTTGCGCGGTATCGGTCGCCTGGACATGGGACTGGCGACCGTTGGTGGTCTCGGCATCGTTCTGCTGGCGATCTCGCTGGACCGGATCACGCAAGCAGCCGGCCAGTCACGCCGCGGTGTACGCCATTGGTATGAAACCGGTCCGATCGGCTTGTTTTACCGGATGCGGCCTGCCCGCAAGCCTGATCATCCTGCCGCTCCGGAAGCCACCTCGCCAGTGCTGAACAAGGCACCGGCGGCAACGGCAACGGGAGCCGCAACCTGAGTGACATGCAGGGACAACACCCCTGCCTACCGCCCATGACTAACCACCATGACCCGCACTATCTTTGTTAAAAAAATTAACGAAAAAGTTCAGACCATTTAAAAGGAACCATCTAATGAGGCTTTCAACCGCCAGTCAATACCTTGGCACCATGCTATTAGCGATGAGCTTTGCCATGCCAGCTTCCGCTGCCGACCTGCCCGGCAAAGGTATCAAGGTACTGCCAGTACAGAACACGATTGCAGAAGAAACGTTCCAGACATTGCTAGTGACCAAAGCACTGAAAAAACTGGGCTATGACGTCCAGTCAATCAAGGAAATTGCTCCACCGACGGCCCATATCGCCGTCGCCAATGGTGACGCCACCTTCATGGCCGACCACTGGAATCCATTGCACGAAGCGTTTTATCAAAACGCCGGTGGCGATGCCAAGCTCTCACGTACCGGTGTGTACTCGGACAATTCTGCACAAGGTTATCTGATCGATAGAGCGACCGCCACCAAGTACAACATCACCAACATCAGCCAGTTTGCCGATCCGAAAATTGCCAAGCTGTTTGATACCGATGGCGATGGCACCGCTGACCTGACCGGTTGCGATCCAGGCTGGGGCTGCGAAGCTGTCATCGAGCATCAGCTGACAGCGTTCAAGCTGCGCGGTTCGATTACACACAAGCAAGGTAGTTATTCGGCGCTGATCGCCGATACGATTACCCGCCACAAAGAAGGCAAGCCGATTTTCTATTACACATGGACCCCTTACTGGGTTAGCGGTGTGATGGTTCCGGGTCGCGATGTGGTCTGGCTGCAAGTGCCATTTTCATCACTCCCCGGCGATCAAGCCAAGACAGACACAAAACTGCCGAACGGCAAGAACTACGGCTTTGTCGTGAACAAGCAAAACATCGTTGCCAACAAAGCCTTTGTAGAAGCCAATCCAGCTGCGGCCAAGCTGTTTTCGCTGATGAAATTACCCATGACTGATATTAGTGCCGAGAACATGCGCATGAATAAAGGTGAAGGTTCATCCGCCGACATCGAACGCCATACCAATGGCTGGATCAAGGCACACCAGGCGTTGTTTGATGGCTGGATTGCCCAGTCACTCGCTGCTGCAAAAAAATAACTACGGAGATTAGAGAAAATGAAAAAGACGATTAGCATTCTGGCACTGGGCGCGTTGTCCGGCATGTCCAGCACGGCCAGCGCACAGACTTCCAATGTGCAAATGTACGGTTATATTGACCTCGGTATCGTCAAGGAATCGGGTAAAACCCCACGTCTGGACCGCGGCCAGAACAACTGGCTCGGCTTCAGGGGGACCGAGCAGCTAGGCGGCGACCTGTCAGCCATTTTCAATGTCCAGATGCGTTTCAATCCGGACACCGGCGGTCAGGAAAAATCGACTACCTTTTTCCAGGGCGAAACAACAGTCGGACTCGCCAGCAAGCGTTTCGGCACGGTCCGTCTGGGACGCGCTCTGACACCACTGTGGCAAAAGAAGTGGATCTATGATCCGTGGGCCGACAGTGCGTTCAACGGTTCGCTGGCCAACTACAACGGTGACTTCAATAGCGATGGCCTGGTCACAGTCGACTTTCACAACTATTCACGCGCCAGCAATGCCGTGTACTACAGCACGCCGGACATGGCGGGCTTCTCGGTGCATGTCGATGCTGAAATCGAACGTGCGGTCGGCGATGATCCAGCAAAGACACTGGCCGAAACGCGCCAGAAAGGCGTTTCGCTGAACTACGCCAATGGCGGGTTGACGACAATGCTGTCCTACGAGAAAAACCATATCAACAGCGATATTACTTACGTCGCTGGCGGTTATACGTTTGGTGCGATGACATTGCTCGGTTCGTACTCCGAAACCAAGTTCGCGCGCAGTAATGACAAGCTCACCAGCATGATGGTAGCGGCGACTTACATCATCGGGGTCGACACTCTGCGTGGCGGGTACGGCAAGATCAAGGAAAGCGGAAACGACAAGTTCACTGTTGGGGTCAACCATGCCTTGTCGACGCGTACCAATCTCTACGCCGATCTGTATCGCGAAGAACTGGTTAACGTGGGTACTACCGGAGTTGCACTCGGAATTAACCATACGTTTTAAATCAGGAGCAGCTCCGCCTCGACGGTGGAGCTAGCAAAAAGAAATGCCAGGCTACGTGCCTGGCATTTTTTTTTGGCAAATCGTCCCGGTCATTACTGACAAATAAGTGACAATTCATGCCACGGTAATATTAGATTTTTATACTCGGCGGTAGTCAGGCTTCTCCCTGAACCGCCGGTACCCACCGGCTGCCATTGCACCCAACTGTGGGAAATAAAACATGTCCGATCTGCCGCAAGCCTCCCGTCGCCAGTTACTCAAATTCCTGAGCTGCGCACCCATGCTCCCCCTGGGCGCGTTTGCGACCACGTCGCTGCTCGCCGGCTGTGGCGGCACAAGTTCATCGGTGGCGCCATCGGTCACCGACTTCCTGTCCGTATCGTTCACGGCGATGCCTGCACCGTCGCTGGCAATTGCAAAGGAAATGGCCACAACGACTGCCGGCTCCAGCATGAATGTTTTATACAGCGACAACACGACGGTCAGTTTCAAACTGGCCTACCAGCCGTTTTTCATCACCGGTGATCAGGTTCCAAAAACCGGCGGTGGCACCATCCTGAGCGGCGGTTACGTCGACATCAATAACCAGCCCATCCTCGACCGCTCGGTAGCAGGCAAGACGCCACAGTATTTTTCGGATGCGCCGGATGGTACGTCGCTGTTGGCACTGGCCAATGCTACCGTTGCCGGCGTCAAAGGCAAGACCGTGTTTGCCGTGGTTCAGTTCGAATACACCACCAGAGATCAGGCCCAGGACAGCCTTTACGGCCGCTTGCCCTCCCCGATTGCCGTGCTGACGCTGGATCAGGATCAGACCACCGGCAAGCTCTCGCTGGTCAGCTACCACAATGTAGATACGTCACGCGTCCACGGTCTATGGATTACCTGCGGCTCCAGCCTGTCACCATGGAATACCCATCTGTCGAGCGAAGAATACGAACCGGATGCAACCACTGCTGCAACCGATGACCAGTTCATGGCCTTCAGCCGGAATCTGTTCGGTAGCGCAACAACAGCCAACCCGTACCACTACGGTCATCTGCCGGAAGTTACCGTGAACCCCGACGGCTCCGGGTCGATCAAAAAGCATTATTGCCTTGGCCGCATCTCGCATGAACTGGTGCAAGTGATGCCGGACAACCGCACCGTCCTGATGGGCGACGACGCCACCAACAGCGGCCTGTTCGTGTTTGTCGCCGATCGTGAAAAAGATCTGTCGGCAGGCACCTTGTACGTCGGCAAGCTCGGCACCGGATTCTCGATTGATCCGGCAGCCCCCGGCGCAGCAATTACCTGGATCAACCTTGGTCACGCCACCAGCGCCGAAATTGAAGGCCTGGCCAATTCGCTCAAGTCCACCGACATCATGACGGTCGTGACCACCAACCCGGCCGACGCCACTTTTACGAAGGTATTCGTCAGTGGCAAGGCCAACTGGATCAAGGTCAAGCCCGGCATGGAAAAAGCGGCTGCATTCCTCGAAACGCATCGTTATGCCTACCTCGCCGGCGGCAGCATGGGTTTTTCGAAAATGGAAGGCACAACAGTCAATATCAAGTACAAAATTGCTTACTCGGCGCTGCAAAACATCCAGGATTCGATGGTCGTCACCGGTAAGGGTTGGAACGCCGCGAGCGGCATTGCCCTCGACAAGGCACTCGTGGCAGGCGGCATCATGGCGCACACACTGACCGGCGGTCAGAAAGATCAGCTGGGCGCGGCGATCAACAGCGAATGGATGCCCGTTCAGATCAAGGCCTTGCTGATCGGTGAAGACATTGCGCCGGATGCCCTTGGCAACAAGGCCAATCCCGACAAGATCGGCAATCCGGACAACATCAAGTTCTCGGAAGCCATGCGTACATTGTTCATCGGCGAGGACAGCGGTTCGCACGTCAATAATTTTGTCTGGGCGTACCACATCGATACCAAAATTTTGTCGCGTCTTTTGTCGATGCCCTCCGGTGCCGAGGCAACGGGTCTGCATGTTGCCGACAACATCAACGGCTGGACCTACATCATGAGCAATTTCCAGCATGCCGGTGACTGGGGCTCGCTGCATGCAAAAGTGCAGCCGACACTCGATCCGCTGGTACGGGCTAACTACAAGGACCGCTACGGTGCCGCGGTCGGTTATCTGACCGCTGATCCGTTGAACATGAAGTTATCAAAAAGCTAAAGAAGATCAGCGCTGCACAACGAAAAACGCCAGGCAAATGCCTGGCGTTTTTTATCGTGACAACAGCTTATTTCAGGAGGCTTTTTTAGCGCCTGAAACCGGGTAGTCGATGTAACCACCGGCGTCGCCGCCGTACATCGTGGCCGGATCGGCTTCGCTCAACGGCGCATTGGTACGCAGGCGTTCGACCAGATCCGGATTGGCAATGAACGGACGTCCGAAACAAATCAGGTCAGCGTGGTCGGCACCAATTGTGCTGCTGGCCAATGCCTTGTCGTAACCGTTATTGGCCATGTAAGCACCATTGAACAGACGACGCAGGATTTGCAGGTCAAAGCCGCCGGCGACTTCGCGGGAGCCGCCGGTATCGCCTTCGATCACATGCAAGTAGGCCAGGTTGAACGCGTTGAGCTGCTCCACCAGGTACGTGAACAACGGTTCCGGATTGCTGTCGTCGATATCGCCGAATTTGCTCAATGGCGAAATACGGATGCCGACGCGATCACCGCCCCAGACGTCTACGACGACGGCCATGATTTCGAGCACTATGCGGGCACGATTCTCAATTGAGCCACCGTATTCATCGGTACGGTGATTGGTTTTGTCGCGCAGGAACTGGTCAAGCAGATAACCATTGGCTGCATGCACTTCAACGCCATCGAAACCGGCGGCTTTGGCATTGAGCGCGGCGGTGCGGTATTGCTCGACGATGCCTGGCATTTCTGCCGTCTCCAGCGCACGCGGTGTCACCATCGGGACGAAACCGTCGGTGGTGTAGGATTTTCCTTCCGGCTTGATTGCCGATGGCGCAACCGGCAAACCGCCGTCAGGCTGGATCGACGGATGGGAAATACGACCGACGTGCCACAGTTGCAGGTAAATATGGCCGCCCTTGGCGTGCACGGCATCGGTGATGCGTTTCCAGGCCAGTACCTGGCTGTCGTTATAAATACCAGGGGTCAGGATATAGCCTTTGCCCTGCGGGGAAACTTGGGTTGCTTCGGCAATAATCAGGCCGGCGGTGGCGCGCTGGGTGTAGTACTCGATGGCCAGTTCGCTAGGGATGTCATTTTCCAGCGCGCGGCTGCGCGTCAGTGGTGCCATGACGATACGGTTTTGCAGGCGCAGCGGGCCAAGATGTACGGCTTCGAACAGGCGCGAGTCAGTGTTGACGGCTTCGGATTGCGTTGATGTCGGCATGGTGATCCTTTATAAGAGCGTGCATAGTCGCAGAAATCATCGTTGTACGCAGTGGCCTGCCAAAAACAACTGTCGCGAGGTCGACTCAATGAGGTCAAGAGACTGCCGCGATGCACAATTTTGTAACTCCATAGTCATCCGATTGATTCATAATGGCGGGCTTTTCCCGCGCCCGCGACCTACCCCGCAGCGCCCTGATGCAACCAGCACACCATCGTCTTGCCTGTGACCCCGAATGCGGTCGCCCGGTCAGGCATTACGCGCACCACCTACAGGAACGAGCACCATGTTTGAATTATTCACCCCGCGCCGCGCCGGGCAATCGGTGTTGGCGGCGGGTCCCAACCGCTGGGACTGGATCCTGCTGCCGCTGGTGCTGGCCGTCATTGCCGGGCTTGCCTTTGGTGCCATGCAGATGTCGCGCCCGTTCATTGTCGGCCAGCCTACCCCGATCTCGCTCGACCCGGTCTACCTGCCCTACTACTTGTTGCGCACGATGCTGCGCATGTTCACGGCGCTGGCCTGCTCGCTACTGTTTAGTTTTGCGTTCGCCGCCATTGCGGTCAAATACCGTGCCGCCGAAAAAATCATGGTGCCGATGCTCGACATCCTGCAATCGGTACCCATCCTCGGTTTTCAGGCAATCGCGATTGCGCCGTTCATCCTGCTTTTTCCCGGCAACCTGCTGGGTGTCGAATGCGCCGCGATCTTCGCAATATTTACGTCGCAAGCATGGAACATGGCATTCAGCCTGTACCAGTCGATGCGCACCGTACCGCCCGAATTGAGCGAGGCGGCGCGCGTCTTCCGGCTCTCCGGCTGGCAGCGTTTCTGGCGTCTCGAATTACCGTTCGCCATGCCCGGCCTGCTCTGGAACATGATGATGTCGATGTCGGGCGGCTGGTTTTTTCTGGTCGCTGCCGAAGCGATCTCGGTCGGCGGACAAGACATCAAGTTGCCCGGCATCGGTGCCTATATCGCGATGGCAATCGAAGCCGAAAACGGCCGCGCGATCGCTTACGCCATCGCTGCAATGCTGTTCGGGATTACGTTGTACGACCAGCTGTTTTTCCGTCCGCTGCTGGCCTGGGCCGATAAATTCCGTTTCGAGGAAACGCAGGGCGACAGCGCACAACGTTCCTGGTTGCTCGACTGGGGCCGGCGCAGCCTGTGGATACGCGAACTGACCGGTCGCTTCTGGCGCATGATGAGCAGCACACTGAGCTGGTTCAGCCTGCGCCCGGTCCCGGTTGCACCGGACGCACGCTCGGAGATCCGCATCAAATCGATTGCCCGCGCATGGGACGTCGCCATCGTATTGCTGTCGCTGGCAGCAGCCTACTGGCTGGTGACCTTTGTACGCAGCGATGTTGGCTGGCGCGAAGCCTTGCATGTGGTCGGTCTGGGCTTGATCACGCTAGCACGCGTGATGCTGCTGATCGCACTGGCCTCGCTGGTCTGGGTACCGATTGCCGTCTGGATCGGTTTGCGTCCGCAGTATTCGCAACGGGTCCAGGCGCTGGCGCAATTTCTGGCCGCGTTCCCGGTCAATCTGATGTTCCCGATCGTGGTGTTCGTACTGGTCACGTTCAAACTCAATGCCAACATCTGGCTCAGTCCGCTGATGGTATTCGGCACCCAGTGGTACATCCTGTTTAACGTGGTGGCAGGCGCCTCGATGATCCCCAATGAATTACGACTCGCGTCCGACAACCTCGGCCTCAAGGGCTGGCTGAAATGGAAACGGGTCTATTTACCGGCAATCTTTCCGGCCTATGTAACCGGCGCCATTACTGCCAGTGGCGGCTCGTGGAATGCCAGTATCGTGGCCGAATACGTCACCTGGGGCAAGACCACGCTGATCGCTGACGGCTTGGGCAGTTATATCAAACAGATGACCGACGCCGGTGACTTCCACCGGATCGCACTCGGCATCGGCGTGATGTGTATTTTTGTGATGTTGTTGAACCGGTTCTTCTGGCGCAGGCTGTACTCGCTGGCCGAAGACCGCAGCCGATAGGAACGGGCATGAATAAACCAGGATTGATGGTATTGGCCGGTGTGGCCAAATCGTTTCGCAGTGCCGATGGTGCGCCGCGACTGATTCTTGACGGTGTCGATTTTGCGCTGGCTGAAGGCGAAATCGTCGCCTTATTGGGCAAATCCGGCTCGGGCAAATCAACGCTGTTGCGCATCATCGCCGGATTGATTCCGGCCGATGCAGGTACCGCCCGATATCGCGGCCAGCCCATCGCCGGACCGGCCACCGGCGTGGCGATGGTATTCCAGTCGTTCGCGTTGTTTCCGTGGTTGACGGTACAGCAGAACGTCGAACTCGGTCTCGAAGCGCAAGGCATTGCGCCTTCCGAACGCGAAAAACGCGCCGATGCGATGCTCGAACTGATGGGGCTGGCCGGCTTTGGCGGCGCCTTGCCGCGCGAACTGTCGGGCGGCATGCGCCAGCGCGTCGGCATCGCCCGTGCGCTGGTCACCAATCCCGACGTGCTGTTGATGGACGAAGCTTTTTCGGCGCTCGATGTCCTGACCGGCGAAACGCTACGCAACGACATCCTCGACCTGTGGGACAGCAATCGTATCCTGACCAAGGGCATTTTGATTGTCTCGCACAATATCGAGGAGGCCGTGATGATGGCTGACCGCATCATCATCCTGTCGAGCGATCCGGGCCGCATCCGCAGCGAAATCAGCATCGATCTGCCGCGTCCACGCAGCGTCGATTCGATTGAAGTGCGCGGACTGATCGATGAAGTTTATGGATTGATGACGATGCGTCCGCCACAAAGTACGGTACCCGGTGAGACCACCGCGATGCATCTCGGTTACCGCTTGCCGGAAACCGACGTCAGCCATATCGAGGGCGTCCTCGATCTGCTCGCCGGCGCGCCGTTCAATGGCCGTGCCGACTTGCCGCAACTGGCCGAAGAAACCGAGTTGGCCGACGATGAACTGTTCCATACCTACGAGGCACTGGGGCTGCTCGGACTGGCGCATGTCGACAAGGGCGACATCACGCTGACACCGCTGGGCCAGCGCTACGCTGATGCCGACCAGACGCTGCGCCAGGAACTGTTCGGCCAACAAGTGCTGATGCACGTGCCGTTAGCAGCTCGCATCCGCCACCAGCTCGAACGCGAACCGAGCGGCACGTCGCCGGAAGGACCGTTCATCGAATTGCTGGAAGAATTTTTGAAGGCTGATGAAGCCAAGCGGGTCCTTGAGGTGGCGGTCGAGTGGGGACGGTATGGCGAAGTGTATGAGTATGATTTTCATACTGGTCGGTTGAAATTACCTGATCAGGAAGAAGAATAATTGCCTTAAAGTATCTTTTTTAATCGTGCCGTCATTTTTGACAGATACAATGTTGTGATCCCAACCTTCGACATCACAGGTCACTCATTTGGTATCCGCCACACAGCACGACACACAGTTGAATGAGAGACTACTGGGGAACGGGAAAGGACTGTTGGCAGGCATCGGATTGATGGCACTGGTACTGATCACCGTGATTTTTTTCATGACCAGTTCCCGTATTGCCGCTGACCGGATCGAAGCCCTTGAAAAGTCGGTTGTCGTCAGCAGCAATGTGGCGTCGATCGTCGCCGCCAACCTGGGCGAAGTATTCGGACGTACCTCGATCTACACACGTCTGAGCACCATCTACCTTGAGCAACCCCGCGACGACCAGCCTCTGGGCAATCCGCTGGCGATTGGCGATGCCGCTTTTTTGCGCATGGCGATCTTCGACGCGGAGGGCAAACTCGCCTACTCGTCATCGCGTCGTGAAATAGAACCCGAACTGCAACGCGTTGCCCGTATGGTGCTGTTTGCCAAAACACCGCCAGCGCTCGTCATCGGCGACAACGGCGGTGCCGGAACTATCGCCTCCCATGTCGGATGGCGTATTCCAGTGGCCGCAGCGTTGATGCCAGGTCAGCAGCGCATCGGTGCGTTTGCCGGCTACATCGATCTGGGTTACTTGCTGGGACTTTACAAGGAAGCCAGTCTGGGTACGCGTAGCCGGATTGAAATCATCGATAGCCGCGGACTCCAGTTAGCCGAAATGGTCGATGGCACCGTGTCGGCCGGACGGGACCTGCAACGGACCGGCTATGCCAGTTTTACGGCCAGCACGCAACAGTCCGGCACGATCGAGGCGACGCGACCGGGCGACCGCAACGCCAGCATCGGTGTATTCCGTCGGCTTGACCATTTTCCGCTGGTGGTGACGGTCACGCGCGATCGCGCTGAGGTGCTCGACGAACTCACGCCGCGTAACGCGCAATATCTGATCCAGGCGACGATCATCTCGCTGCTCATTCTGCTGGCCAGTGCCGGGCTGATGGTGCTGGCGCAGCGCCAGCGCGGCCTGAACGCCGGCTTGACCGACTCCGAAGCGCGGAACCGGACCCTGATCACCCAGCTGGAAACCGAAAAAATACGCGCCTTCCAGCTCGCCTCGCTGGACTTCCTGACCGATATTCCGAACCGTATGAAGTTCTACGAACTGGCCGCCATCGAGCTATCACGCGCGCGCCGCAGCCGCAGGCTGACGGCCGTATTTTTTCTTGATCTCGATAAGTTCAAGGTCATCAACGATACCTACGGCCATGGCGTCGGCGATCTGTTGTTGCAGCAGGTCGCCAGTCGTTTGCGCCTGTCACTGCGCGGCCATGATCTGGCGGCACGGCTGGGCGGCGACGAATTCGCTGTCCTGGTATCGGACCTCGACAATGACGATGCCGTTGCCATCGTCGCCAACAAACTGGTCGCCGGCCTGTCGCAGCCCTACCTCGACCTTGATGGTCACGATCTGGACATCACCCCCAGCATCGGCGTGGCGCTGTACCCGGGTGACGGCGAAGAGATCGACACGCTGCTGTCGCGTGCCGACCGCGCCATGTATCTGGCCAAACAAAGCGGGCGCGGCTGCTTCCGCTTTTACGAAGCGTCGCTCAATGCCAGCTCGGCACGCAGTGCCGAACTGGTGACGCGCTTTGCGCGGGCGATCCGGGACGGCGAATTTTGTCTGCACTATCAGCAACGTGTGGCCTGTATCGATTTCCGTCCGGTCGGCCTCGAAGCGCTAGTGCGCTGGCAACATCCGGAGCACGGCATGATTTTTCCGGGCGAGTTCATCGAACTGGCCGAGGAGCACGACTGCATCGTTGCGCTGGGCAACCACGTGATCGATATGGCCTGTGCACAGGTCGCCAGCTGGCAGGCGCTGGGACTGTCCGTACTGCCAGTGGCGATCAATATTTCGGCACGCCAGTTACGCGACGAAACGCTGCCGGACATCCTGGCTGGCTGTCTGGAAAAGTACGCGATACCCGCCGCGCTGATCGAAATCGAAGTCACTGAAAGCTGTTTCATCGACCAACCGGAACTGGCTGAAAAAGTCTTGCGCGCACTCGATGCGCTGGGCCTGCGCATTTCGCTCGATGACTACGGCACCGGCTTTTCGGGCCTGAGTCATCTCAAGCGTTTACCGATCAGCACGGTCAAGATCGACCGCTCGTTCATCCGCGATATCCGCAATGACAACAGCGATGCGGTGATCGTCTCGTCGACCATTTCGCTTTCGCACAACCTCGGCTTGAAAGTCGTCGCCGAGGGCGTCGAAACACGCGATCAGGTGGTGCACCTGAAAACCGCGGGTTGCGATGAGCTGCAGGGATATTATTTTCACCGACCGGCGCCAGCTGCAGAAATCACCCCGTTGCTACGGCATCCGCAGGCGTATGCCGCTTGAGTCCGTCGTGAAGCGCTGGGCCGTCACCCTTGTGATGCTGCTGGCCGGCATGTCGATGGCGCACGCGAGCGAATGCGAACGCCCGCTGCGCCTGCGCTATTCGATGGTGCCTGAAGGTGAGGTGAAGGACGATCTGGCACGCTTCCGGCCGCTACTTGATCGCTTGCAAGCGACGCTGGGCATACCCGTCGACGTGGTCACGCCGGCTTCCTATGGCGCCGTTGTTGAGGGCTTGCTGGCAGGCCAAGTGGATCTTGCCCGGCTCGGTCCATCGTCCTACCTGAACGCGCGCAAAATGGATCCGGCCATTACGCCGTTTGCCACCTTCTCGCAGCAGGCCGGCGCGTTTCAGCAAGCCGGCCCGTTTTATCAGGCATTGCTGATCGTGCGTGCCGGTGGTCCGATGAAACGGGCGACCAACCTGAGAGGCCAGTCACTGGCGCTGGTTGATCCGGACAGCACCTCAGGCAGCAAGGTGCCGCGTCAAGATTTCGGCGCGCTCGTCGGTGCGCCGCTGGAGGGCTGGTTCGGGCGTGTCTCGTATGCCGGCAGTCATACCAGCGCGGCACTGGCCGTGCTCGAAGGACGCGCCATGGCGGCTTTCGTATCGAGCTTCCAGCTTGCGAAAATGGTCAGAGAGGGAGCGCTGCGCGAACAGGATGTCCGTATCTTATGGCGCTCTGTCTCGCTACCGATGGACCCGTTTGTATTTCGCGGCAAGCTGTGTGCCGACATCACCGACAAGATCCGCAGCGCCTTCCTCGATGGTCGGGCGCCCGTCGCGAATGAACTCCTCAATGGGATGAATGCAATCCGGTTTTTACCGATACAAGACAGTGATTACCGGGTGCTTGACAGGTTGCAGTAAAAACGCGCTACGGCTTTGTTCCCGCGTCCCTACTGCATAAACGACAACGCCACAGGTATAACAATAATCGCCAGCAGCGTGCTTGCCATGACTGCGGTAGCTGCTTTTTCCGGATGAAGATTTAATTCATTGGCAATCACCACGGTATTACCCGCCATCGGCACACACGCCATTAACACGATGATGGACTTTTCCACATTGCTTATCGCAGTCGAAAACAGAGTAATGACAAGGAACGTGACCGCTGGCC
>JBLHMB010000042.1:0-31140 GCA_047621665.1 Bradyrhizobium sp. | reverse complement strand
ACCTTGCGGATGTGGCAGCATTCCTTGCGCAGGTCAACGCTGTCATAAAAGCCATTGAGCCCGTGATTATGGACGTAGGCTTCGACGGCGACCGGGTCAGGCGTCATGCGCACAATGTCGTAGGCGTAGCGGTCCTTGATCGTGTCGAGCATGCCCAATGTCTCGGCATGCAGGCGGCCGGTTTCCAGCGTGAAGATGCTGATCGGCAGACCGGTGCGCAGGATCATGTCGGTCAACACCATGTCTTCGGCGGCCAGGCTGGAGGCAAACACCGCCGGTGAAAAGTCGACGGCGAGACGGCCCAGCGTGGCTTTGGTAGCAATGACCAGCAAGTCGTAATCGGTTGGCGCGCCGCTCACGAGGCAGCAGTCGGACGTTGCGCGCGACGAAACAGCGGGGTCTTCTGGTCCAGCGAAGTCTGGTACGACTCCGAAAAATCGGTCAGGCCTTTGAGTGCGTCATGGATGTTGCGGTCTTCGCGGGTGGCGAACGCATCGAAGCCGACCCGGCTCATATAGAACAGCTGGTCGCGCAGCACATCGCCGATGGCGCGCAATTCGCCCTCGTAACCCATGCGGGCACGCAAATTATAGGCGGTCGAATAACCGCGACCATCGGCAAATTTCGGGAAGTCCACGGCAATGACGGCGAAGCGGGCGAGGTCATCCTTGATCGCTTCGGCGCGTTCGCTGCTGGCCAGCCAGACACCGAGTTCGGTGCGCTCGACCAGCTCTTCGCGCCGGGCTTGCCAGACGCTCAGCGGCACGATGACTTTGCCGGCGGGTAGGGCGACGGTGTCGGCGGTGTCGCCTTCGGCCAGACGCAGGACAGTCCAGTCATCGCTGACGATGGCGCGGTGTTTGATGATGTCACGCATGAGCGTCTTCTCTGGCGATGTGATGTTTGGTCTTGATCGGGGTGGCGTAGACGTGTTCCTTGAACGGTGCCACGCCGACACGGCGGGTGGTGTCGATGAAGCGTTCGTCTTCGAAGCGGTCGCGTACATAGACTTCGAGCAGGCGCTCGATGACAACCGGCATTTGCTGCGCCGAGAACGACGGGCCGATGATTTTGCCGATCGAACTGTCATTGCCTTGCGCGCCGCCGATCGAGACCTGGTACCACTCGGAACCGTCCTTGTCGACGCCGAGGATGCCGATATTGCCGACATGGTGGTGACCGCAAGCGTTGATGCAACCGGAGATGTTGAGTTCGATTTCGCCGATGTCATGCTGAAAGTCGAGGTTGTCGAAACGCTCGGCAATGGCTGCCGCAATCGGGATCGACTTGGCATTGGCCAGCGAGCAAAAATCACCGCCGGGGCAGCAGATGATATCGGTCAGCAGACCGATGTTCGGCGTGGCCAGGCCATGTGCTTTGGCTTGCTTGAACAGCTCGGGCAATTCGGATTGCTTGACGTCGGCCAGCACCAGATTCTGTTCATGCGTGACGCGGATTTCACCGAAGCTGAAGCGGTCTGCCATGCGTGCAACGAAGTCCATTTGCTCGGCCGTCGCGTCGCCGGGTGGCACGCCGGTTTTTTTCAGGGACAGCAGGACGATCGCATAGCCGGGCATTTTGTGCGCCTTGACATTGCGCCGGGTCCAGGCGCCGAAGGCCTTGTCGCTGGTTTTCAAAACCGTGATGTCGGCATCGTCGCCGGCAAAAGTAGCGTAATCATGCGGCGTGAAGTACGACGCGACGCGGTCGAATTCTTCTTGCGTGAGCGTGCTTGGTCCGTCTTTCAGATCGACCCATTCGGCTTCGACCTGACGCTGGAATTCTTCGATGCCGATGGCTTTCACCAGAATCTTGATGCGCGCCTTGTAAATATTGTCGCGCCGGCCATGCTGGTTGTAGACGCGCATGATGGCTTCGGTATAAGTCAGCATGTGCTTCCATGGCAGAAACTCACGCACCACGCTGCCGAGAATCGGCGTGCGGCCCATGCCACCACCAGCCATCACGCGCAGGCCGAGTTCGCCGGCATCGTTGGTCATCACGGTGAAACCGATGTCATGCACGGCGGTTGCGGCGCGGTCTTCGATGGCACCGTTAAAGGCCAGCTTGAACTTGCGCGGCAGGTAAGCAAACTCCGGATGGAAGGTGCTCCACTGGCGCATGATTTCAGCCAGCGGACGCGGGTCGATCAGTTCGTCGGCGGCAACGCCGCAGTATTCGTCCGAGGTGATATTGCGGATGCAATTGCCCGAGGTCTGGATCGCGTGCATTTCGACCGAGGCCAGGTCGGCCAGGATCTGCGGCGTTTCTTCGAGATTGATCCAGTTGTACTGGATGTTCTGGCGGGTCGTGAAGTGGCCGTAGCCGCGGTCATACTTGCGGGCGATCCCGGCAAACATGCGCATCTGGTCCGACGACAGCATGCCGTACGGGACGGCCACACGCAGCATGTACGCATGACGCTGCATGTACAGACCGTTTTGCAGGCGCAGCGGTTTGAATTCTTCTTCGGTCAATTCATCGGCAATGCGGCGACGGACTTGGTCGGCATATTGGGCAATGCGTTCCTTGACGATCTGGTGGTCGTACTGGTCGTAGTGGTACATCGTGAATCCTGACTTGAATAATGATGCGAAATGAGGTGGTCAATACTTCACTGCGGTTTTGTTGTGCTTTTGCCGTAGATCAGAACACTAGCTTGAAGGCCACACCGGTCAGCGTTACGGCCAGCAGGCCACGCAACAGTTTGTCCGGTACGGCGCGTGCTGCCAGCGATCCGATCGTAATGCCCGGCACCGAGCCGATCAGCAACATGATCAGCAATTCCCAGTTGATCGATCCGATCCACCAGTGGCCCAGCGCGGCAATGGCTGTCAATGGTACGGCATAGGCAATGTCAGTGCCGGCAATTTCTGCTGGTTTGAGATTCGGATACAGCAACACCAGCAGCGTGGCACCGACTGCGCCGGCGCCGATCGAAGAAATTGTCACCAGCGTACCCAGCACCACGCCAGCGATGATGGTGGCCTTCGCCTGACGGGAACCTTCCAGTTGATACTGCGGATGGGTGGCCATCCAGCGCTGCATGCGGGTACGGAACAGGATCGCGATCACGGTCAGCATGACCGAACCGGCAATCGAATAACGGATAATCTGGCCGATGGATTCGTCGAGTCCGCCAAAATATTTGAGTATCAGCGTGGTCATGACAGCGGCCGGAAGGGCGCCCAGACACAGGCGCCGGACGATGTCCCAATGCACATTGCCGCGAAAGCGATGGGCAAACGTGCCGGCTACTTTAGTGGCCGAGGCGAAGGCGAGGTCGGTACCAACGGCTACTGTCGGCGAGATGCCAAACATGAGCGTCAACAACGGCGTCATCAGCGATCCGCCGCCAACACCCGTGAGGCCGACCAGTAAACCGACCGCAAAACCTGAAACTATATAAGAAAGAGTCATGACATCCTGATCAAAGTAGCCCGAATCGTAATAAAATTCGGATCGGTTGCCAACTACAGAGTAACTATTTGCTTATATGCGCTACGGGCATAAGCAAACCCGGCAAGCACCTTTTCAGGTGTTTGGTCAGATCCCACAGAAAGTCGTCATGAATTTGCATCAATTCCGCTTTGTGCGCGAAGCCGTGCGTCAGAACTACAACCTGACCGAGGCGGCCAAGGCACTGTTCACTTCTCAGCCGGGCGTCTCGAAAGCCATCATCGAACTTGAAGAAGAACTCGGCGTCGATATTTTTACCCGTCATGGCAAGCGCATCCGCGGCCTGACCGAACCCGGTCGCGCCGTGCTGAAGGCGGTCGAAGTCATCATGCAGGAAATCGATAGCCTGAAAAGTATCGGCAAGGAATTCGCCGCCCACGACAGCGGCAGCTTTACGATCGCGACCACGCATACGCAGGCACGCTACGCGCTGCCGAAGGTGGTGCAGGCCTTCACGCAGCGTTTTCCGAAAGTGCGGCTGTCACTGTTGCAGGGCAATCCGAAACAGGTCGCCGATCTGGTGCTGAGCGGTCATGCCGATATCGCGCTGGCCACTGAATCAATCATGTCGATGGCCGGCCTGGTCTCGATCCCGTGTTATCAGTGGGAGCATGTGGTGGTGGTGCCGCCCGAGCATCCGTTGCTGAAATCGAAGTCGCTGACGCTCGATGAGATCGCGGCGTATCCGCTCATTACGTATGACAATGCATTCACCGGCCGGGCCAAGATCGACCATGCGTTTCAGTTGCGTAATCTGAAACCGGATGTGCTGCTTGAAGCCATCGACGCCGACGTCATCAAAACCTATGTCGAACTGGGTCTGGGCGTTGGCATCATCGCCGGCATGGCGTACGATGCCGAACGCGATAAAAACCTGCGGATGATTTCAGCCGGTCACCTGTTCGGCACCAACGTGTCGCGGGTCGCGCTCAAGCAAGGGGCTTACCTGCGCAGCTATGTTTATACGTTCATCGAACTGCTGACGCCGACCCTGAACCGCAAATTGATCGAGCAGGTCATGAGCGGCGAAAAAGAAATGTATGAGCTGTAATGCGGAACTGTAATTCGACAATCTGGACAACAATGAGTGTGAATCAATGAGTACCAATAGTAATAGCAATAGCAATAGCAATATCAACGTCAATACCAACATGGCCGGGTATTACGCCAAGCGGGCCGACCAGTATGACAACGTCTATGCCAAGCCGGAGCGTCAGGCTGACCTGCCCGTGGTGCGCGAGTGGTTGCAGCAAGCCGTCGCCGGCCAGCGTGTTCTGGAGATCGCCTGCGGCACCGGTTACTGGACCGCCGAAGCGGTCAAGACAGCCGAGTATGTGCTGGCCACCGACATTAATGCCGAAGTGATTGCGCTGGCACGAGCCCGCAACCTGCCGGCCGACAAGGTCGACTTCGCGTTGGCCGATGCGTTCGCGATCGAGACCGGGCAGCCCTTCACGGCATGCCTGGCCGGTTTCTGGTGGTCGCATGTGCTGCGCGAACAGCAGGACAGTTTCATGGAACGTCTGCGTGAGCAACTGGGCAAGGACACGCTGGTGGTGATGATGGATAACGTCTATGTCGAAGGCATCAGCACCTCGATCGCCCGCACCGATTTGCAGGGCAACACTTTCCAGATCCGCCGGCTTGGTAGCGGTGAGCGCTACGAAGTGGTCAAGAATTTTCCGAGCGACAGCGGCTTGCGCAAGCGACTGTCACCGCATCTGAAAGATATTCGTATTCAGCGCATTGAGCATTACTGGATGTTGACTGGGCGGTTGAAGTAATCGGGTTATTGCACCGCACATGGAGCATACGGTGCAATGCCCTGCGATTGTTGCACCCACCATGTTGTCCCGGTGTGCCTGCTAGTTAAGCCGCCGTCAACTCCCCATACAACGCCGAAAACTCATTACTGAGCTTGTGGTTCTTATCCAGATGAATCATCGGCAGGCAGCGGCCGTGCGACTCGCGAATCACGATCGAACTCGACAGTTTGCTGTTGAGTACCGGCAGACCTTCGGCGATCAATTCGTTGACCAGTCGTTGCGGCAGGTTGGCACGCGGCTGGAACTGGTTGACGACGATGCCTTCAATGACCAGTCCAGGATTATGGTCGGCGCGAATTTCGGCGACATTGTTCATCAGTGTGTAGAGCGCTTCTCGGGAAAAATCATCGCAGTCGAACGGGATCAGGCAGGTGTCGGCGGCAATGAGTGCCGACATCGTGAAGAAGTTGTAGGCCGGCGGCGTATCGATGATGATCTCGTCGAAATCCTTGGCCAGTTCAGTGAGCGCGTCGCGCAGCTTGTAAATCTTGTGGCGTGATTCCAGCTTCGATTGCAGGTCGCCGATCGAGGCATCGGACGGCAGCAGGAACAGGTTATCGAACGGGGTCGGATGGACGTATGTACTGGCCGGTTTCGGATAAAAACTAAATCCCAGCATTTCTTCAAAAAATCCGGCGATGGTTGGCGTGACTTCCTTGGCGGCGTCGCCCAGCAGGTAGCGGCTGGAATTGCATTGCGGATCCATGTCGATGAGCAGGGTTTTTTTGCCATCGTGGGCGGCGACGGCCGCCAGATTGACCGCAATGGTCGATTTTCCGCAACCACCTTTTTGATTGAAAATTACGCGTTTCATCCGTGTTGTCCCCGTGGTGATCGATTCGTGGAAGTGCCCCGGCGAAGAAGGCTGCAGCGTGGAGCCGGGGAAAGCGGAGCCATTATGGCAAACAATGCGCATTTTACTGACAGGTATTCGGTGTCATTAACCAATTTTTATTGGCCGCCGGTGGCTGCACACGGGATGCCGGTGCAGGTTCTGTCGCAGACCACCACTTCTGCGGTACATTCGACGCCTCCCCATTCAAGCAAAGCGGTCATGAAGCTAGCCACCCTCAAAGACGGTACCCGCGACGGCCAGCTCGCCGTTGTATCCCGCGACCTGAAAACCGCCGTGCTGGCCGATGCGATCGCGCCGACGCTGCAGCGCGCGCTCGACGACTGGAACTTCATTGCACCGCAACTCGACGACCTGTATGCCGAACTCAATGCCGATCGCGCCAGCCGCTCGTTCGCCTTCGATCCCGGTCAGTGCATGGCACCGCTGCCACGCGCTTTCCAGTGGGCTGACGGGTCGGCCTATGTCAACCATGTGGAACTGGTACGCAAGGCCCGCAACGCCGAACTACCTGACTCGTTCTGGCATGAACCGCTGATGTACCAGGGCGGTTCGGATGATTTTATCGGGCCGACTGACGACATCGTGCTGGGCGACGCGGCGTGGGGGATTGATTTCGAGGGTGAGGTCGCCGTCATTACCGGCGACGTGCCGATGGGCAGCGATACCGAACAGTCGGGCAGGCAGATCCGCTTGCTGATGCTGGTCAATGATGTCTCGCTGCGTAACCTGATCCCGGTCGAACTGGCCAAGGGTTTCGGCTTTGTCCAGTCGAAACCGGCCTCGGCATTTTCGCCGGTCGCGGTGACGCCGGATGAACTCGGCAGCGCCTGGAAAGACAGCAAGGTGCATCTGCCATTGCGGGCGATCTGGAATGAGGCGCTGGTCGGTCAGCCCGATGCCGGCACCGACATGGTGTTCAGCTTTGCCCGGCTGGTCGAACATCTGGCGCTGACGCGTAACGTCCGGGCTGGCAGCATCATCGGCTCCGGTACCGTGTCGAACAAGGATGCCCGCAAGGGCTATACCTGTATCGCCGAAAAGCGCTGCCTGGAAATGATCGCCACCGGCGTGGCTACGACGCCGTTCATGCAATTCGGTGACAGGATTAAAATCGAGATGCTGGACGCCGCCGGCAAGTCGATTTTCGGCGCGATCAACCAGCAGCTCACGCAGGCCGCACCCGTCATCAGACGTGGTCGCCATACCTGACGTAACGACAAGGAGAGACTCATGAACCTGCTCGCCAGCACACTTGCCGGCACCGTCGCCGGACAACGTACCGCATTGCCTGCCGCGATACCGATCCACGGTTTGCATCATTTTGCCTACCGCTGCCGAGACGCCGAAGAGACGCGCCATTTTTACGAAGACGTCTTAGGCTTGCCGCTGTTTCATTACATCCGCGCCGACACCGTGCCGTCGACCGGCGAGTACTGCCCGTACGTGCATATCTTTTTCCGTATGACCGATGGCTCCTGCCTCGCTTTTTTTGATCTTGGTGACAATCAGCTCGCCGCGCCATCGGCCAATACACCGGCCTGGGTCAACCACATTGCGATGCGGGTCGATAGCGTCACCCAGCTGGAGGCAATGAAGATACGCATCGAAGGGCACGGCATCGAAGTACTCGGCGTGACTGACCATCGTATTTTTCGCTCGATTTATTTTTTTGATCCGAATGGCATCCGCCTCGAACTGTGCGCGCAGCTGGCCGACCCGCAGCAGATGCAGCAGGAGCAGGAGGGTATTCACGCGCGGCTGGATGCCTGGTCACTTGAAAAGGCACAACGCCTCGTCGATGCCGGCGCGTCGCTGCCGTCCCGATGAAGCGAGATCCCTATCAATAATACGACGCTGTGGTACCTGATCGTCGGCTCGTTGCTGATCGTCATGGCAATGATGGAGTCACTGCTGCACAAGTTGCCATTCAGTCCGGCGATGCTGTACCTGCCGGTTGGCTTTGCGCTTGGTCCGGGGGGCTTCGGGCTGCTCGACCTCGATCCGGTCCGGCATGCCGGTGCGCTCACGCAGTTGACTGAAATTGCGCTGCTGATTTCGTTATTTACAGTGGGCCTCAAGTTACGCTTGCCGCTCAACGATGCCCGCTGGTGGTTGCCGGTGCGGCTGGGCACGCTGACGATGCTGTTGACGATCGGCTTGCTGACCGCAGTCGGTTACTTTTTACTCGGACTTCCGATCGGACCAGCCATTCTGCTGGCGGCCATCATTGCACCGACGGACCCCGTGCTGGCATCCGACGTGCAGGTGCAGGACCCGGCCGACTATGACCGTTTGCGTTTCAGCCTGTCCGGCGAGGGCGGCATGAATGACGGCACCACGTTCCCGTTCGTGATGATAGGGCTGGGCCTGATGGGCGTGCCGATGGCGGCGCATTTCACTGGTAGCGCTATCGCTGCAGTCGGTATGGTGTTGTGGGGAATTGTGGCCGGATTGCTGTGCGGTTGGCTGGTGGGTCGCCGGGTCGGACGGCTGGTGCTGTACTTGCGCCAGCGCCACGGGCTGGCAATGGGCATGGAAGAATTTTTGACGCTGGGCTTGATTGCGCTGTCTTTCGGTCTGACCGAGCTGATTCACGGTATCGGGTTTGTCGCCGTCTTTGCAACCGGCGTGGCGATGCGGCGCATCGAGCACAAGGCCAGCAGCAATGAGGCCGGTGCGACCGACGCAGCCAGCATGACCGAAACGGTTCTCGGCTTTAATCAACAGCTTGAGCGGCTGGCCGAATTTGTCGTCGTACTATTGCTGGGCATTTTATTGTCGGGCTACGGCCTGTCGCAAGAAGGTTTGCTGGTCGCATTGCTGCTGCTCGGCCTGATTCGCCCTGTGGCAGTCAACCTAGCTATGCTGGGGTCGACGGTGACGCGCTCGCAACGGCTGCTCATTAGCTGGTTCGGGATTCGCGGTATCGGTTCGCTTTACTATTTGATGTTCGCGCTGCAATACGTGGCTTCGGCGCGACTGGGCAGCCGGCTGTTGAGCGAGCGTTTCGTGCCGCTGGTGATGACGGTGCTGGCGGTCTCCATCATGGCGCACGGGATGACGTCGACACCGCTGATGCAGTGGTACCGCCGCCGTCGCCGCCGCCGGATTTGAATGGTTGTTCCCTCGAAAGTAACTATGCAGCGTGTTGTCCTTGCCCGGTTCGCGCCGGGTTGTGCAGACCAGATGATGTACTGTCCGGCAAGCGCATGAGCATCAGTCGAAAATCCCTTGATGGTCTCGGTACCGGCTTGATGCTGCTGCTCTGCCTTTGCTGGGGGCTGCAGCAAGTCGCGATCAAGCTGGCTGAACCGAGCATGGGCACCGTCTTGCAGACTGGAGTGCGCTCGTTGCTGGCAGCTATGATGGTGGCCGGGCTGATGCTGTGGCGCGGCTCGTCATTTTCAATGCGCGATGGCACTTTCTGGCCGGGACTGGCTGCCGGGGCGCTGTTCGCTGCCGAATTTGCCTGCATTGCGCTGGCACTGACGCTCACGAGTGCATCGCACGTCGTCGTGTTTCTCTACACCGCGCCAATTTTCACGGTACTCGGGCTGCACTGGCTGGTGCCTGGTGAACGACTTCGACGGGCACAGTGGAGTGGCATCCTGCTGGCATTCATCGGTATCGCGCTGGCATTTTCGAGCGGTTTCGATGGCCGTGCTTCGACGGATAGGCTGTCCGGTGATGCGCTCGGTATCCTCGGGGCCATCATGTGGGCGGCCACGACCATTCTGATACGCCGTTCCAGTTTGTCCGAGGCGGCACCGACACGGACTCTGTTGTATCAGCTCGGCGTCTCGGCGCTACTGTTGCTGCCGCTGGCCGGCGCGATGGGGCAAATGGGACAGGTCTCGATGTCCCGGTTGGGCTGGGCAAGTCTGCTGTTTCAGACCGTGGTGGTGACGTTTGCCAGTTACCTGGCGTGGTTCTGGATACTGCGTAATTACCTTGCCTCGCGCGTCTCGGTATTTTCTTTTCTGACACCGCTGTTTGGTGTCGCATTCGGCGTTCTCATTTTGCATGAAGTGGTTGGTGCCCGCTTTTCTGCCGGCGCACTGCTGGTCCTTGCCGGCATCATCCTCGTGAATCGCCGCTAACCGTCTTCTCCTGACACGCCGGGCAAGAGATTCACGCCGTCCGGCATGCTGTCAAATCTCCACAATTACTAATAGTTTCGATTTAGTAATTACTAATAAGTTTGATAAATCGTGATGGTGTTGCATACTTTATTTCATGCATTTTAGAAATATTGGTCAGCGCGCTGTTATTTGATGCGGTGTTGCTGAAGGTCATTTCATCCTCCTTGAGGAGTCTTCATGGCACGTCGCTGCTTTTTTTTATTGCTTTCAATTTTTCTGCCGGGATCGGGATTCTGGTCCGGCTCCGTTCAGGCGGCATCCACGCTCGTCGATGTCGCCACGATCAACGGCGGTGATACCGCCTGGATGCTGACTTCGACAGCACTAGTCCTGTTGATGACGATTCCCGGGTTGGCGTTATTTTATGCCGGCATGGTGCGCAAAAAAAATGTACTGGGTACGATGGCGCACAGCATCGTGACGGTTGCCCTCGTCAGCGTGTTGTGGGTCGTCATCGGCTACAGTCTGGCCTTGACGCCGGGCTCGATGTATCTCGGCGGGCTTGATCGCGTGATGCTTGACGGGATGGTTTTTCTGAAGGAAGCCGGAAAAATATCAGTCAGTCCGCTGGCCGCAACCATCCCTGAGAGCGTCTTCGTGATGTTTCAGATGGCCTTTGCGATCATTACCCCGGCACTGATTACCGGGGCGTTTGCCGAGCGTATGAAATTCTCTTCACTCATTTTGTTCATTGTTTGCTGGTCGCTGGTGGTGTACGTGCCGATCGCCCATTGGGTCTGGGAGTCGGGTGGTTGGTTGGCCGTGAATGGGGTGCTTGATTTCGCCGGAGGCACCGTGGTGCATGTCAGTGCCGGTATTTCCGGCCTGGTCGCCGCGATTATCGTGGGGCCCCGTAATGGCTACGGTGACGAACCGATGCCGCCACATAATCTGGTGCTGACGCTGGTCGGCGCCGGCTTACTCTGGGTTGGATGGTTCGGTTTCAATGCCGGCTCGGCACTGGCGGCAGACGGTCGCGCCGGCATGGCAATGCTGGTGACGCAACTGGCGGCAGCGACCGGTGCGCTCGGATGGATGGCTGCTGAATGGAAGCGGCGGGGTAAACCATCGGTGCTGGGACTTGTGTCAGGAGCGGTGGCCGGACTGGTAGCGATTACACCGGCATCGGGTTACGTGGGTGTTTCCGCCGGGCTAGCCATCGGTGTCGTGGCTGGTCTGGCTTGCTATCTCGGCTCAACCATGTTGAAGGGATGGCTCGGTTATGACGATACGCTCGATGTGTTCGGCATCCACGCCATTGGCGGCATCACCGGTTCGTTGCTCACGGGAGTCTTTGCAGACAAGGCAATCGGCGGAGTGTCGACGACACTGGCAAATCAGGCTTTTGGCGTCGGCGTCACCGCGTTGTATGCCGGAGTGATGACCGCTCTGATCCTGATGATGGTGTATGCACTGATTGGATTACGGGTTCACAGCCACACTGAACTCGATGGTCTCGATACCGAACAGCATGGCGAGACGGTAGCGTAATTCGTACAGTGGACGCGCATTCAACGAGGACATCATGAGTGATCTCACACCACCTAATCTCGACTATTTCGAAACGGATCAGGTCAAGTTGGCCGTGTATTTGTGGAAGGCCAACAAAAAGGCAAGAGGTGTCGATTTCGATGTTTTGAAATTCGCACAGCAATGGCCGTATGCCGATACCGTTGTCAAGCAAGCGCTGCTATCCGAAGATGATGCCGTAGCGCGCGGTGCGTTCGAATTGATGCAGTTACGCTTGCGATTTATCGCACAGTATCCGGCACGGGCGCGGGCTTTCGGAGCTGTCATTGATGCGGGTACGTCCCCGGCATCGACAACCAAGCCTGACCCGGGTGCACCCAAACGACCGTATTTGAAAGGAATCCGTTGATCTTCAGACGATGTACTGTCATCGCATGATCCTGTCGTTGAATGCCTCATCAACGTAACCGGGGAACAGGGTAGTAAAGATTGAAAAACGGAGAATAAAACAGGAAAGGTCAGTGGGGCGACCGACGGGGCTCGAACCCGCGACAACCAGAATCACAATCTGGGACTCTACCAACTGAGCTACAGCCGCCACTGATGAAGACTACCTCTGCTAATGCGACGAGGAATAGGGCGAATTATACAAACATGTCGGCATGGTTGCAATGTCTATTCGCCGCTATCGGCAGGTATTATCTATCGCTCTGCATTACCCGCACGGTCAGGCCAAGCAAGCGCCTGAAAGCGCGTTCAAGATCGATCGCACGTCCGCTTGTTAATCCATCAACCGTCGGAGCCGACTCCGGTCGCAATAGTCCCTGCAGGTTCAGCTGGGCGGCCAGTTGCCGTGCGACGGCCGCGCCGGTATCGATGATCGTCACGCTGCGGGCGACCTGTTCATTGACGATGGATTCGATCTGTTCCTGCACGAAGGGATAGTGGGTGCAACCGAGCACCAGCGTATCGGCTCCCTGTTCGAGCAAGGGCAGCACGAAGCTGCGTAACAGGGCCATCGACTCCGGCAAGTGCATCTGGTCCTGCTCGATACGGTGCGCCAGACCTGGACAGGCCATGGTTAGAAAAGTGACGCCGGTGGCCGTAGAGAGTGTCGTACGCAGCTGCGCAAAACGCGCGCTGGCTAGCGTCGCCTCGGTGGCCATGACGCCGACCACCCGGGTGGTTGATATTGCCGCAGCTGGTTTCAGGCCCGGCTCGACACCCACGACAATGAGCGTCGGATAAGCCTGCCGCAACGCGGCAATCGCCGCCGCTGTGGCGGAATTGCAGGCCACCACCAGTGCCTTCACCGGATGCGCAACCAGCAGCGCGCCGATGGCCAGTGCACGTTGTTCGATGTATTGCTCCGGCCGTCCGCCATACGGTGCATAGCGCGCGTCCGAAAAATACAGCAGCGCTTCCTGCGGCAGGCAAGTGCGGATATGCCGCAGGACCGACAGGCCGCCGAGTCCGGAATCAAAAACGCCGATGGGCGCGTTGGCGGCCATCGGCGTTGACGCCGTTGTTGACGTCGGCACTGACGTCAAGATCAGATAGTGACGACCGGAATCCGGCTCAGTGCCGATTTCGCGATCTTTTCCTGCCATTCTTTCGGTCCGGTGTTGTGCACCGAGATGCCGCTCGAATCGACGGCGACTGTGACCGGCATGTCCTGCACGTCGAATTCGTAAATTGCTTCCATGCCGAGGTCAGCGAAGCCGACCACGGTTGCCGATTTGATCGCTTTCGAGACCAGATAGGCAGCGCCGCCAACGGCCATCAGATAAGCCGACTTGTGCTTGCGGATCGATTCGATCGCTTCCGGTCCACGCTCGGCCTTGCCGACCATCGAAATCAGGCCCGTTTGTTCCAGCATCATGTCGGTAAATTTATCCATCCGCGTGGCCGTTGTCGGACCAGCCGGCCCGACCGCTTCGTCGCGCACCGGATCGACCGGACCAACGTAATAAATCACGCGATTGGTAAAGTCCACCGGCAGCGCTTCGCCTTTGGCCAGCATGTCCTGAATCCGTTTGTGTGCAGCGTCGCGACCGGTCAGCATCTTGCCGTTGAGCAGCAGGGTCTGGCCCGGCTTCCATGACGCAACCTCTTCTTTGGTCAGCGTATTGAGATCGACGCGTTGCGATTTTTCGGTATCGGCGGTCCAGTTCACATCAGGCCAACTCGACAGCAGTGGCGGTTCCAGATAGACCGCGCCGGATCCATCGAGCACGAAATGTGCATGGCGTGTTGCCGCGCAATTCGGGATCATCGCCACCGGCTTCGATGCCGCATGGGTCGGCTGCATCATGATCTTCACATCGAGTACGGTGGTCAAACCACCGAGGCCTTGCGCGCCGATACCGAGCGCATTGATTTTTTCGCACAGCTCGATACGCAATTCTTCGGTCTTGTTTTGCGGGCCGCGCTGGCGCAGCTCGTACATGTCGATGTCTTCCATCAGCGATTGCTTGGCCATCAACATCGCGCGTTCAGCGGTGCCGCCAATACCGATCCCGAGCATGCCCGGTGGACACCAGCCGGCACCCATTTGCGGCACGGTCTTCATGACCCAGTCGACCAGTGAATCGGACGGATTGAGCATCACAAACTTGGATTTGTTTTCCGAACCACCACCCTTGGCCGCGACTTGGACGTCGACGGTATTGCCCGGCACCAGTTCCATGTGGACCACGGCAGGCGTGTTGTCCTTGGTATTTTTGCGCTCGAAATGCGGGTCCGCCACGATCGACGCGCGCAGCTTGTTGTCGGCAAAATTGTAGGCCCGACGTACGCCTTCGTTGACCGCATCGGTGACCGAGCCCTTGCCGAATCCTTCGAAGCGTACTTCCATGCCGATCTTCAGGAACACGTTGACGATGCCGGTATCCTGGCAGATCGGTCGCTTGCCTTCGGCGCACAGGCGCGAGTTGGTCAGGATCTGCGCAATCGCATCCTTGGCCGCCGGGCTTTGCTCGTTGTCATAAGCGCGCGCCAGATGGGCAATGTAATCGGCCGGATGGTAATAGCTGATGTATTGCAGTGCGGCGGCGACGGATTCGATCAGGTCTTCCTGCTTGATGATGGTCATGGGAGCTCGATGGTCAGTGTGGCTGGTTGCGGGACATGTTCTGGGTGTCAGTCATGATGCGATCACAATACGCGATCGCCAGCGCCGACAGCAGGAACGCAATGTGGATGCCGGTTTGTGCCAGCAGTGTCTTGGCATCGTAGTTGGCGGCGTTAATGAAGGTCTTGAGCAAATGGATTGACGAGATGCCGATGATGGCCATCGCCAGTTTGACTTTCAGCACCGACGCATTGACATGCGAGAGCCATTCCGGCTGGTCCGGATGGTCCGATAAATTCATCCGCGAGACAAAGGTTTCATAGCCGCCGACAATGACCATGATCAGCAGGTTGGAGATCATCACTACATCGATCAGGCCTAGCACCACCAGCATGATGGTGGCTTCGTTGAGCTTGGTCGGGCGCACTGCGCCGGTCGCCGAGACCGCATCGAGAATGTGCTGCAGTGCGCTTTCGTTGCCCATTGCGGCGCCGATCAGATCGGTCAGTTCTACCCAGAAATGGAAAACGTAGACGCATTGCGCCAGGATCAAACCGAGGTAAAGAGGCACTTGCAGCCAGCGCGTGGCAAAGATGAAGGTCGCCATCGCGTTGATGCGTTTTGGTACCGGACTGTTTTTTGTCTCGTTCGTGGACATGGGGACTGGGCTCGGAGAGCAATAATTTGGAAGTCGCATTTTACACGCGCCACACTGGCGTACCCTGTGTCCTGCTGTATCGTTTGGTCAATTCGTGTGCTGGAACGGATGTAAGGCTGAAGTAAGAGTGAACCCTTATCTTTTAGCGCAAATAAATCTTTTAATTAGGAGACAAGCAATGGCCGGTATCGAGACACTCAAGCAGGAAACGCGCATCTTCAATCCCTCCGATGCATTCAAGGAAGCCGCCACCATTTCCGGCATGGACGCCTATAACGCCATGTGTGCTGACGCCGAACAGGACTACGAAGGTTTCTGGGCCAGTCTGGCGCGCGAAAACCTGTCCTGGAAAAAGCCGTTCACCACCACTCTCGACGAATCCGACGCACCGTTCTACAAATGGTTCGAAGATGGCTTGCTCAATGTCAGCTACAACTGCCTTGACCGTAATCTTGAGAACGGCAACGCCGACAAGCACGCGGTCATTTTTGAAGCCGACGACGGCAAGGTCACCAGGATCACCTATCGCGAACTGCACCAGCAAGTCTGCAAATTCGCCAACGGCCTGAAATCTCTTGGCATCAAAAAGAGCGACCGCGTCGTCATCTACATGCCGATGTCGGTGGAAGGCATTGTCGCGATGCAGGCGTGCGCCCGGATTGGTGCCACGCACTCGGTGGTGTTTGGCGGTTTTAGCGCCAAGTCGCTGCAAGACCGCATCATTGATGCCGGCGCAGTCGCCGTCATCACCGCTGACCAGCAAGTTCGCGGCGGTAAAAACCTGCCACTGAAAGCCATCGTCGACGAAGCCCTGGCGCTGGGCGGCTGCGAGGCCGTGCGCAATGTCGTCGTCTATCAGCGCACCAACGCCGATGTCGCTATGACCGCCGATCGCGACGTCGTCATGAGCACGCTGGTTGCTGCGCAGTCCGATGTCTGCGAGCCGGAATGGGTCAGCGCCGAACATCCGCTGTTCATCTTGTACACGTCCGGCTCGACCGGTACGCCAAAAGGCGTTCAGCATTCCTCCGGCGGTTATCTGCTGTGGGCCATGCTGACAATGAAGTGGACCTTCGATATCAAGCCTGATGATATTTTCTGGTGTACCGCCGACATTGGCTGGGTCACCGGTCACACTTATATTGCTTATGGCCCGCTGGCTGTCGGCGCTACCGAAATTGTTTTCGAAGGCGTCCCGACTTTTCCGAATGCCGGCCGCTTCTGGGACATGATCGCACGTCACAAAGCGACCATTTTCTACACCGCACCAACGGCGATCCGCTCGCTGATCAAGGCTGCTGACGCCGACGAAAAAATCCATCCGGACCGCTATGACCTGAGCAGCTTGCGTCTGCTCGGTTCGGTCGGCGAGCCGATCAATCCGGAAGCCTGGATGTGGTATTACAAAAACATCGGCCGCGAGAATTGCCCGATTGTTGACACCTTCTGGCAAACAGAAACCGGCGGTCACATGATCACGCCGCTGCCGGGTGCGACACCGATGGTGCCGGGTTCCTGCACGCTGCCGCTGCCGGGCATCACCGCTGCCATCGTCGATGAAACCGGTGCCGATTTGCCAAATGGCCAGGGCGGTATTCTGGTCGTCAAGCGGCCATGGCCATCGATGATTCGCACGATCTGGAACGATCCCGAGCGCTTCAAGAAAAGCTATTTTCCGGAAGAGCTGGGCGGTACGACTTACCTCGCTGGCGATGGTGCAATCCGCAATGCCGACACCGGGTACTTCACGATCACCGGTCGCATTGACGATGTACTGAATGTCTCCGGTCACCGCATGGGGACGATGGAAATCGAATCTGCGCTGGTGGCGCATTCACTGGTGGCCGAAGCGGCGGTAGTGGGCAAGCCTGACGACACTACGGGCGAATCGATTTGCGCCTTTGTCGTCCTCAAGCGTTCGCGTCCGACCGGCGACGAAGCCAAACAGATCGCCAAGGAATTGCGTGACTGGGTCGCCCGGGAAATCGGTCCGATCGCCAAACCGAGAGAAATCCGTTTCGGCGACAACCTGCCAAAAACCCGTTCCGGCAAGATCATGCGTCGCCTGCTGCGCTTGCTGGCTAAGGGCGAAGAAATTACGCAGGACATCTCGACACTGGAAAATCCGGCTATTCTGGATCAGCTGAAAGAAGCGCAATAGTTTGAACAGGTCTTCCCGGGTTGTGCTCTGCCCGGGATCGCAGTTTATTTTGCCGGTAAATCGAAATCGGCTGCAGGTTCTGGTGTTTCAAGCTGATTTATTGCTATACTTCGACGCTTCGCTGAACGGAGGTTGTTCGGTGAACGTAATGCAGGAGAGGTGGATGAGCGGTTGAAGTCGCACGCCTGGAAAGCGTGTATAGGGTCAAACCTATCGGGGGTTCGAATCCCCCTCTCTCCGCCAAGGATGTTGTTTGAAAAAAGCCGACTGGTTAAGTCGGCTTTTTTATTGCGGGTGCACGGCATCACGTGCCCGCGCGGTCGGATAGAAAACGCTCGGCAATGCCGGACGTTCTTCGGATCATTCGCGTGGGCACAAAATGCCTGTGCTCACCCTACGCGGCGGCCTGAAGTTTGTTTCAAGTCACGTAGTCCGTAACGATTAATTTGAGAAGCCCCATGAGATCCCTTTCCAGACAAGACGCATCCGAATTCCTCTCCACTGCAACCATTACCGAAACCAGCACCGAGGAGGGCATCGAAATCGCTTATCGCGGCACCAGCGCAGACGGTACGCCGTTTGTACTGATCAATGGCCGGGATGACGGCATGGCAATGCTCTTCACGACCGAGTTATCCAGTGCGTTGGAAACGTTAGGTCTGCTTTAATGGGCTGTCGGGGCTGAAAAGGCGAAAAGTTTGATTCGCCCGGACCAACTTCCTCGATGTGATCCGTCACTTCACCTGGTTCGAACCGGGTGATGGTCGCGTGATCAAGAAAATTACGTACTATCAGCAGTTTCGCACTGTGTATAAAACGACCCATCGTCTCAAGGACGGCGCGATCATAAATGTCAAGAGCGGCGCCATCCGGCATACGCAGGAATCGGGCTAATCGCTGACGATGGTGACGCTGGCGCTCAATGCCGGTTTGCCGGGTACGTCCAAGATTGCATTCACCGGTCCGCAGCTGATTACCCTCCCAAAAAACCGCTTACGAGTTCGGTTCCTGTATCGACACCGGCATGATCGGACAGGCAGTCGCCAATGGTGCGACCAGCCAGATTCTGTACGAGCGGCGCAAAGCAAAAACCAAGGTCATCAGCGATTCACGGTACAAGTTGTTCGATACCTATTTTGCTGATCGCCGCGCCGGTGACAAGACCGCACTCAAGAAGAGATACGGCCCCGGGCAAGTCGTACCGGAAGTGCCGCAGCACACCCGATGGGTTTGTATCGACTTGCTCCGTCACTGTCGCAAACATATCCATCCGAAGGGTTTCACTGGAAATTGATTCAGGCACCGTATCGGATGGTTGATTGTGTGGTGATTCATGAGCTTTGCCATTTGAAACGCCATGACCACCCGGCAGCGATCCGGTAACCGGCGGGGAGGGTGATGCCGGATCATTTAGGGAGTAAGGAATGATTGTCGGTGGAGGGTGCCGGATTGAATGTTTTAGGCCAACTTAAGCCAGCAATTATTTTGATCTATTGGGTTGTAATTAATTGATATTTTTAAAGTTTTTTAAAAAATAATTAATTGCGTGATTTAATTGTAACTTCATGGCGCCATGTAATAAAACTTTCCTGCTCATCGATAGATATTGATTAAAAGTAAATTTAAAAATAATATTTATTTGGTCTTGTTTTATTGGTATTGAATGGGAATTCATGTTGTATTAAAAGAAATTATAATTTGTTGATTAGATATTGTTTTAAATCATGATGCAACCGATTAACAACATTTAGAGCCTTTTTTTAAGTTACTAGTGGTGTCACTTGAATCGATATTTTAAAGTGGTTGAGTGAGCTGGCATAAAACTCAATTCTTTATTGGAGTAAAAATGACATCGCAAATAATTGATAAAACCCAGAATACCGCCTCGGAATTTTCTATAAATGAAACATCAGAGGATGTGCCATCTTCTCTTCTCGGACCGAGTCTGACTGGGATGGTGGCGACCTTGGCATTGACCGCTTGCGGAGGCGCTCCAACGGATATTCCCGCTGCATCATCATTATCGACAACAGTACCAGTACCAGCATCAGCATCAGCACCAGCACCAGTTTCAGCATCGTCACCATCGTCACCAACGTCACCATCGTCAACATCACCATCACCATCGGCACAAGAACCACCAACTGCACCCGCAGTGGAGTTGACAGAAATGCAGGCATCCCGTTTTTTGGCGCAAGCCTCGATGGGAGCAACGCGTGCTGAAATCGCCAGCGTCAAGAAGCAGGGGCTATCAACCTGGATCGATGCACAGATGGCGATGCCACAGTCTATGAGCCGGTTTGACTGGCTGGTGTCCAAAGGGTTTGATGCGCCGGATAACCGGTTTGGTAACTCCGGCGTATTTGATTCAGCCAGTTGGAAAAAAATCATCTCTGCACCGGATACTTTGCGTCAAAGGGTCACCTTGGCATTATCTGAAATCCTCGTGGTGGCGATTGACGGTTTGAACGCTGTCGGATGGAAAGCCTTTGTCGCTGCGAGTCATCTTGATCTGCTCGAATCCAATGCCTTTGGTAACTACCGCGATTTGCTGGGCAAGGTGTCGACTAGTGCTGCGATGGGTGAATATTTAACCTTCCGGGGTAACTTGAAATATAACCCCATCACCGGTGCCATGCCGGATGAAAACTATGCACGTGAAATCATGCAATTGTTTTCCATCGGTCTGGTGCAACTTAATCTGGATGGCTCACTGCAACTGCCCGACGGCAAAGCTGTGGAAACGTATTCGTTGAGCGATATTACGGGTTTGGCACGGATTTTTACCGGTTGGGATTTTAATCCGCAGGATGAATATAAGACATCGCCGAATTTTGCGCGTCGACCCATGGTGCAAATTGCCGGGCGCCACGAGACAGGGCCTTCGACATTTTTAAACACCACTATACCTGCTGGTCTGGATGGTCAAACCAGTCTGAACATGACGCTTGATGTGCTATTTGCACACCAGAATATTGCTCCGTTTATAAGCAAGCAGTTCATCCAAAAATTGGTCACTAGCAACCCTAGTCCGGCTTATATAAAACGTATTGCCGCGGTGTTCAAAAACGACGGTACGGGTGTCAAAGGTAATTTGGCAGCAGTCATCAGGGCGATCCTGCTGGATAGCGAGGCGCGTGATGACGGGCAGGTAATGAGCGCAACGAATACAACGTTCGGCAAGCAGCGCGAACCGATATTGCGATTTGCTGCTTGGGCCAGAGCTTACGGTGCTTCGACAACCACCGACACCTGGTCCATCAACGACACCAGCGATCCCGGTAAAAAACTGGCGCAAAGTCCGCTGCGCTCACCGTCAGTATTTAATTTTTTCAGTCCGGGCTATGTGCCACCGAATAGTGCCATTGCTAACGCCTCCCTGGTGGCACCCGAGTTTGGACTGACCAACGAAACGACGGTCGCTGGTTATATCAACTACATGCAGAATACAGTGAGTAACGGGCAGAATGATGTGAAGCCGGATTACACCAGCCTTCAGGCCATCGCCGATGACGCACAGAGCTTAATTAATGAAATTAATCTGGTTTTAGCTGCTGGCCAGATTACGAATCCGACGCTGGCATTGATCAAAAATGCCATTGGCAGTATGCCTTCTGGTACAGCAACGTACCGCAATAACCGTATCTACGCAGCGCTGACTCTGGTGCTTGCAGCCCCAGAATTTATTGTTCTTAAATAAGGGGATCGACATGACTAAACTCAATGCGATGAATGCTTCCCGGCGTGCGTTTTTGCAACGTGCCTCTGCTTTATCGATCGCCGGTGCCACTACTCCGTGGGCGCTTAATCTGGCAGCGATCTCCGATGCATCAGCCGCTACGGCGACGGATTATAAAGCGATGGTGTGTATTTTTTTGCTAGGCGGCAACGACTATGCGAATACCCTCGTGGCGTACGATACCAGTAGCTATAACACCTATAAAAGCCTGCGTCCGACGATGGCTTACGAGAAAAACAGCCTCAGTGGCACCTTACTGAAACCGATTACGGCACCGGTGGACTCCGCCAAAGTGGTCCGCCAGTTTGCTTTGGCTCCAGAGTTGGCACCTTTATTACCAATTTTTGAAGCAGGAAAGATGGGGGTGCTATTAAATGTCGGGGCCCTAATCGAGCCAACGAACAAATCGCAATACCTGCAGAAAACGGTCCGTCTACCGCCGAAATTATTTTCCCACAACGATCAGCAATCTTTTTGGCAATCATCGGGTTCGGGAGGGGCTTCAGGTTGGGGTGGTCGCATCGGTGATGTGTTCGAATCGGCTAATACCAACAGCGCTTTCACTTGTATTAATGCATCCGGTACTGCGCTGTTTCTTTCGGGTAATAGTGCAAGTCAGTATCAGACCTCCACTAGTGGACCGGTACCATTTAACGGGCTGGTACGTCCCTTGTTCGGTTCTGCCAACTGCACGACGGCTCTGCGGACATTGATGACTCAGCCACGATCACATTTACTTGAAAATGAGTATATTCGGGTCATCAACCGTTCGATCAGTGCCGGCGCAACATTCACCGGCGCATTGGCTTCTGCGCCGGCGATCAATACCGTTTTTCCGTCACAAAACAGCTTGGCGGATCAATTGAAAATGGTCGCCCGCACGATTTCTGTTGCTAGCGCGATCGGTACTAAAAGACAGGTGTTTTTTGTTTCCATGGGAGGATTTGATACGCATGATGGATTGACGACTGTCCATCCGGCCCTGTTGACCACGTTGGCTAGCGCCTTGTCTGCTTTTTATGCCGCAACGCAGGAGTTAGGTGTTGATTCCAAGGTCACCACCTTTACTGCATCGGATTTCGGACGCACTTTGTCCGGTAATAACGACGGATCCGATCACGGTTGGGGCAGTGTGCATTTTGTAATGGGTGGTGCCGTCAATGGGAAGGAAATTTATGGCACGCCGCCTATCCTCGCCGACAACGGACCGGATGACGTCGGACGTGGCAGATTGATTCCAACCACCTCCGTTGATCAGTACGCGGCAACATTGGGAAAATGGATGGGCGTTTCCGATACCGATCTGCTTGCGCTGCTGCCAAATCTATCTAATTACAATGTCAGCGCGCGTAATCTCGGCTTCTTGTAAGCAATAACTGCCCGGGGATCGCACCAGCAGCGTCGTGATGCGTCGAACATGGCGCCGCCCTCGACGCAGAATCCCGGGCACAAGCACGATGCCGACTTGCCCCAGATAAAGAAAGGCAACCAGTGATACTTCGGCATGAAAACGTAGATTAACGTCGGTGCCGGGAGTGTTCTGGTGAACAACCCGACCATCACGGCGGCGAAGGTAGCCGGCATCGTTGAAATGGCAACACTGCTGCCCGGCGATGAAGAAGCGGTATTTGCCGATTCTTTTTTCCACTTTTTCGAAAAAAATTTGCCGGAGATGTAATCAGTGGCGTTCATTCTTGAATTCGGGTTTATTCAGCGGTTTTCTAGGCGACTTTACCCAGCGTGTAATACGAGAGAGTGATTTTTTTTAATCGGAATGACTCATTGCTCAACAAAGACTTTAACGGTTCATGGAACCGGTTCAGACAAGCCAGAGATTCTGCATCTGGTTCGAAGTGCCCAGATTCGTTGTCAATGATCAGTTCAAAATCATTCCCTTGAGTTCGTTGTGCTTTCATTAGTCCTGCCGAAGCGACCCTCTTGCTTTCATTTTCCAAAATATGTTTTTTATTTGGTATCCAATCAGACAATATATTGAGCGCGGCATGATCCCAGGACTGTTCTAATTGCGTCGCCAATGCATCGTTTCCGTTAGCTAAAATGGAATGTTTCAGGGCAGGAGCTGCACTGGATTTCATACCGAGTACCAAATCGCCGTTCTCGTTGAGTGTCCATAAAACCTGCCCTTCTTGATTAGCCAGTCTGCTTCGTATCTGTGCAAGGCTGATTTGGCCGGTGACTATGCCCTTGGAGTTAATAATGGAAAGGCAGAATGGTTGTTCTGCTGTGCATAAATCCGTAAATTCGTCACATAACGAGGTGAATTGGTTGTTGGAATAAGTGCGATGCAAGCGCAAGCGGTCCGCGGTGTGAATGGCCCGCGATGCCTCGCTGTCGGCAAGTATTCCTTCATTTGCAATAGATTGCCGATCGCTAAGTTTGAGCAATGCCGACCGCATCTGATTTGATCCGGGATGACGATGTGTGGGATTGATGCGCGCCGGATGCCGTATAGGCGGTTGTCTTTTTCCTGCTTGAGTGGTTTGTGGCGTCGTCGGTTCAACGGCTAGCGATAGATTTGTTTGCCTTGCCGGACGGAGGTTTTTCCGGTCGTCGGTGTTTCCGGTCAAAGGATTACGGGAAGTGTTCATGCCTCTATCTTCCGCACTGCCGATCTCGTCATCACCACTTTGATAGCAGTCTTGTCTTCTCCAAAATAGATATCGATGCATGGTCCTTTCCAGGAGCAGCGCGCGAAGACATTCCTGAAGAGGGAGAGGCGATGGAATTGAGGAATTGTGAATCGCATGGTCTGTTTCACACGGGAGCTTAAAACGAGTCGTTGATACTTGCAGGGCACTGGATGGCAGGACGTAATTTGTCATCATCACCAAATCCGGCCCCGACAAGTTCATGGACGATGGGTGTACCTTGGTGTGCCAAGGTTCCACTTGGGCCCGGAAAATAGTTGCGCGTCAAAAAAAGTGGGGGGAATTTTTATTTTTCTTGTACGCCATCAAGCAACAACGCCGTTAATTCCGCAGCGAAATCCGAGATGTTCACTTTGCCCGATTGAAACTATTCCAGTGTCGCATTCATCGCCCCGATAATAAAAAATCGCACCCGATTCAAGTTTCCCGTCTGGTTTAAATCACCATTGCAACGATGAGGTAATTCTGCCCAGAATTTCGCGCATTCTTTTCGTAGTGGAATATGATTTATTTTGATTTCGTCAAAGAGCTAGCCGAATATCCGGATATTGGCAGACATAAAATTCCGCATATGCAGTAACGCGTTCAAATGCGCCGACACCGCCATGCCGGTTATCTCTCTGGAGCTGCCATTCTTGCCAAGCGCATCGACTGAAACCTTTATCTGTTTGAAGGCATGTGCAACGCCGATGCGCAAAACTTCGGCCACGATTGCATCCCTGGATTCAAAGTGAAAATACAGGCTGCCGGCTTGCATAATGGCGGTCGAAGTAATATCCCTTAATGAGGTTGCTGTAAAACCTTTGTTCCTCAATAGCGTGGCTGCCGTATCGAGAATCAGTGCGCGTCCGGCAATCGGCGCAGTTTTCGCCTTGATCGAATTTTAAGGTCCATTTGCAGAATCTCTGTTTGCAATGAAAGAAATTGGGTCCTTCGGAACAGCGCCATCGAACAACGACAAGGTCGTTTCATGGGTCCGTGCTTCATCCATTCCCAGTACCGGCGTGCAGCAACAATCAGACTCCCTGAAAACAAGGTCCCATTCGTGCCGGGTACGCTGATTCATTTTTTTTGCGATGAGCTGTCGCATTTCAGGCCAGTAACTTTGATCATTTTGCCGGTCCTGATCAATCTCGTCAGCACCAATCTGACGAATAAACGCAGTGAAAAATTTTCGTTCAATGGCCCCGACCGCCATCCAGCCGGCATCCGAAGTTTGGTAACAACAGTAGTAAGGCGCACCGCCATCGAGGATATTGGCTTCCCTTTCAGGACGCCATTGCCCGGCGTCGGCCAGTCCGTAGAGCATCGTCATCAGCGACGTTGTGCCTTGATAAATACTGGTCTCGACAACGGTGCCGTTGCCATCCTTGCTGCGGCTGAACAGGGCCGCCAGGATGCCGGAGACCAGATGCATGCCGGCGCCGCCAAAGTCACCAATCAGATTGAGCGGCGGGATCGGTTTGCTGGCGGGGCCGATGGCTGCCAGTGCGCCCGACAACGCCAGATAGTTAATGTCATGGCCGGCGGTGGCAGCCCGCACCGACTGGCTTCCCCAGCCGCTGCATCGACCGATAACCAGAGCCGGCAACCTTGCATGAATCACTTCCGGCGACAGCGACAGGCGTTCCAGTGTGCCAGGCCGGAAACCTTCGATCAGCACGTCAGCCTGGCGTAAGAGGTCCATCAGACGCGCCGGTCCGTCATCGGCTTTCAGGTCGATAGTCACATGCTGCTTGTCGCTGGAAAGATAATCAAAATTGGCAGCCAACGGTAATCCCAATCCACGGTTGACCGGCGAATCCACCACGATGATCTGCGCGCCCATTTGCTGCAAGCAACGCGTAGCAAACGGAACCGGACCGATCGCGGCCAATTCAATAATCGTTATTCCGGTCAGCGGGCCGGGCTTGGTGGTGGAGAGCTGGTGGTCCGGGGTGAATGACATGAGCAGGATGTTTCCAATGGGTTGAGGAAATTTTAGAGGATGCTGGATTTTTTGCGACGCACGGTGCGGATCACCTGAGTGCTGGCGGAGTCTGCGGGTCGCTGTAAAAACTCCGGTACTTTTGCAGCCGTGAGCCGGTTGATCTGTTGCAGAAATCGCGGATCGACTTCGCGGATACCGTAGCGCTCACCGAGATGGGCGGCGATATGCAGCATCACGGCTGAGGCGACTTCGGCATCGGCTTCGGCGCGGTGGGCGGTGCCATTGAAGCGGATGCCCAGCGAGCTTGCCAGCGCACCCAGTGCATAGCTGCGCAAACCGGGAAAGACGCGGCGCGATAATTTGACCGAACAGATGACGCCGGCGTGGGCCGGCACAATGCCCAGACGGGCACTCTCGGCCAGCAGGAATTTTTCATCGAAGCTGACGTTGTGGGCGGCCAGCGCATCGTTGCCGATGAAGCGCACCAGTTCCGGCATGACCTGTTCGACCGGCGGTGCGCGGTCAACCATTACTTGCGTGATGCCGGTGAGCTGGCTGATGAAGGGCGAGATATACACATCGCAGTTGATCAGCGAGACAAAGCGCTCGACCACGACGCCACCGGCAATGCGCAACGCGGCGACCTCGGTCACCCGGTCGCCCAGTGCCGGACTCATGCCGGTAGTTTCGAAGTCCATCATAACGACGGGTTGGATATACATGGTGTGCGGGAAGGGGGTGGCGGGAAAGGGTGTTCAGTCTAGCCCAAGCGATGGACGCGGGCGTTTTTTGATGCGGGCCAGGGTGGCAATGGGCCGGATACTTTTTTGGTTGCCTGCCGCGCTGGCTGTTTTCACGGACCGCGGCGGTCTTGGCCGGGCTAGATGTCCGGCCACTGGTTCTGCCAATTTGTGCGGGCGTTTGCCTCTGCCAAGAGCCAATCCGTGCGGGCACTTCTGATTCCTCGCTGCGGCACGACGCGAATAATTTCAATCGTGAAGTCTTTTTTTTTCTTGTTGTGAGAAAAATATGGCGTTTAAAAGTAAGCTGGCGAGCTTCGCCAATAAGAGCGACTTCCCCTCTGGAGACTCTGCATGAAAATCATCGACATCCGCGAAAAGACCATCCTGATCAGCTCCCCGATCCGCAATGCCTACATCGACTTCAGCAAGATGACGCTGAGCCTGGTGGCCGTCGTCACCGACGTCATCCGTGACGGCAAGCCGGTGATCGGCTACGGCTTCAATTCGAACGGGCGTTACGGGCAAGGCAAGCTGATGCGCGAACGGTTTATCCCGCGCCTGCTCGAAGCCGATCCGGCCAGTCTGATCGATGACAGCGGTACCAACCTCGATCCGCACAAGATCTGGAACTGCATGTTCACGAACGAAAAGCCGGGCGGCCATGGCGAGCGCTCGGTCGCTATCGGGACCATCGACATGGCGGTCTGGGATGCGGTGGCCAAGATCGCCGGCCAGCCGTTATTTCAGGTACTGGCGGATCGTTACGGCAACGGCACGCCGGACCGGAATATTTTTGTCTATGCCGCTGGCGGTTACTACTATCCGGGCCAGAGCCACGACCAGCTCAAGGACGAGATGCGCAGCTACATCGACCGCGGCTACACGGTCGTTAAAAAGAAGATTGGTGGCGCGTCGCTGGACGAAGATTTGCGCCGCATCGATTCGGTGCTGAGCGTGCTGCAGGATGGCCAGAAACTGGCAGTCGATGCCAACGGGCGCTTTGATCTCGATACCGCGATTGCCTATGCGAAGGCGCTGTCGCAGTACGATCTGTTCTGGTACGAAGAAGCCGGCGATCCGCTCGATTTCGAACTGCAGGCGACGCTGCGCAATTACTATGCAAACCCGATGGCCACCGGCGAAAACCTGTTCTCGATGCAGGATGCACGCAACCTGATCCGCTACGGCGGCATGCGCGCCGACCGTGACTGGCTGCAGTTCGATTGCGCGCTGAGTTATGGATTGGTCGAATACCTGCGCACGCTGGACATGTTGCGCGAACACGGCTGGTCGGCCAAGCGCTGCATTCCGCATGGCGGGCATCAGATGTCGCTCAATATCGCTGCCGGCCTTGGGCTGGGTGGCAATGAATCCTATCCCGACCTGTTCCAGCCGTATGGCGGTTTTCCGGACGGCGTTCAGGTCGAGAACGGACACATCTTCCTGCCTGAATTGCCGGGGCTGGGTTTCGAAGGCAAGGCGGACTTGTATCGGGAGATGGACAAACTGATGAAATAACCGGCCCGGGGCGGGCCGGGTTGGTGCCGATTTACTGTTTTTTGTAGCGCAGCCAGACGCTGCCGCCGTCCTGGATCTCGGCCGATGTCAGCGTCAGGTACGTCGGGTTGGTCCATGCTTGTGGCGTGACTTCGAATGAGGCCGGATGTTCGCCGCGACCATCGATCAACGGCAGGACGAGCACGCTGACTTCGTCGACCAGTCCGGCGTTGACGAACGATCCGCTGACATGCGGGCCGCCTTCGACGATTATGCGTTCGGTGCCGAGTTCATCGGCGAGAATCGTTACTACCTTGGCCAGATCAATCCCGGTCTTGCCGCCGAAGATATACGAGACGTTGATCGATTGCAGGTAGGCGAGGTAGTCATCGGCGACTGCTTCGGTGACCACGGCGACGACATGCGAATCGAGGGCCTGGTTGCTTTTCCACTCGACCTTGCCGTGCGGATCGATGGCCACTGCATAGCAAGCGGCATCCTTGTCGGCAAAATGGTGGGTGCGTGGTATGGGCTTGGTGGCCATACCGGCCGGGTAGCCGTCGCCGTGGGCAATTTCCTGCATCGTGACGCGACCGCAAATCCAGGCATCGAATTTGAATTGCCGGGCCAGCGTTTCATATAGCGCACCGGCATTCTTTTTGAAGGGACGGTCCCATCCGTCCGTGAGGGCGTGGCCATCGATGGACGACATCATGTGGCAAATGACATAAGGCTTCATGGAAAACTCCTGACAAGTTCGGGTGATGAATTGCTGTAGAGAATGGCGCGCGGGCACGATTAGGCTGGCCGTTAGCGTTGCATCGCCACAGCAGAATTCTGAAGAGAGACGTGTTGAATCTTACGGGTTTTAACAGGTGCCGGTCTGTACGGTGCCGCTCTGTAGGAGCGTGTGCTTATCGAGATAAGGATTCGTAGTCGTTGCGTTTCCCGATGGCAGATAGTGACGTGACCCTCAATCACAACCTGTTCAATATCCGATATACCGACCCGGCCGATGCCAGGCGATGACCATCGCACTCATCGAAAAAGCACTGAGCGCCGACCAGGCCAGACGGTTCGGTGCAATCACTGACATCGCCACCAGCAGGATGACGGTATCGATGATGATCTGGCTGCGCCCGGCATTGATGCCGCGTTTTTTTTGCAGCCACAGCGTAACGATACCGGTACCACCAACGCCGGCACCATGGCGGGCGAGGGCGAGGATGCCCATTCCGCACAGGGTACCGCCAGCCAATGCGGCAAAAGCAGGGTTGATGAAATCAATGTGTAAGGCCTGCGGCATCAATGTCATCAGGCTGGTCACGCCAAGGTTGACCGCGACGGTCTTCAGGGCAAATTGCCACCCCATCGCAAAGTACGCAAAGATAAAAAAGGGCACATTGACGAGGGTGAAAATTATCCCGACCGGTAGCGGAACAACATACGACGTTAATAGCGCAATGCCGGCGATGCCGCCAGTGACGAGACCGGCGGTTTTCAGTAGCAGCAGACCGATCGCAATGAAGGTCAGACCGATGACCAGCGCATAGATGTCCTCAGTCAGACTGTGCGGATGTCCGATTGGTGACGGCGTCTCGGGCTTGGTCATGCTGCTCACGACAGGTGATGCACCCATGACTCGGTGTCTGCCAGTCGACCACGCTGTATTCCAGTGAGCAAATTACGAATACGGATGGTGACGGGGCCGACAGAGCCATCGGCAATAACAAGTTCACCGCCGACATGACGGATACGGCCAACGCCAGCGATAACAGCCGCGGTACCGCAAGCAAAAACTTCACGCAATTGACCACTGGCGATATCCGCACACCACTGGTCGAAACTGTAGGGCCGCTCCTCGACGGTCATCCCTTCGCGTCGCGCCAGATCGATCACCGAACTACGCGTAATACCCGGCAGTATCGTGCCGCTCAACGGAGGAGTAACTAGCGTGCCATCGGCCATGCAGAAAAAGATATTCATCCCGCCGAGTTCTTCGACCCAGCGATGTTCGACTGCATCAAGGAAGACCACCTGATCGCAACCGTTTGCGCTCGCCTGGGACTGTGCCAGCAAACTTGCCGCATAGTTGCCGCCGCATTTGGCTGCGCCGGTGCCACCTGGCGCGGCGCGGGTGTATTCATCCGATACCCAAACGGTGACAGCCGAATCACCATTCTTGAAGTAGGGACCTACCGGTGAAGCGATCACACAGAAAATGTATTCCAGTGAAGGACGCACGCCGAGGAAGGTTTCGGAGCCGAACATGAACGGACGTAAGTACAAGCTACCGTCACCTTCGGGTACCCAGTGCTTGTCGATCTTGACCAACGCTTCGACGGCGGCTAGAAACAAGTCGTCCGGTACAGGAGTCATTGCCATGCGTGCAGCCGAACGCTGGAAGCGGTGGGCGTTTTCGATAGGACGGAACATCAGAATTTCACCGTCGGCACCACGATAGGCTTTCATGCCTTCAAAAATTTGTTGCGCGTAGTGGAGTGCTGCACAGGCAGGGTCAAGCGAAAACGGCTTTCTGGATTCGACTTTCGCATCGTGCCAGCCTTGTGCCTCATTCCAGCGCACTGTCACCATATGGTCGGTAAAGACCCGACCGAAGCCGGGGTTAGCTAACAGGTTTGCGACTTCCGCACTGGTTGCTAACTGCGGATGTACTTCCTGAGTGAACAGCCATTCTGTATTCGTCATCGTATTTTTCAAAGCAAAAGTGGAAGCAGGAATTATGCGCTTTGCAAGGGGTGACTCCAACTGGTGGCAATCCTTTTTCGCAATTAATTTGCGATGGATTGCTTGCCTGTGGCTGACTGTCGCTGAAGTCACCTCGCTAAAACAGCTAGGCTTAAAAATATCACGCCGCAAACACTTGCGCTGACGGCGCGACATCGCTATAGTTCGC
>JBLHMB010000041.1:0-32474 GCA_047621665.1 Bradyrhizobium sp. | reverse complement strand
GGTGGCAAGCCGGGTTCGCCCATGCCGGTCGGGGCATCGCCGGAGGCGACGATGTGCACGGCCACCTGCGGCATGTCGGGCATGCGCGCAACGATGTAATCGTTGAAATTGTTTTGCTGAACCACGCCATCTTTCAGCGTCACCGCCGCACCGGTCAGTGTGGTACCCAATCCCATCAGAATCGCACCTTGCACTTGGGCCTCGACCGTCAACGGATTGACCGCCAGGTTGCAATGCACGCCTGCGGTCACCGAATGCAGTTTGGGCTTGCCGTCTGTCAGCGATGCCACCACGACGAAGGCCACCACCGAGTTAAACGACTCGTGCAATGCCACGCCCCAAGCCTGTCCCTCAGGCAACTTGGTCTTGCCGTAACCCGACTTGGCAACGGCAAGGTCAAGTGCGGCCAGATGACGCGGATGCTTGTCACCAATGAGCTTCTTGCGATAGGCCACCGGATCGGCACCGGCAATCTCGGCGGCTTCATCGATCAGTGTCTCCATCACGAATGCCGTGTGAGTCGAGCCAACTGAACGCCACCACAGCACTGGCACATTGGCCTTGACGTTGTGAACCGATAATTTCATTGGCAATCCGTAAGGCACACCCATGCCTTCGGTCATTGTGGAATCGACTCCATCCTTGACCGCAAAGGCTTCGAAAGGCGTTCCCATCATGATCGACTGGCTCACAATCGTGTGATTCCACGCGACGATGTCACCCTTCTCGTCGAGCCCGATTTCGGCCCGATGGACGGTGGCAGGTCGATAATAGCCGCCCTTGACGTCGTCTTCACGACTCCAGATCACCTTGACCGGGCTGGTTTTCCCGGCAGTTTTCCAGGCCTTGGCAACCTGTACCGCTTCGACGATGAAGTCTGAAGTTGGCACCGCGCGACGGCCAAAACCGCCGCCGGCCATCATGGTGTTCAACGTCACTTGCTCGACTTTCATGCCGACGGTGCGGGCAATCGCACCTTGGTCAACGGTCTGGAACTGGGTACCGGCCCAGACCGTGCAGCTATCGGCCTTCAGGTCGACGATGCAATTCAACGGTTCCATCGGCGTGTGCGCCAGATACGGAAACGCATAGTCCGCCGTGATTTTTTTCGGTGCTGCCGCAAGCTTGCCGATGTCGGCCTTGATCGCAACGATGCCGGGTTGTTGCGCCAATTCCTTGTAAGCGATCAATTGCTGATCGCTGTTAATTTTTTCGACTGCACTGGTATCCCAGTCGATGACCAGCGCATCGCGCCCGGTCTTGGCCGGCCAGTAACCGTCAGCGATCACGACGACACCGCTGCCACCGCGATCGGTTGGCACTTCCAGCACGGCCAGCACGCCCTTGACGGCCAGTGCCTTGCTCGCATCGAATTTCCCAACCTTGCCGCCAAACACCGGTGGACGCGCTACCACGGCAACCTTCATGCCGGGCACGCTGGCATCGATACCGAACACTTGCTGACCAGTCGATTTTGCCAGCGCATCAATACGCGGCGTCGGCTTGCCGATGATCCTGAACTGCGTCGGATCTTTCAGCGCGACTTTTTCCGGCATCGGCAGCTTCATCGCGGCGTCGGCCAATGCGCCATAGTTCGCTTTCTTGCCACCGGGACCGATGACGACACCGTTGGCGGTACTGCACTGACCGGGCTTGACTTGCCATTGTTCGGCCGCGGCGGCAATCAGCATTGCCCGGGCGGTTGCGCCGATTTCACGGTATTGCGTGTAGGAGTGGGCGATGGTGCCGGAGCCACCGGTCATCTGCATGCCGAACACCGGATCCTTGAAGACATCGGCGGCGGGTGCCAGCTCGCTACGCACCTTGGTCCAGTCGCAATCGAGTTCTTCGGCGATCAGCATCGGCAGGCTGGTGTTGACACCCTGACCAAATTCAAGCCGGTTGACCGCGACGGTAATGGTGTTGTCGGGAGCGATACGCAAAAAAGCGTTGGGCGCATACACCGCCTTCGGTGCCTGAGCATTCGCGAGCTTGTTTGCGCCAGGCACAAAGAAGCCAAGCAACAAGCCACCGCCGACTACGCCGGACACTTTCATGAAACTGCGGCGCGACACGGCGATCGAGACCGGGCTTGCTTCGCCGGCGCCAACAGGATCAGGCTGATTTATCCATTCAGTACGCATTTGATTCTCCGAAAAATGACAGGGCTCAGGACAGCGCTTTTGACGCATCCTTGATCGCAGCGCGAATGCGCTGGTAAGTGCCGCAACGGCAGATATTGCCGCTCATGGCGGCGTCGATGTCTGCATCGGAAGGTGATTTTTTTGAGCGCAGCAAGGCGGTAGCGGTCATGATCTGGCCGCTCTGACAATAACCGCATTGCGGCACGTCGAGCTTGACCCAGGCAGCCTGCACCGCCTTGCCGATCCGGTCGTCCTGCATCGCTTCGATGGTTGTGATCTTTGATCCCGCCGCCGCCGAAATCGGTGTGACGCACGAGCGGATTGGCTGGCCATTCAGATGCACGGTACAGGCACCGCATAGCGCTGCACCGCAACCGAACTTGGTACCGGTCATATCGAGATTGTCCCGCAGTGCCCACAAAATCGGGGTGGAAGGATCGGCATCGACCTGCATGTCTTTACCGTTGATATTGAGTGTGACCATGAAGTACTCCGTATGGTGAGGATGTGCTCGCGCTGAAGCAAAGCGTTGATTTGACGGAATATAACGGATTTTATAGGGTGCCGTGCGAGACACCCGCTCCGTTATTTCATGAGTAGTGCGTGATTACTGCGCCGCGAGCTTGGCTTCCAACGCCTTGGCATCCATCGCACCGGGTACCCGGCTGCCGTCGGCAAAGAAGATAGTCGGCGTTCCGGTAATGCGCAACTTCTGTCCCAGCGCGAGTACTTTTTCATTCGGTGTCGGGCAGGCGGCCGGTGCTGCGGCAGCTTCCTTGCCGCGCAACATCCAGTCATCCCATGCCTTGCTACGATCGGCAGCACACCAGACATTCTTGGCCTTTACACCAGAATCCTCGGACAAAATGTTGTAGAGAAAGGTGTAAATGGTCACGTTATCTATCCCTTGCAGGGTCTGCCGGAAACGCTTGCAATAGCCGCAGTTGGGATCCTCGAACACCGCAATGATTCGCTTGCCGTCGCCCTTGACCGTTTTGATGGCCATCTCCAGTGGAAAGTCAGAGAACTTCACGCGACTGATCTCGTCAATGCGCGCCTTCGTCAGATCTTTGAACGTCTTGCTTTCCATTACGCGGCCAACGAAAAGGTAGTTGGCCTGCTCGTCGGTGTACAAGATATCGCCACCGACATGCAATTCATAGAGTCCGCCATAAGGCGTCTTGCGGACCGATTCGACAACGGCCCCCTCGCCCAGGCGCGGCTCGATGAGTTTTTTGATTTTGGCTTCCTGCGGTGTTTCAGCGCAAGCAACCAGGGTCGACAGGGCCAGCGAGACAGCGAGTACGGACTTGTAAAAGTACATGCGATTATTTCCAGTAATGGGGTTAAGACGCACAGGAGACAATTACTTCAGGCCCCCTGCGGCGTGCGAGATCAGGCGCCGTTTTATGACCGGCAACTTATTGAGCAAGTTCAATCCAAGATTACGAACCAGCCGCAGCGGTTCGAACTGCGACGCGAACAACCGCTGCAAGCCGTCGGTTGCCATCTGCATCATCAGTACTTCTTCCTTGCGCGAACGGGCATAACTTTGCAACAGGCGTGCCTCACCACAGTCGCGTTTGGCATCGCTGCCGGACAATACACGCAACAAAGCAGCGACATCACCGAAACCCAGATTCATCCCGTGCCCTGCCATCGGATGGATGACATGCGCGGCATCCCCCACCAGCGCGATACGCGGAGCGACAAACTGATGCGCGCGAATCAACGCCAGCGGAATTGCATGAACCCGTTCCGGCACCATCGGCTGCAACTGGCCAAACGGCTGGCCGGGCAACGCCGTCAAGCGCGCAGCCAGTTGCTGGGAAGTCTCGCTCATTAGCGTGGTCGCGAGCGCATCTGGCGCCGACCAGACTAGCGACACCCGCTGTCCTGCCAGCGGCAGCAAAGCAATAATCCCCTCGGTAGCAGTGAACCACTGATAAGCGGCTCCTTGATGGGCAACGCTGCAATCGAAGTTACTGACGACGGCGCGCTGTCCGTAAGGCCGGTAGTCAATGCCAATATCAGCGTAGTTCCGGACCCACGAATGGGCACCGTCGGCCCCCACCACCAGCGCCGCCGTCATGCTGCTGCCATCGGCCAGATCAACGCGCGCGCCGTTTGCGTCGACGTGCAACTGATCAACGGTACCGTTGACCAGTGTCACATCCCGGGAAAACCGTAGTGCCGCATCGAGCGCCTGATCCAGATTGCGGTGCTCAACTATCCAGGCCAGCGCTGCGACATGCGCTCCGTAGGCATCGAACTCGATCTTGCCAGCATGATCGCCATCACCGATGACCACCATCGCATCAATGGCAGCGATGCGTTCGGCGTCCAGCGCGTCCCACACTTTCAGCGAGACAAGCAAATCGCGCGCGACCTCATTTAATGCATAGACCCGCAAGTCCCAAGTTGCAGGCGCGCTTGCCGCCGCAGGCGGGGCTGGGGGACAGAGCAGCGACACGCGAAATCCCGCCTGCGCCAAACCGAGTGCCGTGGTTTTTCCTATGGTGCCATTGCCGATAACGCAGATGTCGGTATGCATGTAGCTCGATCAAAAGAAGTTTAGATAAGATGCCTGACGAGGATTATAGCGGCTGGTCAAAAATTAGATTTTCCTGCCGGCTTGCAAAATCCGAAAGACTTGCTATACTTTTGCCCTTGGCCTGGTAGCTCAGTCGGTAGAGCAGAGGATTGAAAATCCTTGTGTCGGTGGTTCGATTCCGCCCCGGGCCACCATATAATCAAGCACTTAGCCTACTTTAAACAGTGGGCTTTTTGTTATCTGGCTCTTCAATAGGAGCCTGCATAGTATTTGCAGATACTTGGCAGCAGGTTAGTAGCATCTTATGCATTATCGTTAGCGCAACTGTTTTGAGTGACTGTCGCACAATTACGATCGAGTCACCTCGTGAAAATCACTTCAGTATGCGGTTTTGAGCGAAAAGGGGCACAACCTTTCCTGATCCCCGACGATTTTTACTACTTTATGCCGTCTCCTCAACCGGCCCTCAAGAACCAACGTTCAGGACCATCACGCAGTTTAAATAACCACAACGCAAAATCATACCCGCAGCCTCTGCATGACATGTGTCCTCTGCAGCTGCACACCGGGTAACGTAGAAGATTCTGTGCACGGCCACTCTTTCCGGCGTCCTCCGTAGCCAAGCTGACGCCACACTTGCCAATGCGTACACAACATCGCTGGCTGTCACCACGTTTTGTTTCATTTACACAATCTGATTCCTTGCTGGAATAACGACTTCTTCAACAACGCCTTGACGACCGTTTTAAACGCGAGCAGCCTGTTCTTAGTAACTTAATTTCGGCGCTGAAACAGCGCGCAACCAGTAACACGACACCTAAGACCACTTGCCATGACTCTTCCTTCGTCGATGCAACCTCAGAACCCAAGCCCAACAACTACAGAACTTCCCATAACGACGCTCTCTCAATTGCCATTTGTCGATATATATTTGCGCATTGATCAACATCAGCAAGGTCGATACAACCCGATCAGAAAAACGATGCAGAGCAGTGGGAATTTACCAATTCCCTCGTCTTTAAATGATGATCTGGAGATTTTACGACGATTTATTTTGACACAGCCCAACGAGGATAGCTCTCACACGCATGACAATATCCGTTTGAGAATTGCAAAAAAAGAATTATCGGATAAGTCGGTCTGGGCTTCAATGCGAAGAGTTGATCCAGGACTCCTGGATATTGATCGACTCAATATCAAACCCCGGTTACTCGATTATTTGAAGCAATGTGGCAAACGTTGTGGATTGCTATTAATTGTGGGGGCGACAGGAAACGGAAAAACAACCACTGCGGCAGCCTTGGTTAACCATTATATGAAGGCATTCGGTGGAGTAGCGTTCACTTTAGAAGATCCGGTTGAATTCCTCTTTCAAGGACCTGTTGGTGACGCGGGATATTGTTTTCAGGTGCACGTACAAGACGACGAAGGTTGGGCACAAGGACTTAAAACGGCCTTGCGTTGGCACCCCAATTATATTTATGTCGGAGAGATTCGTACGCCCGAAGCCGCAGCGCAAATGTTACGCGCAGCAACCTCCGGACAGTTTGTAATAACGACGGTACATGGCGGTTCAATTGAAGAAGGACTGGCAGGACTACTGCAAGTTGCTTCTAGTGCCGTCGGCAATAGGGCCAATTCGTTGTTGGCTGATGGCCTGATAGGAGTGCTCCATCAAACTCTGACACCGGCAGGACCGCAGATTAAGTTTCTTTTTACTGAAGACAACAATATGGGGGACCCTATTCGGGCATGCGTGCGGGATGGAGAGTTGAAGTTGTTAGGAACAAGCATTGCACAACAAAATGTACGGCTTTTTGGGCATAGCTAATCTGTTTAAGATCAAGCTGCCTGTGCCATTTCTAACCATGAGCATACTGAAAAAAGGGGTTGGCACCAACGATGGACACCACCCCGTTTAGCGATTGTCAATCTGACGCAATTTCAATCCATGCCGATGCACGGCTTTCACTGACGTCTTTTTGCATGGCAATCTCGATATCACTTGCAATAAGGTAAATACAAAAGTTCCGATCCCCAACCTTTCCAGTAATGCTATTTGTCAGCGAAAAAGGCGTGAACTCATGGCCTTAGGCGCTCTTCAGCGCCTGCTGAAAAGGCAATCCGCAGAAATAGGTTTTCGGAGATCGCCTTTTAATTTCAGGGCTGAAATAATTCCACCCAGCTCTAGAAAAGAAGTTCGCCCATCTGGAGGCGAACAATCAACAAGCTCCTCAATAAGCCTTAGCCAGGAAAGACAACGACAGCCCGTGCGCCAACGATGATGTTTTCTGCTCATAAGCCGGGCGCTCCCAGCAATTGAAGCCATGATCAACATCCGGATAGACCTCAATGACAGCCGTTTTCACGCCGGCAAACACTTCCTGAACTGCCTTCACTGCGGCAGGAGAAATATAGTGATCGTTTCCCGCAAAATGGATAAGTATCGGACAGGTCACCTTGTCAACCAGGTTCAGATGCTCCTCAATGGATCCCGGGTAATAGCAAATGGCCGCGTCGACGCCGGCACTGGCAGCGCTGAGATAAGAGAGCAAGCCGCCCATACAAAATCCTAATGAAGCGACCTTTCCATTACATGCAGACAGAGTCCGAAGTGCACTGACCGTTGCCGCCAAGTCCTGTATCGCCAGCGGGAAATCCATTTTTTGCATGAAACTGATTGCGGCACCAAAATCACTTTCGCCATAACCGAGATCCACACCAGGTTGCTGGCGCCAAAACAGATCCGGTGCGAGTACGACATAACCGTCCAGCGCGTATTGGTCTGCGACTGCTTTGATATGGCCATTAACGCCGAAAATTTCCTGAATCAGCACGATGCCCGGACCAGTTCCGGTCGGCGGTAGCGCCAGGTATCCCTGAAAGGTTTTTCCGTCATGGCTAGCGATATCAATCATTTGAGATGTCATGGTGTCGTTTCTTTCGAAAGGTGAAGGAACATTGGAGAGGTAATTCGTCAGCGATGCAGACTCAATCGCAACAGGGAACTGGACTATTCCCGCGCCGGCCCGCAGCGCCGTTCGAAGTCTAGGGTATTCGGACTATTCGTGCCGAAACGACGATGTAGACACCGGTATGAATACAAGTCCGCCCCCGAAGCAGGCAAACATCTCGCCCGCTGCACGGGGCAATGACACCGTCATACAACATCCACATATTAAAAAATATTTACTTATAGCAACAATTTGTTCCGTCCTGTAATGTCAGTAGGCGCACCAGAGAAACTCACACATGCCTCCGAGCTCGATGCACCGACCTCACGTTGACATGCCCTAGACCACAAAAACGGCCAGTTAGCATGCAATTTCATGACTTCGATGCACCAGAGCAACTCGCACACATAACAACTGCAGAGCAGGCCACTTCGTCCGCATTGTTATCAACCAATGCCCGGCTGGAATACCTGATTGCCAACACACCAGCGATTATTTATAGCAGCGTTCCGACCGGCGATTTCAAGATGACGTTCGTCAGTGATAATGCCCGACGCGTACTGGGTTATGAGCCGATGGATATGGTTGCTGATCCGAATTTTTGGTTTGACCATATCCATCCGGAAGATATTCCTACTATTTTTTCCAGCTTGGCAATGCTGTTCGTCGAAGGACAGCGCTCCTACGAATATCGCTTCAAAAACAGCGAAGGCATCTATTTATGGATGCATGACACGCTAAGGCTGATGCGCGACACAAATAACGCGCCGCTGGAAGTTGTTGGGTTGCTGAGCAACATTACTGAACGCAAGAAAATGGAGGATGCTTTACAAAAAAAGGGCGAAGAACAGCAAAGCTTGCTTATAGAAATGCAGCAGATGCAGGCCCAACTTTTACAGTCCGAGAAAATGGCATCCATTGGACAGTTAGCGGCCGGAATTGCACATGAAATTAATAATCCTGTTGGTTTCGTTAATTCTAATCTTGGATCGTTACGCGGCTATGTTGACACGCTACTCAACGTCATCGAACGCTACGACACGACGGTCGCAACGACGACAGAAATAGACACACTGAAAGCGCAATTAGGGAAAATCCAGCATGAAGCTGAAGTTGATTACCTTCGCGAAGATGCCGTTGCACTGGTCAGTGAATCGCTCGACGGGCTCAAGCGGATTCGCGATATTGTGCAGTCACTCAAAGACTTTGCCCACGTCGGCGAATCGGACTGGCAGGCGGCGGACTTGCACCACGGGTTGGACAGTACGTTGATGATTGCCGCCAATGAATTCAAGTACAAAGCCAGCATCGAAAAGCAATATGGCGAGCTACCATTGGTAATGTGCCTGGCATCGCAAATCAATCAAGTTTTCATGAACCTGATCATCAACGCATCACAATCCATTACCAACAAGGGAATCATCACCATTCGTACCGGAGCCAGCGATGGGTGGGTCTGGATAGAAATAGGCGATACAGGAAAAGGAATTTCAGCCCACGAGATCAACCGAATTTTCGAGCCGTTCTTCACCACCAAGCCGATCGGCCAGGGTACTGGTCTGGGTTTGTCGCTGTCTTACAATATTGTCAGTCACCATGGCGGCAGGATCCATGTCGACAGCGAGGTCGGTGTAGGTACACGCGTCACCGTTCATCTGCCGGTAAATTCACGGCCAACGAACTGAACACCCGCAGCTTAACCTCAAAAAAATAGCCCGGAAAATCCCGGGCTATTTTTTAAAACACGGAATTCAAGCGCTGGTTTTCTGCTTCGAGACCCGGATCGCCCGTTCCGGGGTGACGTCCGGCGATGGACGGCCTTTTTGAGCCAGCAATTTGATAAAGTCCTGAACAATCTGACGGTGATGCATGTCCAGCTCCATGAAATCGGCAACCAGTTTCGACTGTGCCGATTCGGATGCGCCGCTGGTCTGGGGAGCCAAAATCACTGCATTTTCTTCCGGACCGCCAAAGCGCAACCACTCTGCAGTAACTCCCAGCCAGTTGGAAAGTGCGCGCAACTTGTCCTGAGTTGGAATCGATTCGCCAACCAGCCATTTTCTGGCTGCATGGACGGTAATCGGGCTACCGGAAAACCGGAAATTGAATTCGCGGGATAAATACGTCGGATGATTCGCCGCATGATTGGCGTTACGCAACGCTAGTTGCAAGCGTGCACTGAATGCAGTGCGTTCGGTAGATGTTTTCATTTTATGCAGTTCCAAAGGCAGTTTCTGGGCATCGACACACACACTTGGTCTAGTCGTCGTTTTCAATCATAGTCCACCTTCTCCTACCCCAAGGTAGGAGAAGCTCCCGATGGTTACGAGAAATGTTTCTAAGTTTCCCGAGCATACAGCATGTACCTTACCGAATACTATTAGTTTCAATAAATAACCAATAATTGGGAATCTGTTGTTTTGGTTTATTTTAAAAGTCCGGAAGGCTTGTACTAAGGTGACATCTTTTTCAAGAGCATTACCCACTTGATAAGTTCGCGCCTACCGTCGTGTTGCGCAAGCCAACAATCCGAATCGAATGTCAATTTTCATTGTGAACTTTTGTTAAAGTAAAACGAAAAAAAGCCCATGTTTAACAAAATTTGGTAGATTGTCAGCAACTAATCCCCCGGACTATTTGCGAACGCCCCCCATGAGAATTGCCGTACTTGATGATGACCGTACCCAAACCGACCTGGTATGCCAAGTCCTGTCAGCTGCCGGTCATGCTTGCCATCCGTTTCAAAGTGGCAAGGAAATGCTGAATCAGCTTCGTCGGGAAAGTTTCGATATGCTGATCATCGACTGGCAGGTACCAGACCTGAGTGGTGCCGATGTATTGCGCTGGGCGCGCGAAAAACTGCCGGCCGTCTTGCCCGTTCTTTTCATGACAAGTCGCTCAGGTGAAGATGACATTGTTGCCGGCCTGGCTGCGGGAGCCGATGACTACATGATCAAGCCAATCCGGCGTGGAGAACTGGTGGCGCGAGTTCAAGCATTGCTACGGCGGGCTTATCCGACTCAAAATGCGATCGAGCAAATTCAGTTCAGTCACTATATTTTCGAACCACGAACCGGTCGCTTGCTGGATCATGGCGAGCTGGTGGAGCTGACACAAAAAGAATTTGACCTGGCTTTGCTGCTGTTCCGAAATCTGGGGCGACCGCTGTCGCGCGCCTATATTCTTGAAGCCGTTTGGTCACGTGATGTCGAAATTCCATCACGCACGATGGACACCCATGTTTCACGGGTCCGTACCAAACTAAAATTACGCCCAGAAAATGGTTTCCGGCTTGCACCGGTTTATAGTTATGGTTACCGTCTGGAACAAGTCTCTGGATAGCAAGTCCGTTGCAGTGAAGAAAACGCATGCATGTAACCACCACAGGCTGGCTCAGGGTATGTCTACTGGCATCAGTTGCATTGCTATTTACGCCAAAAGCGCAGTCGGGCGAAACGACTGAAGGGCTGCTGGTGTCCGCCTCCGGCGTTACCGTCACCACTCGTCAGGGCGACACCCTGTCATCGATCGCCTCGCAATTTACCAACGCAACCAGTAACTGGATTGCCATCGGAAAATTCAACCACATCAGCAAAGACACCAGCATTCCGGTTGGCAGTGCGATCGTCATCCCGGCCAGCTTGCTGCCTGACGACCCCGGTGAAGCACGCGTTATCATGATGACCGGCAGAGTCACCGCAATGGGTGCTGACAAACGGCCTACTGTATTGAAGGTTGGCAGCCATCTGACCGAAGGCATGCAGATTGAGACCTCAAGCAACAGTTTTTTGACGTTTGGATTGTCGGATGCGTCGCGCGTTTCACTGCCATCGCATACCCGCATCAGACTATCCATCTTGCGCATGGCGCGCTATACCCGCAGTCCACGAACCGAAATCACTGTCCAGCGCGGCAAAGTTGAATCGCAGATCAGCCCGCTCGCACCCGGCATGGGACGCTACGAGATTCGCACGCCGCTGGCGATGGCGGGTGTGCGCGGCACCCATTTCCGCGTTGGTCTGCTCGCCGATGGCTCGACGGCCAATGAATTGCTGTCCGGTGCCGTCGAAATCAGTCGGCGCACGCCAGGCCCCGGCGTTACCTTGCAAGCGGGAAAAGGCAATATTGTCAGTACCGGTAACGTCGGGCCACCCGTGGCGCTGCTGGAAGCGCCGCAACTGGACAGCCAGGCCATACTGTTGCAAGGCCGTATTGCTCAGTTCAAGACCCTCACGCTGGCTGGCGCCAAAGCCTATCATCTTCAGATTAGTAACGATGCCAAGGGCGAGGACCTGTTCGCCGAAACGCGTTCTGCCGGCAATCCGATCCAGCTTGACAGCATCGATGCAGGTGACTTCTTCGTGCGTATCTCGGCGATCGATGCCAATGGACTGGAAGGCTATTCCCGGATCGTGCCGGTCAGCTTGCGACAAGGCCCGTCCCCGGATGGAGTTACACCGCGACCTTCGGCGCCGACGGTCGACTTCAGCGACAGCAAGCAATTCCAGCTCAGCTGGCATAGTCCGGTTGCTGCCGGATTCAATCTACAGGTCGCTCGCGATGCCAGGTTCAGCTGGCTCCAATTCAACGCCACTAGTATCAAACCGCTGCTGCTGCTGCCGCGCCCGCCATTCGGTACCTATTTCACTCGCGTGCAAATCCGTAACAGCGATGGCAGCACAGGTCCGTATTCGGCAATACAGAGTTTTGTCGTAACCGATCAGTGGATCATCCATGAAGGCAATCCGATGAAGTCACAATCGGACTGGCCGCGCTGACGCACCATCATGTCCCTCCGCTCATTCCCGCACATGCCGCAACTAATGGCGATGAAAAATTATTTTGCGCTGCGCGAATGGATCACGATGCTACTGCTGATGCTGTTGCTGGCGGCCGGACTAGGCTGGCAAAACGGCCTGGGACGCCTCGACCTGACGATCTATGACCAGCTCATTTCTGCCAGTCCGCGGCCTGCACGCGAGGACATCATCATTATTGCTATCGACGATTACAGCCTCGCTGAGCTGGGTCGATGGCCTTGGCCACGCGAACTCCATGCACAACTGATTGACCAACTCAGTCCAACGCAACCACGCGCCATCGGCCTCGATGTGATCCTGTCGGAGCCTGAACGGGTGCCCCGCCACGGTGACATTGCGCTACAGGCGGCAATGGCACGGAGCAAGCGCGTGATTCTGCCGGTAGTTATCATCCCCAACGGCACCAGCCACACCGCTATATTGCCCATACCGGAATTGGCCGGTGTCGCCTTGGGCCTGGGTCATATCGGCATGGTTATCGATCCTGATGGCGTCTTACGTAGCGCGTTTCTCGATGAAACCGGCGCGCGCGGTTCATGGCCGCATTTCGCTGCGCTGATCGGCAACGACCAGCTGCCTGCTTTCCGTCACCGTGAAAGACCGATGCTTATTCCGTATGCCGGCAGCAGCGGACATGTGAGATCAGTTCCGTATGTGGCGGTACTACGCGGTGAAGTCCCGGCGGCCTTCTTCACAAATAAATACGTGCTAATCGGTGCGACGGCCGCCGGCATGGCGGACGCCTATCCGACACCGTTATCGGGCGAAGCCGGCGGCATGCCGGGGGTTGAAATCAGTGCCAATATTTTGGCAAGTTTGCTCGATGAGCAGTCGCTGGTCGCGGCGCGCCCATGGCAAACTGCGCTGCTGAGTGGCTTGCCGGTGCTGCTGGCGATGCTAAGCTACTTCTTTCTGTCGCCGAGGACGGGACTGCTGGCGACAGCCGGATTGCTACTGATCAGCCTGGCTGGCGCGTTACTGGCCTTCCGGTTCGGGCTATGGATACCCCCTGCAGCCGCCTGCATTGCCCTAATAATCGCTTATCCGTTGTGGAGCTGGCGCCGACTCGATGCAGCTATCCGCTATCTCGGTCAGGAATTCAGCCGGCTCGACAACGAACCACATTTACTGCCTGAGGAGCGTCTGCAAGAACCACGTAGTACCGACGTTCTGGAGCGCCGCATCAATGCGATGAAAAATGCCGCGCGGCGGGTCCGTGACTTGCGCAAGTTTGTCTCTGACAGCATCGACAGTCTGCCCGATGCTACGCTGGTAACTACTGTCGATGGCTATGTCCTGCTGTCAAACAAGCATGCGGTGGATTTTTTTGGCAGAGTCGGCTTCAAGTCCGTCAACGGTGCCTTGCTGCCTTATTTGTTTTCAACTCCGGGACAAACTGTCCCGCATGCATTCGATCCTGCCCTCGAAGGGCCGTTCGACTGGTGGGACCTGCTCGACCCCAAGCGTGCCGCGACCTTCGCCGACGGTATCGGCTATCGTAATGAGGCCGGTGCCGAATTACTTGTACGCAGCGCAGCCTGCCGCTCGAACGATAATGTACTGACCGGCTGGATCGTCAGTATTGTCGACATCTCGGCAATCAAGTCGGCTGAACGCAGTCGGGACGAAACGCTGCGGTTCTTGTCGCACGACATGCGCACACCGCAAGCATCAATACTGGCGCTGCTGGAGTTACAGGCCGATCCGACATCGGCCTTGCCGGAAGCGGAGCTGTTTGCCCGCATCGACAAGGCGTGCCGCAAGACGCTCGGCCTGGCCGATAATTTTGTCCAGCTGGCGCGCGCCGAGTCCTATGAATACCGCCTGGAGGAACATGATTTCCAGGACATCGTGATCGACGCCTCCGATGAAATGTGGACCCTCGCCAACAACAAAAGAATTACGATTCGTAACGAGATCACCAGCGAACATTTCACGGTTCGGGTTGATCGCGGACTAATGACACGGGCCATCACCAACCTGCTCTCGAACGCGGTCAACTACAGCCCGGAAGGAACCGTCATTACCTGCGCATTACGGGCACGCCCGACCCTGCTCGGCACACTGGTCGTCTGCGATATCACCGATCAGGGCTACGGCATTGCCGCGGCCGATCAGATCAAACTGTTCCACCGGTTTCATCGCATCGACCAACCCAATCAACCGCGTCACGACGGCATCGGCCTCGGACTGGTCTTCGTCAAAACCGTCATCGAACGCCATCGTGGCGAAATTTCATTTACGAGCAAGTCCGGGCTGGGCACCACCTTCACCGTCGCATTACCGGTGATCAGTACATACACCTGACAGGTCAACGCGCATCCCACGTTATAATGTTGCATTACAAAGCAAGCCGGTCCATCCACACAATGCAATTGCTCGCTCTCGGACTCAATCACACTACCGCGCCGCTATCTCTGCGCGAAAAAGTCGCGTTCCCGACTGACCAGATCGGTCAGGCAGTGAGCGCAGCGCGAGCATGGTTCGGTCAGGATGGCAACCTGCGCATCGGAGACGAAGCAGCTATCCTTTCGACTTGCAACCGCACCGAGCTCTATGCTGCCAGCGATTTGCCGGGTGGTGCCGAAGCAGTACTTGATTCGACTGCCCATTTCCTTGCCAGCTATCACAACCTGCCCTATTCCGAATTGCGACCGTTCCTGTATGCCCGCCCGCAGGGCGAAGCGGTACGCCACGCATTCCGGGTCGCCTCCGGCCTCGATTCGATGGTACTCGGTGAGCCGCAAATTCTGGGGCAGATGAAAGAAGCAGTGCGCCAGTCCGATGCAGCTGGAGGCCTCGGCACCTATTTGCATCAGTTATTCCAGCGCACATTTTCAGTCGCCAAGGAAGTCCGCAGCACCACAGAAATCGGCGCCCACAGCGTCTCGATGGCGGCCGCAGCAGTGCGTCTGTCGCATCGTATTTTTGACAGCATCAACGACCAGCACGTCCTGTTCATCGGTGCAGGTGAAATGATTGAACTGTGCGCGACCCATTTTGCTGCACACAATCCGAAATCGATCACTATTGCCAACCGGACGCTGGAACGTGGCGAGGCATTGGCAGAACGATTCGGTGGCAAGTCGATCAGGCTGGCCGAGCTCTCCGAAAAACTGGCCGCTTTCGACATCGTCGTCTCGTGCACGGCATCGGCATTGCCGATCCTCGGTCTGGGCATGGTTGAACGGGCGGTCAAGACACGCCGTCACAAGCCGATGTTCATGGTCGACCTGGCAGTACCGCGCGACATCGAACATGAAGTTGCCCGCCTCGATGACGTTTTTCTCTACACTGTCGATGATCTCGGTGCCGTGGTTCAGACCGGTGTCGAAAGCCGGCTGGCGGCAGTCTCGCAAGCCGAGGCTATTATCGACACCCGCGTGCAATCTTTCATGCATTGGATCGATCATCGCGCCGTCGTGCCAGTCATTCAAGAGCTGCACGAAACCAGTGAAGTCATGCGCTTGCATGAACTGGAGCGCGCCCACAAGCTGCTGGCACGTGGCGAAGATATCAATGTGGTACTCGAAGCCTTGTCACGCGGACTAACCGCCAAGTTCCTGCATGGTCCGCAACATGCACTAAATAATGCCGAGGGTGATGAACGAGCCCGCCTCGCAGCGCTCCTACCGCAATTGTTCCGAAATCGGCGCTAGCCGGTTGGCGAGTACTGCTTACCGCTGTTCCGTGCGCCATCAGGCGTGCGCCCCACCCGCCTTCCAGGATGTCCAATGAAATCTTCGATGCTCGTCAAACTTGATCAGCTGGCCGACCGGCTGGGTGAACTCAATGAGCTGCTCACCCAGGAAGACCTCGCCTCGGACATGGACAACTATCGCAAGCTGACCCGGGAGCATGCCGAACTCGGTCCGCTGGTGGCACTGTATGACCGTTTCCGGGTCACCGAAGCCGACATCGCCACTGCGCAGGAAATGCTGGCCGATCCGGATATGAGAGATTTTGCGCAAGAGGAAATCCTCGCTGCCCGCGACCGCGCCGGGCAGATCGAAGCCGATCTGCAAACCATGCTGCTGCCAAAAGATCCGAACGACGAACGCAATCTGTTCCTCGAAATCCGTGCCGGCACCGGCGGGGACGAATCGGCACTGTTCGCCGGCGACCTGCTGCGCATGTACACGCGCTATGCCGAGCGCAATCGCTGGCAGGTCGAGATGGTGTCGGAATCGAGTTCGGATGTCGGCGGCTACAAGGAAGTCATCGTGCGGGTCACCGGCAACGGTGCGTATTCGCGTCTGAAGTTCGAGTCCGGCGGCCATCGCGTGCAGCGCGTCCCGACAACCGAAACGCAAGGTCGTATCCACACTTCGGCCTGCACCGTGGCAGTCATGCCGGAAGTCGACGAGATCAGCGATGTCGACATCAACCCGTCCGACTTGCGCATCGACACTTATCGCGCCTCAGGTGCCGGTGGCCAGCATATCAACAAGACCGATTCCGCCGTGCGCATCACCCACCTGCCGACCGGCATCGTCGTCGAATGCCAGGATGATCGCAGCCAACACAAGAATAAAGCGTCGGCGCTCAAGGTGCTGGCCGCGCGCATCAAAGATGCGCAAGTGCGGGAGCAGCAATCAAAAGAAGCGGCAACACGCAAGTCGCTGATCGGCTCGGGTGACCGTAGTGAGCGGATACGCACTTATAATTTCCCGCAGGGACGCATGACGGACCACCGCATCAACCTGACGCTCTACAAGCTCGACTTCATCATGGACGGTGACCTCAATGATCTGACCGGTGCGCTGGCAACTGAACACCAGGCCGAACTGCTGGCTGCTTTGGGTGAGGATAATTGATTCCCGCCAGCTTCGGTTATCGTGAAGGCTTCGCACCTTTTTATCCATCAACTTTTCTTTCCTTGCCTAACTCATGAAAAACCCAAAGCCAATTCTGTTCTGTACCGCGCTGACGTGCTTCGCCCTGCTCGGTTTCGCACTCTATTTGCAGGTCGTCGAACGCATGCAACCGTGTCCTCTGTGCATTATCCAGCGCTATGCCTTTGCGGCCATCGCGCTGATCTGCCTGATTTTTGTCTTTCTGCCTCGCGGCACCAGCGCCACTGGTGCGGGCTTCGCCGCACTAGTCGCGCTGGCTGGCGCGGGTACTGCCGGCTGGCATTTGTGGGTCAAGGCCCATCCGGAGATTTCGTGCGGTGTCGATCCGCTTGAAACTTCGCTCAATACGCTGGCGCCAGCTCACTGGCTGCCACTGATCTTCAAGGCAGACGGTTTCTGTAGCACGCCGTATGCACCGATCTTCGGACTATCTATTCCGCAATGGTCGCTGGTCTGGTTTGTCGGTTTCGTACTGATACTTGGCTGGATCGCTATCAAGCGCGGCCGCTAGAATGCCCGTTATCCTCGCTGGCGACACCATCGACACCGTACTGAGGCAACCGGCACCTGAACTGGGTGAGCGTCGCATCTTGCTCAGCCATGTGCTCGGTCTAACGCGCGTGGAGCTCATTACCCGGTCCGAACAAGCGCTCACGCCGGCTCAGGCAGTTGTTGTCGCGGAGCTGTTTTCACGCCGCAATGCCGGCGAGCCAATCGCTTACCTGATCGGCATACGCGAATTTTATGGCTTGCGCTTCGAGGTTACCCCTGCGGTTCTGATACCGCGCCCGGAGACCGAGCTACTGGTAGAACTGGCAATCGACCGCCTGCCGCGCCAGGGCCGCGTACTCGACATGGGCACCGGCTCCGGCGCAATCGCCGTGGCGATCGCCAACAGCCGGCGCGATGCCGCCGTCAGCGCAATCGACCTCAGTGACGCAGCCCTCGCCGTTGCTCGCCGCAATGCGGCCCACCATGCGGTGCAAGTGCAACTGCTGCGCAGCGACTGGTATGCGGCGCTGGCCGGACAAGGTTTCGAGATGATTGTTGCTAACCCGCCGTACATCGTCGATGGTGACCATCATCTGAGCGAAGGCGATTTGCGCTTCGAACCAATTGATGCCCTCACCGATCACGCCGATGGTCTGAGCGCGCTGCGTCATATCATCAGCGGCGCAACAGCGTTCCTCGAGCCGTCCGGTTGGCTTCTACTGGAACACGGTTACGATCAGGCTACGGCGGTACGGTCGCTGCTCGATAGCGCCGGATTCACCGAGGTACAGAGTTGGGCAGACCTGGCCGGCATCGCGCGCGTCAGTGGCGGCCGCCGGCGTAGCGTGACGTCTTAGCTGTGACGTACAAGTCTGATGCAGCCACTCCCCCATTCACCGCCTGATTTTCACTTCACTGAACACGCCATGCTGCCATCTATCGAACAACGCCTCGCCCTTGAATTAGTCGCCCGTCCGGCCCAGGTCGCCGCCGCCATCGCCCTGCTCGACGAAGGCGCGACCGTGCCTTTTATTGCCCGCTATCGTAAGGAAGTCACCGGCGGTCTCGACGATATCCAGTTGCGCCTGCTGGAAGAACGTCTGCGCTATTTGCGCGAACTCGAGGCCCGTCGCAGCGCCATCATTAGTGCCATCGAAGAACAGAACAAAATGACGCCGGCGTTGCTCGACATGATCTTGCACGCCGAAGACAAGACCCGCCTCGAAGACCTGTACCTGCCGTTCAAGCTCAAGCGCCGCACCAAGGCACAGATCGCTGCCGAAGCCGGTCTGACCGAACTGGCCGACGCGCTGCTGACTGACCCGCAACAGGATCCGGAAGTCGCAGCGGCAGCGTACCTGAAGCCGCCCTTCACCACCGATAGCGGCGACAATCCGGGCGTCGCCGATACCAAGGCCGCGCTGGATGGCGCACGCCAGATTCTGATGGAACGCTTTGCCGAAGACGCGACCTTGTTGCAGGCGCTGCGCGAATACCTGACCGAGCACGGCATCGTCGAATCGAAAGTCATCGACGGCCAACAGGATGCCGGTGCCAAATTTTCTGACTATTTTGATTACGCCGAAACGCTGGGCACGATCCCGTCACACCGCGCGCTGGCGCTGTTCCGCGGTCGACGCGAAGAGATGCTGACCATCGTGCTACGCCTGGATACCGAGCCGGAAAAACCGAAATGGGATGCCCCGCACAACCCGTGCGAGGGTCGCATCGCGGCGCGCTTTGGCGTGCGCAATCAGGGACGGCCTGCCGACAAATGGCTGGCCGACACAGTCCGCTGGGCCTGGCGCATCAAAGTATTCATGCACCTGGAAACCGAGCTGATGACAGGCTTGCGCGAACGTGCCGAAGTCGAGGCAATACATGTCTTTGCACTCAACCTGAAAGCGCTGCTGCTGGCTGCACCGGCCGGACAGCATGCAACGATGGGCCTCGATCCGGGTTTGCGTACAGGCATCAAAGTCGCCGTCGTCGATGCCACCGGCAAGGTCGTCGATACCAGCACGATTTATCCGCACCAGCCGCGCAACGATTGGGATGGCGCGCTGCACACGCTGGCGCAGCTGGCTGAAAAACACAAGGTCACGCTGATCTCGATCGGCAACGGTACTGCCTCGCGCGAAACCGACAAACTCGCCCAGGACCTGATCAAGCTGCGACCGGAACTGAAGATGACCAAGATTGTGGTCTCCGAAGCAGGTGCCTCGGTCTACTCGGCGTCGGAATTTGCCTCGCGCGAATTGCCGGACATGGATGTCTCGATCCGCGGTGCGGTATCGATCGCGCGGCGCTTGCAGGATCCGTTGGCAGAGCTGGTCAAGATCGACCCGAAATCGATCGGCGTCGGTCAATACCAGCATGATGTCGGCCAGACGCAATTGGCGCGTTCGCTCGATGCCGTGGTAGAGGATTGCGTCAATGCGGTCGGTGTCGATGTCAATACCGCTTCAGCACCACTGCTGGCACGCGTCTCGGGCCTGAGCAGCAGCGTGGCACAAAGCATCGTCACCTACCGCGACCTGAAAGGCGCATTTACGTCGCGTGCCGCCTTACGCGACGTACCTCGACTGGGCGACAAGACCTTCGAGCAAGCCGCGGGATTCTTACGTGTGATGGGCAGCGACAATCCGCTGGATGCCTCCGCCGTGCACCCGGAATCGTATGCGCTGGTACAAAAAATTCTGGCCGATATACAGAAAGACGTGAAAGCACTCATTGGCGACGAGCGCTTGCTGAAGTCACTCAATCCGGCCCGCTACGCCGACGACAAATTCGGTGTACCGACCATTACCGACATCTTGAAAGAGCTAGAAAAACCGGGTCGCGACCCCCGCCCGGAATTCACCACGGCAACCTTCAAGGAGGGCGTCGAAGCGCTACGTGACTTGCGTCCTGACATGATCCTCGAAGGCGTGGTCACCAACGTCGCAGCATTCGGTGCCTTCGTCGATATCGGTGTGCATCAGGATGGCTTAGTCCACATCTCTGCGCTAGCAAACACTTTTGTCAAAGACCCGCATAGCGTCGTCAAGGCCGGCCAGGTGGTGCGCGTGAAAGTGCTGGAAGTCGATGAAAAGCGCAAGCGTATTGCGCTGACGATGCGCCTGACAGACAGCGCACCGGTAGCCGGCGCCAAAGTGGAACAACGTCCTGATCGTAATGATGCGAAACGGCTGATTCAACAGCAGCAGCATCAACAACAAGCCCGCACACCCGATGCCGGCAATGCAATGGCAGCCGCCTTTGCAAAACTCAAATCCTGATCAAGCAAGAGCAGCCGCTTTTTCCTATAATGAATAACCAAACTAGTGAGGTAAGCATGAGCGACGTAAAAACCTGGATTCAAGAGACCGTTACCCAAAACCCGGTCGTACTGTTCATGAAAGGTACTGCCCAATTTCCGCAATGCGGCTTTTCGGGTCGTGCGATTCAATTACTTAAAACGAGTGGTGTCGAAAATCTCGTCACCATCAATGTGCTGGATGATGCCGATGTTCGCCAGGGCATCAAGGACTATTCCAACTGGCCGACCGTGCCGCAGTTGTACGTCAACGGCGAATTCGTCGGTGGTACAGACATCATGAACGAGATGTTTGAATCCGGCGAACTGCAAACACTGCTCAAGGCCTGAGATGACGGAAGCAGCAGCACCACGCCGCCTGATTATTGCCATCACCGGTGCGTCCGGATCGATCTACGGGGTGCGTCTGCTGCAGGTATTGCGCGAAATCGGCGGTATCGAAACCCATCTGATGGTGTCCGAGTCCGGCGTACTGAACCTGCATCACGAGCTAGATATGGATCGCAAGCAGATCGGTGCACTGGCTGACGTAGTCCATAACGTCAGAGACGTCGGTGCCTCGATTGCCAGCGGATCGTTTCAGTCTGATGGAATGATCATTGCGCCCTGCTCGATGAAGACGCTGGCTTCGGTCGCGATGGGGATGTCCGACAACCTGATCACGCGCGCAGCCGATGTCGTTCTCAAGGAACGCCGACGACTTGTCCTGATGGTGCGCGAGACGCCGTTCAATCTCGCACACCTGCGCAACATGACCTCGGTTACCGAGATGGGTGGCATCATTTTCCCGCCATTACCGGGGTTCTACCAGCGCCCGGCATCCATTGCAGAGATGGTCGACCACACTGTCGGACGCGTGCTGGACATGGTCAGCGTCAGCCATCAGATGACTCCCCGATGGGGCGGCTTGAAAGCGGCGAATGGATCCCCGGCGGGATAATCAACCTCCCGTCCCGGAATGAAAAAAGCCCGTGATCGATAGGATCACGGGCTTTTTATTTGGTGCCGATTGCAGGACTTGAACCCGCCACCCCATGATTACAAATCATGTGCTCTACCAGATGAGCTAAATCGGCGAAACTGGAAAGGCCGTATTGTACTCGATTATTTGATGCGCGTGAGCGTTGGTCGACCACCTTTTTTTGGTGGCTGTGGATCGTCGTCGTTACCGCCGCCTTCTCCGGACTCCTGTGAAGCCTGAGGGACGGATGTCAACGTCGGTGCAATGCTGGCCGGCACGGTAACAGGCATCGTCTCACTACTTCCCGATTCGGCGTCCGTACCATGGTCCCGCGCAGGATATCGGGACACTTCGAATGCCATGCCTTGCCCGTTTTCGCGCGCATAGATGGCAATGATATTCTCAACAGGGACCGAAATGTCACGAGATACTCCACCAAAGCGCGCACTGAAACGCACCAGATCATTATCCATTTTCAGCGCGCTCGTTGCATCGAAACTGATGTTCAGTACGATCTCGCCATTCTTAACAAACTGCATCGGCACTTTAGTGCTCGCATCAACGAGAACCGCCAGATAAGGCGTGTAGCCATTGTCAGTACACCACTCGTAAATGGCGCGGAGTAAGTAGGGCTTGGTAGAAGATTCGGGCATGGGACTCTGCAAGTACCTATCAGAAGACTGCTTACCGCGCACCCGGAAAATTAATTGCCAGAGTGCGCGTAAGCGTGTGGCTATGGAAGATTCGATCAGCGACGCATCACTTTTTCAGATGGCGTCAGCGCCTCGATATAGGCAGGGCGGGAAAAAATCCGCTCAGCATATTTCATCAGCGGCGCGGCTGTCTTCGACAACTCGATGCCATAGTGATCCAGACGCCAGAGTAACGGCGCAACGGCAACATCGAGCATCGAAAATTCGTCGCCCAGCATATATTTATTTTTCAGGAACAATGGCGCCAGCGTAGTCAGACGATCGCGGATCTCCTGACGGGCTTTTTCCTGCAATTTTTCAGCGCCCTTGGACTTGTCATTTTCAAGCGTATGCACATGCACGAACAATTCTTTTTCGAAGTTGAACAGCATCAGGCGTGCACGAGCGCGCATCAGCGGATCAGCCGGCATCAGTTGCGGATGCGGGAACCGCTCGTCAATATATTCGTTGATGATGTTTGACTCGTACAGAATCAAATCACGTTCGACCAGGATGGGTACCTGCCCGTAAGGATTCATCGTCGAAATATCTTCCGGCTTGTTGAACAAGTCGACATCGCGCACTTCAAAGTCCATGCCTTTTTCGAACAGGACCAGGCGGCAGCGTTGGGAAAACGGGCAAGTAGTGCCCGAGTAGAGAACCATCATTTTGTAGTTCCTTAGAAACAACGGGGTGAGACGATGACCGTCTCACCCCGGCAAACCTGCCCGCAACGTGCGGGCCAGACAATTTACTTAACTTCTTTCCAGAACGACGCGTTCAGGCGCCAGACAATGACGACAAACAAGCTCATGAAAAGCAGAACAATGACACCGAGGCGACGGCGCTGATTTTGTGCCGGCTCACCCATCCAGGTCATGAAACCGACCAGGTCGCCAATGGCCTGATCGTATTCGATGGCACTCATCGTGCCCGGCTTGAGTTGCGTATAGCCGGCAAACTGATGCTCCATCTTCGACTCGTCATGCGGATCTTTAACCTCAATGTATTTGGCTTCACGGATACCTTGAAGTTCCCATAATACGTGTGGCATCGCCGCGTTTGGATACACCAGATTATTCCAGCCAGTCGGCCGGCTTTCATCTTTGTAAAACGTGCGCAGGTAGGTGTACAAGTAGTCCGATCCGGAACCAGCTCCGGAAGACTTCGCCCGTGACATCACCGACAGATCCGGAGGCACTACGCCAAACCATTCTTTGGCGTCCTTGGGTGCCATCGACACTTTCATCAGATCGCCGACCTTGTCGGTCGCAAACAGCAGGTTGGCCTTGATCTGATCTTCACTCAAACCGATGTCGCGCATTCTGTTGTAGCGCATTGATGCTGCTGCATGACAGTTCAAACAGTAATTCACAAACAGTTTGGCACCATGTTGCAGCGAGGTCAGGTCAGTGGCATGATCCGGCGCACGGTCCAGCTTGTAACCGCCTTCGTTCGCCAGAGTCAATGCAGGCACAAAGGCCAGCACTAATAGCAATTTTTTAAACAGTTTCATTCTTGATCCCTTGGCGAATTAATGCGGGTGAAACGTGACACGTTTCGGCACGGGCTTGAATTTTCCAGCGGCGCTCCACCATGGCATCAAAAGGAAGAAGCCAAAATAGATGAAGGTGCAGATCTGCGAAACCAAGGTACGACCATCGGTCGGTGGCAACACACCCAAATACCCAAGAGCCAGGAATGAAATTCCGAAGACGACATAGACATACTTGTGCCATGTCGGGCGATAACGGATCGACCTTACTTCGGAATGATCAAGCCAAGGCATACCGGCCAGAATCAGTACCGAAGCACCCATCAGAACGACACCAAAAAACTTGGCATCAAGCACGAACATCGAGGCAATTGCGACCAACCCGATCACAGCCGATGCCGCCTTAGCCAATCCGGTCAAGCGCGACTTCACGATCAGCAGTGCAACATAGGCTGCCACGGCCACCATCATTGCGTACAGGAATTGCGACGTCGTTGCCCGCAACACAGAATAAAACGGCGTGAAATACCAGACCGGCGCGATGTGCGGTGGCGTCTTCAGCGAATCTGCAGGCAGGAAGTTGTTGTACTCAAGGAAGTACCCACCCATTTCAGGGGCAAAGAAAATTACCGCACTAAAAATTGTCAGAAAGATTGTCACGCCAAACAAATCATGAACTGAATAATAAGGATGCGATGGAATCGCATCCAGCGGGTGACCGTCCGGACCCAGTGTGTCCTTGACTTCGATGCCATCAGGATTGTTAGAGCCGACTTCATGCAGCGCGAGCAGATGAGCAACCACCAAGCCAAGCAATACCAGCGGAATGGCGATCACGTGAAAAGCGAAGAACCGGTTCAAGGTCGCATCAGACACCACATAGTCACCACGAATCCACAGCGACAGGTCAGGACCGATGAATGGAATCGCCCCGAATAAATTGACAATCACCTGTGCACCCCAGTAGGACATCTGGCCCCATGGCAGCAAATAGCCAAAGAATGCTTCACCCATCAGGCACAAGAAAATCGCTACCCCAAACAGCCAGATCAATTCACGTGGTTTGCGGTACGAGCCGTACAGCAGCGCCCGGGTCATGTGCAAATAAATAATGATGAAGAACGCCGAAGCCCCGGTCGAATGCATGTAGCGCACCAGCCAGCCCCATGGCACATCACGCATGATGTATTCCACAGAAGCGAAGGCGAGCGTGGCATCCGGTTTGTAATGCATCACCAGGAAAATTCCGGTCACAATCTGCATCACCAACACCAGCATCGCCAGCGAGCCGAAGATATAGAACCAGTTGAGGTTTTTAGGCGCGTAATACTGGCCCCATTGATCATTCCAGAGCCGGGTCAGCGGGAAGCGGTTGTCGACCCAGTTCAGGGCTTTTTCGGCCATCGGCGCGTTAGCCGGCACTTTATTGTCGTGAAATGCCATGATTAGGCCTCGCCTTTTTCGTCTTTGCCGATCACTATTTTTCCGTCGCCAAGAAACATGTGACGCGGCACCTGAAGATTGTCAGGAGCGGGTTTGTTTTTGTAGACACGTCCGGCAAGGTCGAATGTTGAACCGTGACAGGGGCAAAGAAAGCCGCCATGCCAGTCATCCGGCAACGATGGCTGTGGTCCGGTCTGGAACTTGGTACCCGGCGAACAACCCAGATGCGAGCAGATTCCAACAGCGACCAGAATTTCCGGCTTGATCGAACGGAATTCGTTGCGCGCGTATTGTGGCGTCAACTCATCCTTGTTGCGCTCGGAATTCGGGTCGGCCAATTCGATATCGTATTTTGTTTCCTTGAGAGAGGCCACCATATCGGTGGTGCGCTTGAGAATCCATACTGGCTTGCCGCGCCATTCCACGGTCTTCATCTCGCCAGGCGCCAGGCCTGCGATATCGACTTCCACCGAAGCTCCGGCGGCTTTAGCCCGCTCAGACGGCGCAAATGTCGACACTAGCGCTCCCGCTGTTGCCAGCCCTGCTACCCCACCTGCCGCGCACGTCGCGACGAGCAATCCACGCCGACCGGAATCGACCTGTTTTTCGTTACTCATACCAACCCCAATCAGTCAAAATGCGAATTCCGTTCGAAACTTCTAGCAATCGCGGATTATATCGGAGGCGACACACCTTTTAAAGCGTTTAAGCGTTCCGGGAGGTATTTTAATGAATTTTTTCCATGGTATCTGTTGGGTGGGGACTTGATTTTTAGCTCTCATTACCAATAACCGCGACCCGCAGTATGTTTTTATTCGGGGTTTAATCCATCGCACGCAGGCCGGGCAAACCCCTCGTAGCGCAGACCAGTCGGCGCCGGTACAATCTCTATTCCGACAGTAATGCGATGGGAGGGCACATGGGAATTTTGCAGGAATTCAAAACTTTCGCCGTCAAGGGCAACGTGATGGACCTGGCCGTTGGTGTCATTATCGGTGCCGCATTCGGCAAGATCGTCGATTCCGTTGTGCGTGATTTAATCATGCCAGTCGTCAGTACGATATTTGGCGGGCTTGATTTTTCAAACTATTACTTACCGCTGAACGGTCAGGAAATGCAGTTACCATTGGCCGAGGCACAAAAAGCCGGCGCCGTTCTTGCGTACGGGAATTTTCTTACCGTGCTGATTAATTTTGTGATTCTGGCATTTATCATTTTCCAGATGGTCCGTCTGGTCAATGCTGCCAGGCGCAAGCAACCAGTACCGGTACCGGTACCCGCAGTGACACCGGAAGATGTCCTCCTGCTCCGGGAAATCCGCGACGCGTTACGCAAATAACCGACCACCGGATCGCATTGGCGCTTCCGTCCTTACTAACTTTTCAACTAACACTTATCACTATTTATGCGACGTCTCTGGCTTCTGTTTGCTCAAACCGCTACCGTGGCACTTGCTCTCTGGTTCATCGTCGCGACCCTCAAGCCCGAGTGGGTCAATAACCTCCCAGGCGGTTCACGGCAAGTCCGACTGGGTTCCTCTACTGTGGCCGTGCAGGTAGCACCAGCCAATACGCTACCGACTACTCAGGGCTCGTATCGCGATGCGGCACGATTGGCAATGCCATCCGTCGTCAACATATATACGACCAAAGGTGCGCGGCAAGCACGCAACCCGATGCTTGACGACCCATTTTTCCGGAAATTTTTTGGCGAGCGACCCGAGCCGGATGAAAAGCAAGTGAGCCTTGGCTCCGGTGTCGTCATCAGTTCGCAAGGGTACATCCTGACCAATAACCATGTGGTTGAAGCGGCAGATGAAATTGAGGTTGCCTTTGCCGATGGACGCAAAGCCGTCGCCAAAGTGGTCGGCGCAGATCCGGAGACCGACCTCGCTGTTGTGAAGGTGGCATTACAAAATCTGCCTGCAATTACCCTGGGGCACATCGAACAGACGATGGTAGGTGATGTCGTACTCGCTATCGGCAATCCGTTCGGTGTTGGCCAGACAGTGACGATGGGTATTATTTCTGCGCTAGGCCGCAATCACCTGAACATCAATACGTTTGAAAATTTCATCCAGACTGATGCCGCCATCAATCCCGGCAATTCCGGGGGTGCATTGATTGATACGAATGGCAACCTGCTCGGCATCAATACGGCAATTTATTCGCGCAGCGGCGGCTCGCTGGGCATCGGTTTTGCCATACCGGTGAGTACTGCCAAAATGGTGATGGAGTCGATCATCAAAACCGGCTCGGTCGTACGGGGCTGGATAGGCGTCGAGCCACAGGACATCACACCGGAACTGGCTGAAAGCTTTGGCCTTAACCGCAAATCCGGTGCCATCATTGCAGGGGTTCAACGTAACGGCCCGGCTGACCGGGCTGGCATGCGACCTGGCGATATTCTCCTGGCAGTTGAAGGTAAACCCGTCACCGATACCACCGAAATGCTCAATTTGATCGCGCAACTCACTCCCGGCATCAAGGCGAAAATGACGGTCCAACGGAAGCTGCAGGAGACCACGCTCGATGTCACCATCGGCAAGCGACCAAAGCAGCAACAGCGACCGACTGACAGCGAATAAGTCCAATGCACCTACGCGATCTGACGCAATTTCTTGCCGAACTTTCCGACAATAACAACCGGCCATGGTTCGTCATGAACAAGCCCCGCTACGATATCCTGCGCGCCGAATTTCTCGAACTGGTCACCGCACTGATTGAAACGATGGCGCGTGTCGATCCGCTGGTGGCGGATTGCAATCCCAAAAAAGCGCTCTTTCGCATCAACCGTGACATGCGCTTTTCGCATGTAAAGATTCCCTACAAGACGTCATTTTCAGCCGCAATTATTCCGAACGGCATGAAAAAGCCCAGCCAGGGTGGCGGGCCTTCGTACTATTTTCAGATCGATGCTGCAGGCAACTTGCTGGTAGCCGGCGGCGAATACATGCCGCCGGCCGATCGTCTTCGATTGATCCGGCAGCACGTGATCGCCGATCCGGGCGGCCTGGCAAAGGTATTGAAGAACAAGAATTTCACTGCACGCTACGGCGGATTGCAGCAGGAAGGCAAGCTGACACGCCCACCCAAAGGATTCGATGCGGATGAACCGCAAATCGAGACGATCAAACTGAAGAATTTTATAGCCTGGAGTGCGACCAGTTTGGCTAGCACCACCGCGGCGACGCTTGAAGACGATATTGCCGGTGCGCTCAAGGATGTGCAGCCACTGATCCAGTGGCTGCGGCAGGCCTAGCGGCCTGCCGGACTTAGGCCTCCGGCACGTCCTCAGGTGCTTTGGTCATGCGGGCGAACATTGGCGCGACCAGCAAACCCACTTCATACAGTACGCACAGCGGCACGGCCAGCAGGAGCTGGCTCATGATATCCGGCGGGGTCACGACCGCTGCAAGCACGAAAGCACCGACGATCACGTAGGGACGCACCTCACGTAGCTTCTCGACCGAGACAATGCCCATTCGCACCAGCACGATGACGACAATCGGCACTTCGAAGGTCAATCCGAAGGCAATGAACATTGTCATCACGAAACCGAAATAGGCATCGATATCCGGTGCGACAGAAATCGACTTTGGCGCAAAATTGTTGACGAACTTGAAGACAATGCTAAATACCAGAAAATAACAGAATGCCACGCCGGTCACGAACAGCACCGAGGACGACACCACCAGCGGGGCAATCAACTTTTTTTCGTGGGAGTACAAGCCGGGAGCAACAAAAGCCCAGAGTTGATAAAGCACCCACGGCAACGCAATCATGAAAGCCACCAGCAAGGTCACCTTGACCGGGATCAAAAATGGCGTAATGACGCCGGTAGCGATCATGTGGCTGCCTTCGGGCAATGCCACCATCATCGGGTAGGCCAGCAAATCATAGATTTGGCCAGCCCAGGGCATCAGGCATAGGAACACCACGACCACGGCAATCGACGCTTTAAGAATACGATTGCGCAGTTCGATCAGATGCGAAATGAAGGTGTCTTGCACCCCCTCCGACAGAATGTCTGGTTTCATGATGAGGCGCCGGAAACAGGGAATTTCAAAAAGGGATAATTACGGCAACGAATGACAGCCATCACGGGAAAAATCCATTTCCCGCGGCACCGGACGACCGGTATCGGGCGACCCGTGCCGCACCGGAAATAACATGGGATTTGCGACCATTCTGATGCTTATACCAGCTTGGCAGAGCCGAATTACGTGCCAGTTTTTTCTTGCGGAAAAGTTTCACCTTGACGGCTAACTGGTCAGGCGTCGGCGTGTCACTCAGGGCATTATCTTCGTGGTTGGTACCGGTCCAGGCCGATTGCATTGAGCTCTCGACCTCGTTCATGCTCTTCGAGATACTTTGGCTGACGTCACTGGCGGCTTCCTGCACATCCTTGTGCATCTTGCGCAGTTCGTCGAGCTCAATCTCGCGACTGACTTCGGATTTGACTTGTGAAATATAACGTTGCGCGCGACCGTACAAAGTACCGGCCATACGGGCGACACGGGGGAGTTTTTCCGGGCCGATGACGACCAGGGCAACAACGCCTATCAAGGCAATCTTGGTGAGACCGAGATCTATCATGTGGGGGAGTCAGGATGAGACGGACTGACTGGAAAATCCAGCCAGTGCCGCATCAGCTCTTCGTCTTCTCTTTCGCGTCAACGTCAATGGTGGCCTTGTCGTCCGACTTGGCAGTGCTTGTCTTGCCAGCTTCGGTTTCTTCATCACCTTTGACGCCATCCTTGAATCCCTTGACTGCTTTGCCAAGATCCGAACCCATGCTGCCGATTTTTTTGGTGCCGAAAACCAGCATCACAATGACCAGAACGATTAACCAGTGCCAGATACTAAATGAACCCATGACAATTACTCCTTGCGTATGCAAACGAACTACGATGATTGAATGGTTGAATGAGGATTAGCGACTATCCGCGCCAGGGATGCGGTCCGCCAATCACATGGAGGTGCAAATGGTACACCTCCTGACCGCCATCGGGGCCGGTGTTAAAAAGAGTCTTGAAACCGCCGCTGCCAACGCCCTGGGCGTCGACCGCATAATTGCAGCCCTGCGCTGCGGCCAGCTTGGGTGCGAGCAGCATCATCTTGCCAAGCAAGCTGGCATGCTGCTCGGTGCAATCGGCGAGGGTGGCCACATGTTGCTTCGGTACGATCAGAAAATGGACCGGCGCCGCTGGATGAATATCGAGGAAAGCCACCACGTCATCGTCCTCGTAAATCACGGTGGACGGAATCTGTTTTGCAGCGATCTTGCAGAAAAGACAGGCACTCATGCGGTTGCTCCGAAAGGAAATGGATTGTTACTGGCAACAGGGACGCTGCCCTGTTCAATGGCTGTCTAGTCGCCGTTTATTTCGCGCTCGATCAATTTGCGGTTGGCTTTTTCCTCGATCCCGGACAAGCCTTCGCGCCGCGAAAGTTCATCGAGCACTTGCTGAGGCGTCAGGTCAAACTGCGCCAGCATGATCAGCGAGTGGAACCACAGATCCGCGCATTCATAAATCACCTTGCTGGTGTCTCCATCAACCCGCGCGTCCTTGGCGGCCATCACGGTCTCGGTCGCTTCCTCGCCGATTTTTTTCAGGATCGCATCATCGCCCTTCGAAAACAATCGGGAAACATATGACTTCTCCGGATCGCCGCCATTGGCCAGCTTGCGGCTTTCGATTACGGTAGCCAGTCTTTGCAATGTAGTGCTCATGAGATCTTGCTGCGATAGTCGGGCAACCATCACAACCTGTGCCTTGTAGGAGTAAGGGGATAACAGCGCAGCCAGGCTGCGCCAACGGTTATTTATAGATACTGGCAGGGTCGACTAGCACCGGATCAACGCTGACCCACTCGCCATCGCCGACCGACCCTTCGAACTTCTGAAAGAAACACGAATGCCGCCCCGTATGACAAGCGACCTTGCCAGTTTGTTCCACTTTCAGCAGCACAACGTCTTCATCGCAATCGAGACGAATATCGTGCACCTTTTGCGTATGCCCGGACTCTTCGCCCTTGTGCCACAACTTCTTGCGCGATCGGCTCCAGTACACCGCTTCGCCGAGTTCGACCGTACGCTCAAGCGCATCGCGGTTCATCCATGCAAACATCAGGACGTCATTGGAACCCAGTTCCTGGGCGATCACCGGAACCAGACCGTATTCGTCCCACTTGACCTTGTTGAGCCACTTCGCCTTGATACTCATGTCAATCTCACCGCTATCTGTTGGGCCGCCATGAACTGCTTGGCTTCGGCAATCGTATGGTGGCCATAATGGAAAATACTTGCTGCCAGTACGGCGTCGGCTTTGCCGATCCGCACGCCATCGGCAAGATCCTGCAAACCACCGACGCCACCCGAGGCAATCACCGGAATCGTCACCGCATCGGAAACTGCGGCAGTCAACGCCAGATCAAAACCGCTACGTGTACCGTCCCTATCCATGCTGGTCAGCAGCAACTCGCCGGCACCGAATGCAGCCATTTTTTTTGCCCATTCGATCACGTCCAGTCCGGTCGCCTTGCGCCCGCCATGGGTAAACACTTCCCACTTGCCGTCGCCGGAACGCTTCGCGTCAATGGCCACGACGATGCATTGCGAACCATGTTTTTGCGCTGCATCGAACACCAGTTGCGGATTGCTGATCGCTGACGAGTTGATGCTGACCTTGTCGGCACCGGCATTGAGCAAACGCCGTACGTCTTCGACTACGCGCACGCC
>JBLHMB010000040.1:0-32545 GCA_047621665.1 Bradyrhizobium sp. | reverse complement strand
TCGCTATGGCGTGTGATCGGGCGCATGGCCTCGTCCGCCGATGGCGGCATCTGGCACAGGGCCCTGCAACGACCTGAAACCGCACTTCTGATCACCGGCGTTATAGCAAGGATTTTGCCTGAGAGAGCACCTGGCCACAGACCTGCCGGATTACTTTTTCTTTCAGGCTGTTGCCGCTATCAAGCTCAACCTGCTTGCCATCGCTGCCTTGCAGGGGCTCCTTGGCACCCGCAAGATACCCGTCGTCCTTCGCCGGTGCGTTGCCGGGCAGCTTGCCCGTCAGCACATTCTTGATCGATGGAGCGGCATCACCGCCGAGGTAGTTGTTCTTGATGCAAAATTCCAGCACACCGGCGACGTTGCCGGCGGTCAGGGACTGTTCCGACAAGGCACTGCCCAGACTATCTAGACCGCGGCCGGAGCGACTGCCTTTACTCAGGAGATCGCCCAGCTACGCGTGCGCAGCGCACACTGGAAGCAGGGACACGGCACATAGGCATACATCGCGATACGGAAGATGGGAGACGTCATTGCAAGCTCCTGTGCGAACGGGAAGCCATGAATAGTGTCGGTTGATCGCCCCTTGTCAGCGTTGTAACCAAGCGTCTTTGACTTTTCTGCGTGCGCGAAACAATGACTACTCCCGCCAGAAATAAGGCAAGGCGGCGATCACGCCACCGATGATTAACAGCAGATAAACATTCGACATGAAATACGGAAAGATCATCAGCCCAAGTCCGCAGAACAGAGGCACCAGCGCACCCTGCTTTTTTCCGTAGACAAAATAACCGAGACCTATTGCACCAGATAACATACCCCAGACCAACAATGCTGTCGTCATGCCCCGTCCGTTTTCTAAGCTGGCAACGTCAACGTCGCACATTCACCAAGTGCAATTGTGTCAGATTCCCACCGCTACAAGTCAGGCGTCCTCCTCAGGAATCGACGACGAAGAACATGCAGTCTGATGCGATCGCCCAACTTATTTTCAGGTTCCCACGGCATCCCGTTCATCCCTTTGCCGCCCGGATAATCCTGCTTGCATCGTCCTCGCGCATGGCACCCGCCCCCTGTAACAGCCAACAAAACTTATACCCGCATTCTGTGAACAAGTTTGTGCATAACCCTGCGCCGGACTTGCGCAAGCCAATGGCCATGCGGGACAACAGCACTGCCTGATTTTTACGCAACGACGACACCGTCGCTGAGCAAATCAACTTTCAGCCCGTTCGGGACGAATACGGCACCTGCCGCTGCGGCGCCATCCGTTGCTGTTGCAACGGCTCGTGACGATCGGGTTGTTTCATCGCCCTGATCCAGCCCTCAGCCCAATCGTAATTGAGCCTGCTGGTACCCACCGCTGTCAGACTGGCGCGCCCTGTATCGAGAAGTTTAATGTCTGACACCGGCACCGGTTTATGCCGGACATACTTGGCGATGCACCAGCTTACCGTCCAGATTTTCTGCTGGAGTGTAGCGCGTTCCAGCAGCGATGCAGGAACGATGCCTTTAGCGAGCTAGCCTTCCAGCTGGGCATCATAAGCACGCGCCTGCTCGCAGGAATCAAATGTTGCCCACCATGTTTTAGGCAACAGTTTGTTCTTAATACTGAGCTGGAAGGTGCCGGAACGAGGGTTTTTGATCAACACCATGGTGCCATGGCATGCAGGCAAGAAATCGGTGTTACCGAAAAAATAGACGCACAGCGGAAGGTGCACCTCTTTTTCCGGGAGCTACGAACCATTTTGAAATCGGCTCGAAAAATTCTAAGTGTTTGATTTATTGCAGAAAAACTGGAGGCGGGGGTCGGGTTCGAACCGGCGTAAACGGCTTTGCAGGCCGCTGCATAACCACTTTGCTACCCCGCCGCGGGGGATATTGTAACCACCAACTCGAACGTAAGCTCACTCCGACCTGGTTTTCCCGGGAAACCGTATGATAGTTTTCCTGAGAATGAAAAGGGAAGCTTTTAACAGCTTCCCTTTTAATCTGGAGCGGGAGAAGAGGCTCGAACTCTCGACCTCAACCTTGGCAAGGTTGCGCTCTACCAACTGAGCTACTCCCGCGTAGAACTTGTTGCTGAATTCACCTGATGCGCGCCTGTACTTTGCATCTAAACGAACTCTTCTTCAATCTCGAAGGAAGCTTGAAACAGCTTTCATCTTTAATCTGGAGCGGGAGAAGAGGCTCGAACTCTCGACCTCAACCTTGGCAAGGTTGCGCTCTACCAACTGAGCTACTCCCGCGTTCACAACAGAGGCGTATTATAGATGCCCACTTCTTTTTGTCAAGCCAGCAGCTTCCTGGCGCCCCAGAAAAAACAGAACATCAGTCACGAATGCTCTTTCATCAGTGGCCATGCTTTCCTCAGGTAGTAAAACATCGACCACACCGTCAGTACAGCGGCAACGGCCAGCAGCCATTGTCCCCAAATACGCGTGTCGATAAAGCCAAGCAGCGTGTCGTAATACAGAAGCATCGGAATGGCTACCATCTGCGCCGTGGTCTTGATTTTTCCGATCGAGCTGACCGCAACGGATTTGGATGCTCCCAACTGCGCCATCCATTCACGCAAGGCAGAAATCGTGATCTCGCGACCGATAATGATGAACGCGATGACCGCATTGACGCGATCAAGCTGCACCAGTACCAGTAACGCACCCGCCACCATCAGTTTGTCAGCTACCGGATCAAGGAACGCGCCGAACGCGGACGTCTGGTTCCAGCGACGCGCCAGAAAGCCATCAAGCCAGTCTGTCAGGGCAGCCACAACAAAAATACAGGTCGAAGCCAAACCTTTATCAAACGAGGAAATCCAGGCGCCAGGCAAATAAAACACGCCCACCATCAATGGGATTAGAGCAACACGCAACCACGTGAGCAGGATCGGAAAATTCAGTGGCATGGGTCGGGCTCTTGAAAGTCAGGCTTGGTTTGGTAAGGCGTTAAACCGGGCATCCTGAACCCGGCTAATGGCAACGTGCCAGTAATCTAATGTAATTGCCGATAAATGTCTTCCGCCAATTGGCGTGAAATCCCGTCAACCGACGTCAGCTCTTCCACACTGGCGTTGGTCACTTCCCGCAAACTACCAAAACGTGCGAGCAGTTTTTGGCGTCGTTTGGCGCCGATACCTTCGATCTCCTCAAGACGCGACGCTTGTCGCGTCTTGGCACGCCGGGCACGCATGCCAGTGATCGCGAAGCGATGTGCTTCATCGCGAATCTGTGCAATCAACATCAGTGCGGCTGATTCCTTGCCGAGTTCCCTGGCTTCGCGACCGTCGACAAATACCAGCGTTTCCAATCCAACCCGACGCCCTTCCCCTTTGGCGACACCAACGATAAGGCTGACATCGAGTCCCAGCTCGACAAACACCTGACGCGCCACTTCCACCTGACCTTTACCACCGTCAATCAGCACGATATCGGGCATCACACCTTCGCCGTTGGCGACTTTGTCATAGCGGCGCGTCAATACCTGGCGCATCGCTGCGTAATCATCACCAGGGGTGATGTCATTGATGTTGTAGCGGCGATATTCGCCGTTCTGCATGGCATGGTGGTGAAACACCACGCACGAGGCCTGAGTCGCTTCACCTTGCGTATGACTGATGTCGAAACACTCGACGCGCAGAGTCTCGATGTCAGCACTATCGAGTGCCAGCACATCAACTAAGGCACGGGTGCGCGACTGCTGCGACCCCTGCTCCGATAGCAAGCGTGCAAGAGAAATCTCGGCACCCTTGCATGCCATCTCCAGCCACTGGCGACGCTGTGCCTGCGGCTGGAAAAGCAGATTGATCCGATGGCCACACTGCTCGATTAACGCCAGCATCAGTTCGGGCTGATCAAATTCAAGGTTCAATATCAGTGTCGAAGGAATGAATTTTTCGAGATAGTGCTGCGCAAGAAATGCCTTCAGCACTTCGACATTGATGGCGTCCTCGGCCGTGGCCAGCGCGTTATCTACATGGGTTGGAAAATAGGCGCGGTCACCAAGGTGCCGTCCACCACGCACCATCGCCAGATTCACGCAGGCACGTCCGCCCTGCACAATGACGGCAATGATATCGATGTCGGCATCGCTCCCCGTTTCCATAGTTTGCTGGTGCAGCACACGCGACAACGCACTGATCTGATTACGCACTGCCGCAGCCTGCTCGAACTTCAGTTCGCCGGCATACGCATGCATTTTTCCTTCAAGCGTTTGCATCACTTCGCTTTGCCGGCCACGCAGAAATTTCGCGGCGTTTTCGACATCCAGGTTGTAATCTTCCTGGCTGATTTCGGCGACGCAGGGCGCGCTGCAGCGATGAATCTGATGCAGCAGGCAAGGTCGCGTGCGGTTAGCGTAAACACTGTCCTCGCAGGTTCGCAACAGAAATACCTTTTGCAGAATCTGCATCGATTCCTTCACCGCCCAGGCGCTCGGGAACGGTCCGAAGAACTGACTGCGCTTGTCAACTGAGCCGCGGTAATACGCCATGCGCGGAAAGGGCTGGCCGGAGATTTTTAGGTACGGGTAAGACTTGTCATCCCGAAACAAGATATTGAAACGCGGATGCAACGCCTTAATCAGATTATTTTCCAGGATCAGCGCTTCGGCTTCGCTGCGCGTCACGGTGGTCTCAAGCCGGGCGATGCGTTCGACCATCATCGCAATACGCGAACTACTGAGGGTTTTCTGGAAGTAACTGGACACCCGCTTCTTCAGGTCGCGCGCCTTGCCGACATACAGCACATTATTGTCGGCATCGAAATAGCGATAAACGCCGGGCAGATGCGGCAGCTTGGCGACCGTGTCGAGCACGATCATGCGCGAATCCGGTGGCGGAACGACCGTCATCGGCGGCATTTCCTCAGACATGCATCAGGCCCGCGATCGTGCGTAACGCTGCCTGGTAGCGCATGTCCGCTTGAAGTGCATCCCATTGCATGGGTGTGGCCGCAGGAATCAGCGCCGCAATGCGCGCCGCACTGGCAGCCGTCGCCAGTGCCGGATCAAGACCGGCAAGTAGCTGATCTGCCATATCGGTACGATTACAAATCAAGACCATGTCGCAACCGGCCTGGAGTGCAGCGGTCGCACCGGCGACTACGTCGCCGGCAATACTGGCACCTTCCATGCTCAGGTCGTCACTGAAAATGACACCCTCGAAACCGATCTCGTTACGCAATAACGAAAGCCATTTTTTTGAGAATCCGGCGGGTGCAGAATCGAATTGCGGATAAATGACATGTGCAGGCATCACGCCCGACAAACCCCGTCCAAGCCAATGATAAGGCCCGGCATCATCACTGAGGATGGCATCAACATCGCGATCATCGACCGGAATGGCGAGATGCGAATCGGCTTTGACATAACCATGCCCCGGAAAATGCTTACCGCAATTGGCCATCCCTGCGAGCAGCAGGCCATGGTTCAAACTTCTCGCCAGCTGAGTCACTGCAGACGGATCGCGATGAAAGGCCCGATCACCGATGACGCCTGATTCACCATGATCAAGATCGAGGACCGGAGTGAACGACAGATCGACACCGCAGGCACGCAGCTCTGCAGCCAGCACGAAACCGACATCAGTGGCAGCGCGACTGGCAACCTGGGCATCGACGTCCCATAATTGACCGAGGCGCCGCATTGCCGGTAACACCGTGAAACCATCGGTACGGAAACGCTGGACGCGACCGCCTTCGTGATCGACTGCAATCAGCACACCCGGCTTAGCGGCATGAATCGCCGTCGTCAGGGCTACCAATTGGGCGCGGTCTTGCCAATTGCGCGCAAACAGAATGACGCCACCCGTTAGCGGATGGCAGATGCGGGCGATATCGTGCGCATCTAGAACCGTACCAACCACATCGAGCATGACTGGTCCGGGGCGTTGTGCGTTGTTGCTACCGCTGCTGATTGCATGATTCATTTTTTCTCCACAATGACAAAAGCGACTGCATAGTCGGTTTCGTCGGTAATCGAGACCTGAGCGGTCAATCCGTGCTGCGCCATGAACATGGCTAATGTACCGCTGGTCACGACAACCGGCTTACCACTTGGATCATTCAGGATTTGCATCGCACGCCAGGTCATCGGCATCCTCATTCCCATACCAATGGCTTTAGAAAACGCTTCCTTTGCCGCAAAGCGCGTCGCAAGAAAGCTGAGACCGCGCAACTCGGATCTGGCTGCACGGTGGTGATATTTTGCCAGTTCGTCGATACCGAGAATTTTCCCGGCAAAGCGCGGGCCGTGACGCCTGAGTGCAGCGGCAATGCGGTCTATGCGGATGATGTCGGTACCGATGCCATAAATCATGGCCGTCACCTCCTGCGTGCCTGTGTCAGGACTGCCTTCATGTCCCCGACAGCCGTTTGCCAACCCACTATCATTGCCCGGATCAACAAAGCCTGACCAACCTCGATCTGAGTAACGTCCTCCAGCGCGGCAATCCGGCCGGCATTGGTCAGATCGAGCCCATGCGCGACCTGGACTTGCATTCCGAGACGAGTCGCTGCAACAGTGCATGTCGCGAGCAATGCAAACTCTTCATCCGCGCAGATTGCATTTGACGAGGTTCCGTACTTGCTTGCATCAAGTTCAATTGCGCAGGCGCCTGCGGCATGGGCTGCCTGCACTTGCTCCAGGGCGGGTTCAATGGCAAACGCCAACTCTATTCCCTGCGCGTGCAATTGTTCCGTGCGATCAGCACTACCATCACGCATCGCCATACAAAGTCTCTGCGGTTGCATGCTGATCGCCTGATCTAGCAACTGACTACCCGCTGGTAGCCGCACATGCAATTTAATCATTAGCTCAGAAGCGATCGCTGCCAGCAGAGCCGGAGCGATCTCGCCTGCGACAACACTGATGACATCAGCACCCGCAGCTTGGGCAAAACGGGCCGCTTGGACAAGGTCGGGTCCGGGACGATCCGCCCTTAACCGCACCAACGGCATCAAATCGACACAAAAGTCAGGACCGGTAGAATGTGGATTGAGATAACTCATCGTTAGCGATAATTCCTAAAGCTGGGTCAGATCGATCAGGATCTGCCGGGTATTGAGGGGAATACCTCCGAGCTGGTGCGCCAGCAGGAAACGCATCAGGAATTTACTCTGGCTTTGCGTCATCGTACCAGCATAGTCTTCGCGCTCCATGTCGAGCAAGGTCTGGCCGGAGACCCGTGGCCAGATATCTGAAGGCCGGGCCGGTCGTGCACCGCGCTCCGGATCCACCACATAACTGCTGGCAGGTAGCACGCGCTGGCCAGTGCTTGAGCAGATGCTGAGATCAGCCGCCACGCCCGTTTCTTTCATCAAGCTGAGCTCGAATTTACGCAAAACGATGGGTGCGGCTTCGCCGTGTGCCAGCTGGTTCAGCGCTGAAACATAATGATCGAACAATCCAGGATGCGGATCATCTCGCGCGATCAGCTTGATCAGCAATTCATTGAGATAGAAACCACACAGCAAAGCGGATTTTTCAAGGGGCAGCAAACCACCAACCCATTCGGCCCCTGTCAACGTCCGGATTTCGGATTTACCTGTCCAGCTCAATGACAGTGGTTGAAATGTTTGTAGAACCCCGCGCAACGCAGAATGGGGACGCTTGGCACCTTTGGCCACCAAACCGATTCGACCGTGCTCGCGGGTAAACACATCGATAATGAGGCTTGTTTCCCTGTGCGGATAACTGTGCAGCACGAAACCGGGCTGACCCACAATACGTACAGGCTTCTCAGCAGACGCCGCACGACGCGGTCGCACCAGCGGCTTCACCGCGGTCACCGGTAGATCAGATTGATCAGCCGCGCGAATCACCCTGTCGACTTATTCGTAACCGTAAGCGCGCAGGCCAGCTTCGTTATCGGCCCAGCCTGACTTGACCTTCACCCATATCTCAAGATACACGGGACCACCGAACAGTCGCGCCATGTCCAGTCTGGACTGTGTCGAAATTTCTTTGAGACGCGCACCCTTCTGTCCAATCAGCATCGATTTATGCGTGGAACGCTCGACCAGGATGGCAGCAAAGACGCGTCGCAAGTCACCTTCCTGCTCGAATTTTTCGATCAGGACCGTACTTGTGTAGGGCAACTCATCACCGACGAAACGGAAAACTTTTTCACGGATAATTTCGGCAGCAAGAAATTTTTCGCTACGGTCTGTGATGTCATCGGGACCAAACTCAGGAGGATTTTCGGGCAGAAAACGTCGCGTCTCTTTTTGCAGGCCATCCAGCTGAAAACGTAATGTCGCCGACACCGGCACCACAGCTGCAAAATCATGCTTGGAAGCGATTTCTTGCGCGAACGGCAACAGCACAGCCTTGTCCTTGACCCGGTCAGACTTGTTGATCACCAGGATACATGGCACCGAATCCGGAATTAAATCGAGCACTTGCTGGTCAGCCGGTCCAAACGTTCCTGCTTCAATCAGGAACAGGATGACATCTGCGGAGGTCAGCGTATTGGCAACAGTTTTGTTGAGTGTCTTGTTGAGCGCGTTGGCATGCTTGGTCTGGAAACCTGGCGTATCGACATAAATGAACTGCGTGTCCTCAACAGTTTGAATACCGGTAATACGATGCCGCGTGGTTTGCGCCTTGCGCGACGTGATACTGACTTTTGCGCCGATCAGCGCATTCATCAACGTCGACTTACCCACGTTGGGGCGGCCGACAATGGCGATGTAGCCGCAGCGGAAATTCGGAGTTGTTACTGATTCAGTCATGCGATTTTCGATTGGGTAGCAGAGATGGAAATGGCTGTGCCAGGAGTCGTTTGCGACTCCTGCACAACGACGTTAGTAACAGGCACACCAGGTTTTCCCGCCGTGCCTGTTAATTTGTTTGTTTCGGCGACCAGGTCTGGTATTGCGGAATCCGGCATGGCTGGTGCGGCAACAGAGCCAGTCTGAATCGTCGCGATTCCCGTCAACTTCAATTGGGACGTACGGGGCTTGACCTTGCGTACACCTGGAACGCCCTTGGACGTCGCTGACTGCAGGATATCAAGAGCGCATTGCGCCGCTGCCTGTTCTCCCGCCCGCCGGCTTCCGCCGGCGCCGAATACTTTGATATCAAACTTTGGCACAAGGCATTCAATCTCGAACTCCTGATTATGTGCGGCGCCATGCGTTGCTACAACGTTGTACTGGGGGAGCGCGATTTTTCTACCCTGCAAATATTCCTGCAACAGGGTTTTGGCATCCTTGCCTAGCGTTTTTGGATCGACCGTATCCAGAATGGGAATGTAGAGTGAACGAATAACATCTTTCGCGGCATCGAATCCGGCGTCCAAAAAGATCGCACCGAACAGAGCTTCTAATGTGTCCGCCAAGATCGACGGGCGCCGGAAGCCGCCTGACTTGAGCTCGCCTTCACCAAGATGCAGGAACTGTGACACCTCCAACCGCTGCGCGATCTCGTACAGCGCTTGTTGTTTGACAAGGTTAGCGCGCAGTCGGGAAAGATCCCCTTCGTCGATCTTGCTGTAGCGCTCATAAAGTAGCGAAGCGATGACACAATTTAATATTGAGTCACCCAAAAACTCCAGCCGTTCATTGTGGGCAACACTGTGACTGCGATGCGTCAGCGCCTGCTGCAACAAGGTAGGGTCTTTAAACCAGTAAGCGAGTCGATCTTCCAGAAGCATACAATCCATTTCAGTCCGCACAACACCGCATCAAGCGGCCGGCTTGCTCGCAACGCCCTTCGCAGTCGTCGCAGAATAATCAATTAATAACCAGGTAGGACCTATCAACGGAATCTTTTTCTGATACGCCACGTTGATGTCGAGCTCGTCGCCATCCTTTACGACATCCAGGTCTTTACTCGAGATCGAGTCAATATAACCAACACTGGCCTGGCGATCGAACGAGGCACGGATCTCTATCGGAGTTTTCCCGTCAGCCTTCGCCGCTGCGATAGCTTTTTTAATTGACATGAACTCGATTACCGTTGGTACCACTTTCAATCCGAGTACACCAACCACGCCGGCCAGCGCCAACATCACAATTAGTCCGACTAGCGTTATGCCTTGCTGACGTCTCGATGATCCTCTATGCATGACCGACCCCTGTCGTTAGTATGGTTTAACTAGTGAATGCCACCTATACGCTTCAGGTTACCAAGATTCATCCAGACGAAGAAGGCTTTTCCAACAATGTTCTTGTCCGGCACAAATCCCCAATAACGGCTGTCAGCACTGTTATCCCGATTATCACCCATCATAAAATAATGTCCAACAGGCACTGTGCAGGCAAACCCCTCGGAGTTATAAGTACAGGCCTCCCGCATGGGGTAATTATCAATGTTGCTCAACTCGTTGGGCGCTTGTGGATTATTCAGTATCTTGTGATCGCCGGCGCCAAACATCTCGACATATTGCTTCGAATACGTCAGCCGCTCTTCGTCCAGATAATCCGGCAACGGTGCATAGGACACCGGCGCTCCATTAATGATCAGTTGTTTGTTCTTGTACACAACACGATCACCCGGCGTCCCCACGACTCGCTTGATATAGTCAAGAGACATGTCCTTTGGATACTTAAACACCATCACATCACCACGCTGCGGGTCGTTGATCTCAATGATTTTCTTGTTGATGAGCGGCAAACGGATACCGTACGTAAATTTATTCACCAGAATTAAGTCTCCGACCAACAGAGTCGGCACCATTGATGGAGAAGGTATTTTGAACGGTTCATACAGAAACGAACGCAGGACAAAAACCAGCGCAATAACCGGAAAAAAACTACCAGAATACTCAACCCAGGTCGGCTGACGCAGAATGTCTGCTTCCAGTGCATGCCGCCCCGATGCTTCCAGCTTAATACCCTCTGCTTGCAGTTTGGCATTGCGTGCATCGAATTCCAGCAACGCCGTATCGGCTTTGATACGGCGCTGCCTGGCGAGGTAAAACACATCAAGAAACCAGATCACCCCGGAAACAACTGTCAAAACAAAAAGTATCAGTGCGAAGTTGCCCAAAATTGCTTGGAAGTTCATTTGTCATCCACTTGTAAAATTGCCAGAAAAGCTTCTTGCGGTATTTCAACCGAACCAACCTGCTTCATTCGTTTCTTACCGGCCTTTTGCTTTTCAAGCAACTTGCGCTTACGACTGATGTCCCCGCCATAGCATTTAGCCAGTACGTTTTTACGCAAGGCTTTAACATTTTCCCGCGAAATAATATTCGCCCCGATAGCGGCCTGGATCGCAACATCAAACATCTGACGTGGAATCAGTTCGCGCATTTTGGCTGCGACCGCACGCCCGCGGTGATTACTATTACTGCGATGAACGATGATGGCCAGCGCATCGACTTTCTCGTTATTAATCAGCATGTCGACCTTGACGACATCGGCAGAACGATATTCCTTGAACTCATAGTCCATCGAGGCGTAGCCACGCGACGTCGACTTAAGCCTGTCGAAAAAATCGAGTACGATCTCCGCCATCGGCATTTCATAGGTCAACTTGACCTGCTTACCATGGTAATTCATGTCGATTTGCATACCGCGCTTGCCAGTACACAAGGTGATCACCGCGCCGACATACTCTTGCGGCATATACAAATTAACGGTCACTATTGGCTCACGGACTTCCTCTATGCGCGATGGCTCGGGCATTTTCGACGGATTATCAACCATCAGCATTGACCCATCGCGTAATACCACTTCATAGATCACAGTCGGTGCCGTCGTGATGAGATCCATATCGAACTCACGCTCGAGTCGCTCCTGGACAATCTCCATATGCAGCAAACCAAGAAATCCGCAACGAAATCCAAAGCCAAGCGCTTGCGAGACCTCGGGTTCGTACTGAAGCGCAGCATCATTCAATTTCAATTTCTCAAGTGAATCACGCAATGCATCGTACTGATTCGCTTCGACCGGAAAGAGACCCGCAAAAACTTGTGGCTGCACTTCCTTGAAACCGGGGAGAGGTTCGGTAGCCGGCCGACTGGCGAGGGTAATCGTATCACCCACCTTGGCTGCCTTGAGTTCCTTAATGCCAGCGATAATAAAGCCCACTTGACCAGCTGATATCGTCTCCCGGGTAACCGACTTGGGAGTAAATACACCAACGCTTTCGGTTAAATGAACGGACCCGTTCGCCATCAGCAGGATTTTTTCTTTGGCACGCAACGTGCCATTGAAAACGCGCACCAGCATCACGACACCAACATAATTATCAAACCACGAATCGACTAACAACGCCTGCAGCGGTGCCTCAGGATCACCCTTTGGCGGCGGGACCTTGACGATCAATGACTCAAGCACATCCTGGACACCGAGTCCACTTTTTGCAGAGCAATGTACCGCTTCTGAGGCATCAATTCCGATCACTTCCTCAATTTCTGCAATGGCATTGGCAGGGTCGGCCGAAGGCAAATCGATCTTGTTAAGTACAGGAACAACTTCAACACCAAGGTCAAGCGCCGTATAGCAATTGGCCACCGTTTGCGCTTCAACCCCTTGCGATGCATCGACAACCAGCAAAGCTCCCTCGCACGCCGACAGTGAGCGGCTGACTTCATAACTGAAGTCAACATGACCCGGCGTATCAATGAGATTCAGATTATAAATTTGCCCGTCGCGCGCCTTGTAGGACAAAGCTGCAGTTTGCGCCTTGATGGTGATGCCACGCTCGCGCTCGATGTCCATGGAATCGAGCACCTGGGCCTCCATTTCACGGTCTGACAAGCCACCACATAATTGAATAATGCGGTCGGCAAGCGTGGACTTGCCGTGATCGATATGAGCGATGATAGAAAAATTACGAATGTTGTTCATGGACTAGAGCGCGATTACAAAAAAGGCGCTCTGTACGAGGATAGAGTCCTCAGGCGAGCGCCTAGTTTAGGGGGTTAAACAGCACCGCATCTTACCGGATTCCAGAGGGGAAAGCCCGTGAAATCCCGTCTGATATCAATCAGCGCCTGATGGACTTGTATGGAATACGATAACCGGCTTGTTAAAAATAAATATACTTAGGGTCGTGATGCGATGAATCGGGACAATCCATCGACATCCAAAAAATACTTAGAGAGTTCGCTGTCGTCCCCATCGTCATGGCGACCTGTCAATACGGGTACCAATTCATCGTATCTTTCAAGAAGAGCCGGATCCGCATCAACATCAAGGATACGTATGTCGACTGCGAGCGTGCCCAACTGAGCGCGCAATGCAACAAGCATGTCGTCGCACAAATGACAATAACTACGCGAATACAAAGTGAAAAAGATCAAGCAGCACCTGCTAAAAATAAAACAGGACTGCTAGAAATAGCGGCAGTCCCGACAGCAACGACATTACTGTGCACTGGGGCGAATTGGCACGAATTGTGACGCATCACCACGGCGAACCAGTATAACGGCCATTTTTTTCGTGTCGAGCTTTGCTACCAATGCGGAGAACTGCTTGGCATCCTTGACGTCCGTATTATTCAGGCGAAGCACGATATCACCCGCACGCAGACCTGCACGTAAGGCGGCACCCTCAGTGCCATCGACCAGAACACCACCATCAATCTTAAGTTCTTTCTTTTGAGCGTCAGTGAGATCACTGACAAGGAGACCTAAAGCGTTGGCAACTTGTTCAACTTTCGGTTTTTTCTCCTCGCGCTTGGCTGTTTTTTCCGACTCCATTTCCGCGACGATGACTTTCAGGTCACGGCTGGCACCTTTGCGCCATATGGTCAATACCGAATTACTACCCGGCTTTGTACTACCAACCAGTCGTGGCAAATCGCTGGATCGATCAATGTTCACACCATTGAACTTGAGAATAATGTCGCCCGCTTCAACACCCGCTTTATCAGCAGGTCCTGCCGATTCCACTCTCTGTACCAAAGCACCCTGAGCCTTAGCCAGACCGAGGGACTCTGCGACTTCCTTGGTCAGCTCACCAATCTGTACGCCAATTCGACCACGGATTACTTTGCCGGATAGTTTTAGCTGGTCAGCAACCCGCATGGCTTCGTCAATAGGGACTGCAAACGAGATTCCCATGTAGCCACCGGATCTGCTGTAAATCTGCGAGTTGATTCCAATGACTTCACCACGCATGTTGATCAACGGACCGCCGGAATTACCCGGATTGACAGCAACATCGGTCTGTATCAACGCCAAATAGTCGCCTGTATCCCGTGCTTTGGCGGAAACGATGCCGGCCGTCACAGTGTTATCAAGACCAAATGGTGATCCGATTGCAATGACCCACTCGCCCACTCTGACTTTACTGGAATCACCCATTGCTAATTTGGGAAGGCTCGCACCTTCGATCTTGACCAACGCAACGTCGGTTCGCTTGTCAGAGCCAATAATCTTTGCCTTGAATTCGCGCTTGTCAGTCAATGTGACGTAAACCTCGTCCGCACCCTCTACGACATGCGCATTCGTCATCACGTAACCGTCCGCCGAAATAATAAATCCTGAACCGACCCCACGTGACACTTCTTCATCTTGTTGCGGGGCTCCAGGAATCTTTGGACGGGACGGACGCTCCGGTTGCTGCTGGCGGGGCGGAACCGGCACACCGAAGAAGCGCTTGAAGAACTCCTGCATCTCTTCATCATCTGCGCCGGCACCAGAAGCGCCTGCTGCTGATTTTACTTTTTCCGTTGTGCGGATATTCACTACGGAAGGGCCCACCTTTTCAACCATGTCAGTGAAATCCGGCAGCCCCGTTACCATGGTCGCAGCAGTCGCTGCGTTGGCAGGCATAACCATCGTTGCCTGCACACTAAAGACAAATGCGGCACTGATAGTCAGTGAAAAAATATGTCGTGCGTTAAAAATAGGTAATTTCATAGAGTGATTATTTAGCTTTGAATTCAATGGAATTGGCAACCTGCTTAATAGCCGCTGCAGGTACTTCTCCAACAATAGTAAGCCAAAAATCACCTTGTCGCTTACCAGTGATATTCATGGCCCCTTGCTGCATTGACCCTTCTGTTTTACTGCGTGAACCGGGCTCAATGAAAACAGAAATTGCTGCAAATCCATCCGAAAATACCAATTGCATTAATTCCCGTTGGGAGGTGGAAGACGACGTACCGTTACTTGACGAATTTTCCTGAGCGGACATATCTGAAACAACGCGCTTTATTTCACGTACGAGCTTGAATCCGGCCGGCACATTTTTGACCGACCATCCCGGCGTTGTAATTGGCATCATTTCGCTGTGTTCAACACGCCAGCCTGAGGTGTTAATGAAGCTTGGCTTAACGCGATTACGATTGATATTCCCGATTTCTAATTGCGTAAATGCTATTTGCTCCACAACGACGTTATTTTCGTTAAACGTTTGCGCGCGTAATAACAAACCAGTTGATTTCTCAGCCCACAATTTATATCCATAGCGAAGATTATCTTTCGGCTCCAATATCAACGCTATTGAGTCATATCCTGCAACACGAACTGAGTCACCACGTCGTACGTCGTAATACAGTGAGATATCAGCACCGTTAGAAGCTAATATTGCCGGGAAAACGTCCTGAGCACCCTTTTTTTCGATTAGTAAAGTCTTGGATTCGGGAACGTAGCAAATAATCTCATCATTATTCCGAATATATTCACGTGGCTTGCCATCCAGAATCTCAAGCTTTTCCACCTCATTCTTACCATCGAGAATATGTGTAATGCGGGATGTACGCACTTGGCTGGCCTGCTGATACACAAACGTACCCGAGTAATTGACTTTTTTTGCCGCGACTTGAATGCGTTGCAACCAGCTCTGCGCATCGCGGCTTTCATCTGGCAAAGTAGATTCATTTGCCCTGACAGTACAAGCAATCAAACTCAACGAGAGAACGACAAACTTGAACGCAACTAGTGTTTGCCGCATGAATGTTATTTACCCGTATTGGTTGCAAAAGTAGCGGAACGTGCGAATTGTGCGCTGCTATAAAGTGACGGAGAAAACTGCTGGTGAGCGAGCAAATACTCATCCATCTGAGAGTCCCGCAGGACCTCTGCCCGCTCCGGCAGAGGCGAATTACCATTTTGAGCGACCATTAAACCAGAAAATTTATTCCCGGCAGCACCGGACTGCACTGCTAACTCAATTGAGGGCCTACTGCCGGCAAAGTTCGTTGCAACCATCACCTTTGGCAAACCGAGATACACCACGGCTGCAGCTGCGGCCAGTCCCGGGACAAAGAATTTTCGACTTGCGGTCCAGCGCCCGCCGGAGACCCTCAGGGATTGCACGGCATCAAGTGGAATGACCATTTCAGGATTGACTACTTCCTTTTCAGCCGGACGTGAAATAATCGCCGGCTCGAGGTCTAGACGTGCGGTCAAACGCATTAAAAAACCGGAACTGAGACCATTCGCCATGTCATCGGAGCGTAGTGCGTCTCCTATCTGATGGTAGACATTCCAGCAATCCTGCTCCGCTGGCTGACGTAATTTTCTCGCGACCTCGTCACAGCGATGACGTGCCAACTCGCCGTCAGCAAATGCCGAAATCTCCTCACGTATCATGTCGCTCGCTTTCATAACCACCTCACAATATCACCCACACCGACCCCTGTTTGTCATTCCAAATCATTCACCAACGCTTATCGATCGCTGTACCAAGCAATGGTCGTAATCGCTCTGCTATCGCCTCGCGTGCCCGAAAAATCCGGCTTCTCACTGTGCCAATTGGACAACCCATTGCCTCGGCGATTTCGTCATAACTCAGTCCTTCGATTTCGCGCAAGGTAATGGCTGTACGCAACTCGTCAGGCAAGGCACCCATCGCACCATTCACTGTTTCTGCAATCTGCTTGGTGGCCAACATCGACTCCGGTGTATTGATATCTCTTAGGTGGTCTGCATCTTCAAAAGTTTCTGCCTCCTCCGCATCCGCATCCGTTGATGTCGGTGCACGGCGTCCTTGTGTCACGAGAAAATTCTTTGCCGTGTTGATACCGATCCGGTAAAGCCATGTGTAAAACGCCGAATCACCACGAAATTGAGGCAATGCCCGATAAGCTTTGATGAAGGCTTCCTGAACGACATCCTCTGCTTCGGCATGGTCGCGAACAAGCCGCGACACCAATCGCATCAGCTTCCTTTGGTACTTGATCACTAACAGCTCGAACGCTTTCTTGTCGCCACGCTGAACCCGCTCAACAAGTAGTTGATCAATATCGCGCTCTGTGGTCAATCCCCATTCCCTTATATTTTTGCAACACGGACGCGGCCCAAACTGTTGACTGGTTGAATTGAGCAAAGTTCATTCTCTGGATCTCGTTTGCTAATGATTTTTTTTGGAGGTTCGTTGATTCTGCACAGCTATCCAACGACATGCAACGGACAGACGGCGAAAAGCCGCGGAAGATACACAGTCAGGAAGAATCAATAGTGAACTAGTTTGACCCTTGTCACCTTTCAACCTGAGTAGCAGCAATGAGGAAAAAATGAAGCTGCCCGGCTGGAGACGCAATGAGCAATCGTAATCCGTAGATGGACCGGCAGATGAATCTGCACTTTTTTCTCCGCACAAAGCAAGTCTGATTTGCCCTTGCCCAGAAATATCAATGCGTGCAGTTGGCCGGGAAGCTATTGAATGAATTAGGACCAGGACAGCAGAAAAGAACGCGAAACCGGACAAGCCGGCGCGCATCGGAAAAGACAGATCGGGTGCGGCATAACAGAGCGATGCCATCGAGATTACGAAAAGCATTACCGACATACTCAAGCAGATTATTTTGATGATGCGAGACGGAGTAACTATCACCGAAACTGCAATTGATCTATCAGAAAGATAGAAATCGCCGCCCTCTTCCGGGCGAACCCGAAGGAAAGGCAGCGACATCAGATCTTACCGAACACCAATGTGCCGTTGGTACCACCAAAGCCAAATGAGTTTTTGACTGCAATATCAATCACCATGTCGCGAGCGACATTCGCACAATAATCGAGATCGCAATTAGGGTCCTGATTATCAAGATTGATCGTTGGTGGTGACTTCTGATTATGCACTGCTAACACAGTAAATACCGACTCCAAACCGCCAGCGCCACCTAAAAGATGACCTGTCATCGATTTGGTCGAACTGACGACAATGCTCTTTGCATGGTCACCCAAAGTCCGCTTGATTGCCACGGTTTCAGCCATATCACCAAGCGGAGTCGACGTGCCATGAGCATTCACGTAGCTGACCTCAGAGCTGTTTACGCCAGAGTTAGTAAGCGCAGAGATCATGCATCGCCGCGCGCCCTCGCCATTTTCGAGTGGAGCAGTCATGTGATGCGCATCGGCACTCATGCCAAAACCTAACAACTCGGCATAGATTTTTGCACCGCGCGCCTTGGCATGCTCATACTCTTCCAGCACCATTACTCCAGCACCTTCGCCAAGCACAAATCCGTCACGATCACGGTCCCACGGACGGGATGCCGCAGCAGGATCGTCATTACGTGACGACAATGCCCTGGCAGACGCGAACCCGCCGAGACCAAGAGGAGAAATTGTTGACTCTGAGCCACCGGCAATCATGACATCGGCGTCACCATATTCAATCATACGGCCGGCTGTACCGATACAGTGCAGCCCTGTAGAGCAGGCCGTAACTATAGCGAGGTTAGGTCCACGCAATCCATATTTTATCGACAGATGCCCCGAGATCATATTGATGATCGAGGCCGGGACGAAGAAAGGACTGATGCGACGGGGACCACGTGCCGTCAGTTCAGCGTGGGTTTCCTCTATCAGTGGTAAGCCACCTATTCCGGAACCAACGATGACCCCTATCCGATCGGCATTTTCTTCGGTGACGATCAAACCACTATCCTGCATTGCCTGAATACCGGCTGCCATACCATAGTGGATGAATGCATCCATATGGCGTGCTTCTTTTGCAAGCATGTATTCTTCGACATTGAAGTTTTTCACTTCGCCGGCAAACCGGGTACTGAAGGCGGTTGCATCGAACTTGGTAATGTTTGCGATGCCGGACTGCCCCTCAAGAACTGCATTCCATGCAGCAGAAACGGTGTTTCCTACTGGTGAAATGCAGCCGAGGCCGGTAATGACGACACGACGTGGACGTTGGCGTATGCGACTCAATAGGTTCTCCTAGACGCGATCAACTCAGGCTTTGACGTGTGCCTTGGCGTAGTCGATTGCTTGTTGAACGGTGGTAATTTTTTCTGCTTGCTCGTCTGGAATTTCCATTTCGAACTCGTCTTCGAGCGCCATGACCAACTCAACGGTATCGAGTGAGTCGGCACCAAGGTCATCGACAAACGACGACTCAATCTTAATGTCTGCTTCTGCGACGCCCAGTTGTTCAGCGACGATTTTCTTAACGCGTTGTTCGATATCGGACATATTGATACTCCATTGATTGGGTGACAGAAAGTGCGCGCATTTTATCAGGTTTGCGCATTGAGAATTTACTTTTGGCTTTCATTCTAAAGAATGATCAAGATGCCGCTTCAAGTAGTGAATTTTAATTAGCTCATGTACATTCCACCATTGACGTGAATGGTTGTACCGGTGATGTAACTCGCTTGCGGCGATGCAAGAAAGGCGACCGCAGCGGCGATATCTTCAGGTTGTCCCAGTCGCCTCAGCGGGATTTGCTGCGTCAACTGCGCAATCTGCGACTCGGCCAACGCCTTCGTCATGTCCGTGTCGATGAAGCCTGGCGCAATGCAATTGACTGTAATGTTACGACTGCCAATTTCGCGCGCCAAGGCACGACTCATCCCGGCGACTCCCGCTTTAGCCGCCGCATAATTCATTTGACCAGCGTTACCGGCAGAGCCGACGACCGAGGTAATGTTAATGATTCGTCCGGTCCTGGCTTTCATCATCCCGCGCAATACCGCTCTGGACAGACGACCTACTGCAGTGAGATTCGTCGCAATCACTGAATCCCACTCGTCATCTTTCATCCGCAATGCAAGCTGGTCTGCTGTGATACCCGCGTTGTTAACCAGAATGGAAAGCCCGCCGAATTCTTTCTGGATGCCTTCGACCAACTCCATACAGGCAACGGCGTTGGTTACATCAAGCACTGCACCCTTTCCAGCTCCGGCGCGCTGCGTATCCAGGTACGTGGAAATCGCTGCAGCGCCCCCTTCGGTAGTAGCCGTACCGATGACGATCGCGCCCTGGTTTACCAGTTCAATTGCAATGGCACGTCCGATGCCGCGCGATGCTCCGGTAACGAGCGCAATTTGATTTTGCAGATTCAAGCTCATGATTTTGCTACTCCATTTAACAGTACCAACACGCGCTCCAGCGACGCGGTGTCGACGATGGCATCGGAAATCAAGGTGCTATCGATACGCTTGGTCAGCCCCGAAAGCACTTTGCCCGGCCCGCATTCGATCACGTGCGACATCCCTGCTGACGCCATGTGTTGAATCGTCTCAACCCAGCGAACAGGACTCGCAGCCTGCCGTACCAATGCATCTTTATGGCCAATGGAATCACTAACGATCGCGACATCAACATTATTAATTACGGGCACAAGACCAGTCGAAAAGTGTAACGGTTCAAGGTAGACCCGCAGCCGATCCGATGCGGGCTTAAGCAGGGACGAATGAAATGGAGCCGAAACAGGAAGAATCAGGGCGCGCTTGGCCCCTCTAGCCTTGGCCAGTTCACAAGCGCGATCGACTGCCGCCTTACTTCCGGCGATCACAACCTGTGCAGGCGCGTTGAAATTAACGGCCTCGACCACGTCGCCTTGCGCAGATTCGGCACACACTGCAATGACATCGGCATCAGACAAGCCGAGAATGGCAGCCATCCCGCCTTGCCCAACGGGTACAGCTTGTTGCATCGCCTCGGCGCGAAAACGCACCAGAGGAACTGCATCCTTGAACAACAATATTCCGGAGGCAACCAGCGCTGAATATTCCCCTAGGCTATGCCCTGCGAAGATATCGGGTACGGCTCCACCCGCGGCAATCCATGCGCGATACATCGCGACGCCAGCGGTCAGCATGACCGGCTGGGTATTGGTCGTTAGATCGAGCAGCTCTTTCGGTCCGGTTGCAATCAGACCGGCTAGATCTGTTTTCAACACATCCGACGCTTCGGCAACCGTATCTCTGACAGCCGGATTGTCACCAAATGCGTTCAGCATACCGATGGCTTGAGAACCCTGACCAGGAAAAACAAAGGCAAATTTTGTCATGCGATCGCTTCAATAAAATGGATTGACTCTACATTCGTGCAACAACTGCACCCCAAGTGAAACCGCCACCGACACCTTCCATCAAGACAAGCTGCCCCGGTTTGACCCGCCCATCCCGCACGGCAGTGTCGAGGGCAAGTGGAATGGATGCCGCGGAGGTGTTACCATGCTGATCGACGGTCACCACCATTTTTTCAGCTGGCATCTTTAACTTCCTGGCCGTACTTTGCATGATTCGGATATTGGCCTGGTGCGGGATCAGCCAATCCAGTTCATCGGCTGTCATACCAGCGCTTTCAAGCGCTTCAATAGCGACTTTTTCCAGTACTGAAACAGCCAGCTTGAATACCGCAGGACCATCCATAGTCAGGAATCCACTGCCGGCAAGTACCCCACCACTCACGCCGCCCTGCACGCTCAAAATATCTCCATAGCGACCATCCGCATGCAGCTTGGTTGCGAGAATGCCTGGCTCTGTTGCGGCGGAGAGAATAATGGCGCCAGCACCATCACCAAACAATACGCAGGTACCACGATCCTTGAAGTCTAGAATCCTGGAGAACACTTCGGCACCGATCACCAGGGCCTTTGTATGCGCACCTGAGCGGATGAAACTATCGGCAACCGATACGGCATAAATGAACCCGCTGCACACGGCCTGCACATCCACTGCCGCGCAACCATTGGTAATCCCTAGCTTGTGCTGTACCACGCATGCTGTACTTGGAAATCCACCAAAATGATCCGGGGTCGACGTGGCAACGATAATCAAATCGATATCGTTGCCGGTCAAGCCGGCCATATCGAGGGCATTCCGCGCTGCCTCAACGGCCAGGTCGCTGGAAAACACGGCGGGATCAGCATAGTGACGTGCAGAAATTCCGCTGCGTGAAAAAATCCATTCGTCGGATGTCTCTATACCGTCCGCAGCGAGTCGGGCGACGAGCTGCTCATTAGTGACCCGATTAGGGGGCAGGCAACTTCCTGTGCCAATAATTTTGCTATAGGTTGTCATGCACTATTCTGTTCATTTAAATCAATCACGTGGTCGACATCGTTGACCAAAGGAAGAATTTCTGCCTGCGGCATCATCGACGCTATGGTGAGCGAGATACGCGCCAACACATCATTCTTAGCAGCATCGTACGCGCGCTTAATGGCCCATTCATAGCCATATTTGTCTGCGCTACCATGACTTTTAAATACCAGCCCGCGCAGACCTAGCAGACTTGCGCCGTTGTAACGGGATGGATTGATACGCCGGGAAATTGCCTTCAACGCTCCGCGCGCAAGTAAAGCCCCCAGTATATTCAAGGGCGAACTACGCAACTCTGCTGCAAGCACATTTTTTACAAAGCGACCTAGTCCTTCGGATGCTTTCAACGTGACGTTTCCGACAAAGCCGTCACAGACCACGATATCAGTCGTTCCCTGAAAGATATCATTGCCTTCGACGTTGCCATAAAAGTTGAGTAAACCCCGATCATGATCTGCTCTTAGCAGCGCAGCGGTTCGCTTGACGAGGTCATTGCCCTTGATATCTTCCTCACCGACATTGAGCAATCCAATCGTCGGACGCGCAATACCTTCCATAGCAGCAACCAGCACGGAGCCCATTAGAGCGAACTGATAAAGATGCTGCGGCTCGCAATCAACGTTCGCTCCAAGATCCAGCATGTAGGTAGGAGCACCTTTTTGATTGGGGATGATGCCGCAGATCGCCGGGCGGTGGATACCGGGAATCGTCTTTAATACGTAACGGGACACTGCCATCAACGCGCCGGTATTGCCCGCTGAAACACAGGCATGCGCAGCACCTGTCTTTACAAGGTTGATGGCGCTGCGCATCGAAGACTCTTTTTTGCGTCGCAGTGCAATCTCGATGGAGTCATCCATCTCGACAACTTCAGCTGCATGGACGACAGAAATTCGTGGATGGCCAGTGCGCTTAAGCTTTTTCAACTCGGCATGAATGATTTCTTCCTTGCCGACAAGAATAAGTGCAGCGTCTGGCTCGTGATCAACAAAAGAGAGAGCTGCGTGGACGGTGACTGATGGCCCATGGTCACCGCCCATGCAGTCAATTGAAATTTTAATTGTCATTGATTTGATTCAATACCCTGCTCCAACCGCTATACAGCCGAGATTCGGTGTGACTCAAACTGACGCAACGGGATATGTCAACACGTAAAAAAGCGGCACCAGGCAAGAATACGCTGAGCCGCTTTTTATAATTTGATGCCAACGGATATTATTCGTCGTTTTTCGTTTTCAGAACTTTGCGGCCACGATAGTAACCGGTAGGGCTGATGTGATGACGCATGTGCGTCTCACCAGTTGTGGCTTCGACTGCCAGTTGCGGTGCAACGAGGAAGTCGTGTGAACGATGCATGCCACGCTTGGACGGGGACTTTTTGTTTTGCTGAACAGCCATGATTACTCCTAAACCCTAAGATCTCAAATTTTAACATAGTCGGCCTGTCCAACTACGACAAAACCGAGCAATACCCTGTACATGACAGCCGTGAACAGTATTCGGCTTCCTACTAAAAATCTTTACCGCTTTAAATCTTTTAATACTGCGAATGCTGATGGCTTTTTAACGGTATCCAGCGCAGCATTTCCCTCATCCGGGCAGATATCGTGTTTGACCGAAGCCGGAATTGAAAGCAACGCTTCGTCTTCGATCAAATCGAGTATCGGCAAAGTTTTGGCTCCAACGATGACATCCAAATCGTCGTCTGCGAGTGCCTCATCGATACGATCCGCTTCTTCCTCATCCATCGCGATGATCAGCTTGGCGTTAGAAGAGATGGCAAAATCCAATGACCCGAGACAACGTTGACAAGACAGCTTTACCGTTCCGGCAATTTCCAATAGCAACCTGGGATGACCGTAGTTGTCGCTGCCACCTTGAAGGGACCAGACAATGACGCCGGATTCACCAACAACTTCACTGGCAAGTCGCGGCAGATCAACGACTTTTACCTCGCCTTCCTGGCGATCTTTCAAGCGGCAAAACTCGAACACATCAATTACCAAAGCATTCATAGAGTAATTGGAACCCGGAAAACCTGCGATAATAACAGCCTTTTTCGTTATTAGTCAAAGCGTTACAGCCACTTTATGCAATGAAGTTCAAATCCATTTCAAATCATGTTTAATCCCCAGCAACAAGCCCAACTGATACTCGCATCCGGATCAACCTACCGACGTGAGTTGCTGGGTCGCTTGCGATTGCCGTTCACCGTGATCTCGCCCGACATTGATGAGACGGCATTACCGGGAGAACTACCGGGGGCAACGGCATTGAGACTTGCGCAAGCAAAAGCACAAGCTGTCGCCAGGCAGGACAGCGAAGCGCTCATTATTGGATCAGATCAAGTCGCCATACTTGACGGCGTACAAATCGGCAAGCCCGGCAACCATGAAAACGCACTCGCCCAATTATTAAAAATGCAGGGACGCAGTGTCGTGTTCCACACGGCTATGTACCTGCTTGACACGCGAAAATATCCGGGTACGAACGTAATACAACGCTGCAACATTGAAACGCGCGTCACCTTTCGCAACCTGCCTTCCAGCCAACTCGACGCCTATCTGCACATAGAACAACCTTACGATTGCGCCGGCAGCGCCAAGAACGAAGGTCTCGGGATTGTCCTGATCAGTTCAATCGACAGCAACGATCCGACTGCTCTCACCGGCCTGCCGCTGATTGCACTTACCAGCATGCTGCTCGATGCCGGCGTTTCATTTTTTGGCAACTCACTTTAGCAAAGCACAATTCATGGCAGGCATCCTGTATCTCATTCCCAATACACTCAGCGCAGCATCGAGCGCAACCGACAACCTGCTGGCCTCCATCATTCCGGATGAAGTTCAAAAGATCACTGCACAACTCGATTACTTCATTGCCGAAAATGCAAAAACTGCGCGTGCACATTTAAACCTGGTGTCACGAAACTATCCGTTAGCAATCGCGTTGCAAGAAATTCGCATCGATGAATTGAACATCAATACAGAATCCTCCGCTCTACCGGCACTGCTCGCCCCCATCCTGGCAGGGCGCGACGCCGGACTGATTTCCGAGGCAGGAGTCCCTGCAGTCGCCGATCCTGGAGCGAATCTGGTACGACTTGCACATCAACATGGCATCCGGGTCAGGCCGCTGGTTGGCCCTTCCTCGCTCTTGTTGGCAGTCATGGCTAGTGGCCTGAATGGCCAAAGCTTTGCCTTCAACGGATACTTGCCGATAGACGGCGGCCAACGTATAAAACGGATAAAGACGCTCGAAGATCGCTCGCGACAGGAAAAACAAACGCAGCTGTTCATCGAAACGCCTTACCGCAACCTCGGATTACTCGAAGCACTGACAGCCACATGCGCACCGGGTACGCTCATTTGTATCGCCACCGAACTGACCACGGCAGAAGAAACGATACGCACGCAGACGGTAACGCAATGGAAGCGCGACCTGACATCCGGTAAAACGCCGAATTTTCACAAAAAACCGACTGTATTTCTTTTGCTCGCAGAATAGCTCTGCAAATAAAAAACGGCGACTGAAGTCGCCGTTTTTTTGCCCCGGAAAACAGGACATCGTAATGAGAAATCCAAGATCTCCCGTAGCCGCAATTTATTGGCGGCTCAACGCGAAATTGACTCAAGAACCATGCTGTCGTTTTTCTTCCCTTGCTCTGTTTAAAAAATCAGCATAGCTCCGGAAGGCAGGATTACAAGGGACAAGATCACTGATGACAACCACTTTTCAACATTAATGAATTTGTGAAGAAGCCCCGGAAACAATAGCTTTCATCGCGCCGGCACCCATTGCAGCCCCAAATTTCTTCAGAACCCGTTCCGGCAAACCTTCATGCTGCGTGTAATCCACGATGTCTTCCGCCTTGAATTCTTCCCGTGCGACGCTGTCCACAGTACCGAAACCGTCGACTAGTCCCATCTCAACCGCTTTTGAACCGGTCCAGAACAATCCCGAAAAAGTTTCCGGAGTCTCCTTCAGACGCTTGCCCCGCCCCTTGCGGACCACATCAATAAACTGCTGATGAATCTCATCGAGCATTTCCTGGGCAAACGCTTTCTGCTTTTCACTTTGAGGACTGAAAGGATCCATGAATCCTTTATTCACACCAGCAGTTTGCAGACGCCGCTCAACACCTACTTTATCCATCAACCCGGTGAAGCCAAAACCATCCATCAATACGCCAATGGAGCCGACAATGCTTGCCTTGTTGACAAAAATCTTATCCGCAGCCGCAGCGATGTAGTAACCGCCGGATGCACACATTTCATCAACCACCACGTACAGTGGTTTCTTCGGATAAAGCTTGTGCAAACGAACCATTTCATCGTTAATCATGCCAGCCTGCACTGGACTACCGCCCGGACTATTGATACGTAAAATAATCCCAACTGCCGCTGTGTCGGCATACGCTTTATTCAAGGCCGGAATGACCGATTCTGCTGACCCGCTACCGCCACCGGACTCGATCGTTCCGTCGATATCAATGAGTGCAGTGTGCGTTGTCAGTACTTCTGCATCAGTCTTACCGAAACTGACAAACGCCCATATCCCGAATACGACGGCTGCCAAGGTAGCCAGTCTGAAAAAAATTCCCCAACGACGACGGGCACGCTGTTCGCGTAAGGCCTCATAGGCAAGTTTTTCGATGACATCACGCTCCCATCCATCTTTCATGGGCTTGCCATTAGGCTTGACTGACGCTGCCGGTTGCTCGGAATTGAAATCATCATTGTTCATCGTTACTTTTCCTATCGTTCGAAAACTCAGGCTTTGCCTGCTGTGACATAGTTATCAGGACACCAGGCTATTTGGCCATTTATCTCGGTGACAGCAATCGGGCGAAGCTTGCCACCACGACATGGCCCACCCTCACAACGGCCACTTTCCGGCGCGTAAATGGCACCGTGCGTTGCACACATCAAGTACAAGCCACTTGACTCAAAAAACTCGCCCTCGGCCCAATCGAGTTCGATCGGCACATGCGCACAGCGATTGAGATAACCGTACGCAACACCTCTAAACCGCACTACAAATCCAGTCGCCTCTGAACCGCCTGCAGTCACCGCAAAACGTACTCCTTTACCGCCCTCGGCGAGGAAACTCGAGTCACAGACAGGTATGGCCGACAGATCAGGCATTACTGGACAACCAGGTATGTAATTCAAGTACGGAATTGGCAGCAAACAACGGATTGAGCGCTGCTAACTCTTCAGCAGAGTGCGCCCCGTAATGAACTGCAACACCGCCAGCTCCGGCGTTCAACGCCATCTGCAAATCGTGCGTCGTATCGCCGATCATCAAAGTGCGCTTCATATCCTGACCCAGTTCGCGTGTCAGTTCCTGCAGCATCGCCGGGTTTGGCTTCGAAAAGGTTTCGTCCGCACAGCGTGTGGCATCGAACAGGGAGAGCAACTTGGCGGCATTGAGTGCGCGATTCAGCCCAACACGGCTTTTTCCCGTCGCGACGGCCAGAAAATACCCTGCCTGAGCCAAATCCAATAACATTTCACGAACACCATCGAACAGCGTCAAGTCATTACCCGTTGTCAAATAATGATGACGATAACGCTCTACCATTTTTGGATAATACTTGGGATCAAGGTCGGGCAAGGCCGCTTCCATCGCATCCTGCAAGCCAAGTCCGATCACATACGACGCGGCGCGCTTGTCGGGAATCGGCAAGCCCAAATCCCGGGCAGAATCCTGAATGCACTTAACGATGGTAGCGGTGCTGTCCATCAGCGTACCGTCCCAATCGAACACGATCAGATCAAATTGTTTTCGCGCCATGATGCCCGGTGGCGCTGCCACCGGCTCCTTCAAATTAAAGTGATTACTTTACGGCCGGCGCGCCGGCGACCGGTGCTTCTGTCAGGCTGGCCAGAAAACGCAGGCATTCCGGCGTCAGCGGCGCATTGAGCGTCAATGGTTTGCCGGTATCAGGGTGCACGAAGGTGATCTGGTGCGCATGCAAGAACATTCTTTTTAGCGCTACCCGCTTGCCATCTGCCTTTTGCAGCATCCGGTTCAATGCGAAATCACCATACTTATCATCACCGGCGATCGGAAATCCGCTGGAAGCAGCATGGACTCGTATCTGGTGCGTCCTGCCAGTTTTCAGTTCTGCTTCAAGAAATGCAAACTGTTCATATTTTCGCAGCAATGTGAAAACCGTGTGCGAAGCCAAGCCGTCAGCCTGCACCCGCACCCGCCGCTCGCCATCCGGCGCATTAAATTTATGCAATGCCAGCTTGACGTGCTGCCTGGCATTTTGCCAGTCACCTTGCACCAGCAACAAATAGCGCTTATCGATCTCGCCATCACGAATTTGGGCATGCAGGTTGGTCAGGGCCGAACGCTTTTTGGCCAGAATCAAGATGCCTGAAGTATCACGGTCGAGCCGGTGTACCAGTTCCAGAAATTTGGCATCAGGCCGCGCAGCACGCAATTGCTCGATCACACCGTAACTGACACCCGACCCGCCGTGCACGGCGACGCCTGCCGGCTTGTTAATAATCAGCAAATGATTATCTTCGAACAGCGTCGCAAATTCAGTGCCTGGCGCGGTGGATTCCTTTTTTTCTGCTACGCGTACAGGCGGCACGCGCACGATGTCGCCTTCAGTCAACCGGTAAGTCTGGTCAATACGTCCCTTATTGACGCGCACTTCACCGGAACGCAGCACCCGGTAAATATGGCTTTTAGGCACGCCCTTGCAGATACGTAAAAGGAAATTATCTATCCGCTGGCCTGACTCTTCATCGGAAATCGTGATGAGCTGAACTTGGGGAGAATCTTGCAGTGGCCGGGAGGGTGAGAGCGTTTCAGCTTCTTTCCCAGAAAATCTCTCTAAGTCCTTCATTTTGAATATATACTTGTTTCGCAGTAGTTACAAAACAGCTGCTGGTGTGAGAAAGAAGTTCATTCTACACAGGGGCGTCTCCATCGGCCTCGCCAATTTGCAAATACGATGGAAAAACTGTGTATGCAGCATTCTTGCCCGAGTCAAGGTCGCACCGTTGATGTCATCGGACAGCGCGCAAGAAAGTTGATCAGAGAAGTCGGAATGTACGGATAAATTCCGCCAGCTTGCCAGCTCAAAGGCAAGCTGGCGGATTGATGTAATTGCACCTTGTTTGCCGATTCTGCTGAACCCGGAAGTTTGTATAGCTTATCCAGTTCGCCCTGCCGCCGATGCTGCGCTCGATAACCGAAGCGCCCGACGTTCGGTGGCATGTAGCCGGTAATCAAGCCAATGTCATCTGCGCCCCGCTGCGGCATAACCGGTCTACCGGTTTGACGCATGCCAAGGCAGTTCCCTCCCGCCCTCTCCGGTCTCGCGTACATCCCTGTACTTTTGCCGCCATACTAAAAATCAGGCGGCACTGAAGACGACCACTGAGTCGTCACGGAGCAAAATAAAATGAAACGCATGCTATTCAATGCGACGCAGCAAGAAGAACTACGCGTCGCTATCGTTGATGGTCAAAAACTGATCGACATCGATATCGAAACAACCGGCCGCGAACAGCGCAAATCCAATATTTACAAAGGTGTCATTACCCGCATCGAACCTTCGCTCGAAGCCTGCTTCGTCAGCTACGGCGAGGAGCGTCACGGCTTTCTGCCGTTCAAGGAAGTCGCCCGCACCTATTTCAAGGAAGGCGTTGATGTCCGCGCCACTTCGATCAAGGAAGCGCTGCGCGAAGGCCAGGAAATCATGGTCCAGGTCGAAAAGGAAGAACGCGGCAACAAGGGCGCAGCCCTGACCTCGTTCGTCTCGCTGGCCGGACGTTACCTGGTTCTGATGCCGAACAATCCGCGTGGCGGCGGTGTATCGCGCCGGGTCGAAGGCGAAGATCGTCAGGAACTGCGCGAAACCATGGACAAGCTCGATCTGCCAGCCGGCATGTCCGTCATTGCCCGCACCGCAGGCATTGGCCGCAATGTCGATGAACTGCAGTGGGACTTGAATTACCTGATGCAACTCTGGCGCGCCATCGAAGGTGCCGGCCAATCATCGACAGGGGCTTTCCTGATTTATCAGGAATCCTCGCTGGTAATTCGCGCAATCCGCGATTACTTCCAACCCGATATCGGCGAAATCCTGATCGATACCGACGACATCTACGACCAGGCTCAGCAGTTCATGAGCCATGTGATGCCGGACATGGTGCACCGGGTCAAGCGTTACCGCGACGACGTGCCGCTGTTTTCGCGCTTCCAGATCGAACACCAGATTGAAACCGCGTATTCACGCACCGTACCATTGCCATCCGGTGGCGCGATCGTTATTGATCACACCGAAGCACTGGTATCGGTCGACGTCAACTCGGCCCGTGCCACCCGCGGTAGCGATATCGAAACCACCGCCTTTAACACCAACTGCGAAGCCGCCGAAGAAGTCGCCCGCCAGTTGCGTCTGCGTGACCTCGGTGGCCTGATCGTCATCGACTTCATCGACATGGAAAACACCAAGAACCAGCGCGAAGTCGAAACCCGCCTGAAAGATGCACTGCACTTTGACCGTGCCCGTGTCCAGATGGGCAAGATCTCACGTTTCGGTCTGATGGAACTGTCGCGCCAGCGTCTGCGTCCGTCGTTGTCCGAAGGCAGCCATGTCACTTGCCCGCGTTGCAACGGTACCGGCCACATCCGCGATACCGAATCGTCCGCCTTGCAAGTCCTGCGCATCATTCAGGAAGAAGCAATGAAGGAAAATTCAGCCGCAATCCACATCCAGACTCCGGTCGATGTCGCGGCCTTCCTGCTCAATGAAAAGCGCGGCGAAATCCTGAAAATTGAAACCCGTCACCGGGTATCGATCATCATGATTCCAAACAAGCATCTGGAAACACCGCACTACAAGCTCGAGCGCATCAAGCATGACGATGCCCGCCTCGAAGAAATCCAGGCCAGCTACGCGATGGTGGAAGAAGCCGAAACCGACATCAGCTACGGCAAGCGCCAGAAAGAAGAAACCAAGCCGCGTCAGGAAGCCGTCGTCAAGAGCATCACGCCAGACCAGCCGGCACCGATCGTCGAACGCAAGATTGCAGCGGCCGCCAAGCCGACTGTTGCCCCCGTTGCCGCACCCGTTGCTGAAGAAGGATTTCTGGCCAAGCTGATTGGCTTCTTCTTCAAGAAACCTGCCGAGCCAGTCGTTGTCGCGCCGGTCGTGGTTGCCAAGACAGAAGAAAAAACCGACCGCAATGACAAAAATGCCCGCAACACCCGTGGCCGCAGTCGCGGTGGTCGGGGTGGTCGCGATCGGGACGAGTCGGCCCGCGAAGATGGTGCAAAAGCAGCACCGGTCGTCGCTGCCACGGAGTCAGCCGCCCCGGCAGCCCGTACCCCACGCCCGCCGCGTGAACCACGCGAAGTGCGTGAACCACGTGAAGTGCGCGAACCGCGCGAGCCACGTGACGGTGCCGAGCCGCGTCGCGAGCGGACGCCACGACCACCACGTGAAGATCGCAAGGAAGTGGTAACCGAAACCCGTAGCGATGAATCGCTGTTACCGGTGGCAGTTGGAACCGGTATTGCTGCCGCTGTCTCGGCATCTGCCGTCCAGGTCATCAGTAATGCAACGGCTCAGGATGACGAAGAGCCATCTGGCACTGCCGCAGTCGATGCCGAAACTGGTGAGCAACTGGAAGAAAAACGCCGGCGCCGGCGTCGTGGTGGTCGCAACCGTAACCGTCGCGATCGTGAGGGCAATGAAGTCGTCGAGGGTAGCAATGAAGGCGAAGAAACCGACGACGCAACGTCAACCAGCAGCGACAATGCCGAGCAAGTTTTTGTGCCGGTAGCTTCCAACGCAATTGCCGCTGCCGCTGCCGATGCAGCAACGGCCCGTGCCGAGCTGCTGGCAAACGATAACGATGTGACTTATCCCGCATCGGCGTTGAGTGCCGCGATGCCAGCACCCCTGGTACCGCAGGAAGTCATTCGCTCGGGAGAACGCGTTGCTGCTGTTGCCGTAACGATGCCGGCACCGGTAATGGTTGCCGTGCCAGCTGCTGTCGTCGTCGAAACCGCACCGGTTGTTGCCGAGCCAGTCGCTATCGCTGTCGAAACCGCACCGGTTGTTGCCGAGCCAGTCGCTGCCGCTGTCGAAACCGCACCGGTTGTTGCCGGGCCAGTCGCTGCCGCTGTCGAAACCGCACCAGTTGCCGCCGAGCCAGTCGCTGTCGCTGTCGAAACCGCACCAGTTGCCGCCGAGCCAGTCGCTGTCGCTGTTGAAACCGCACCGGTTGTTGCCGAGCCAGTCGCTACCGCTGTCGAATCCGCACCAGTTGCCGTCGAGCCAGTCGCTGTCGCTGTTGAAACCGCACCGGTTGTTGCC
>JBLHMB010000039.1:0-32563 GCA_047621665.1 Bradyrhizobium sp. | reverse complement strand
TGAAGCAAGCCGATAGGCCGGATTCTGTTACGACTCCCGGGCAAGCCCGTTCGTTATGACAGCCATTCCTCTAGGCCGTGAATTACTCCACGGCTCAAGCTTTCTACCCGCACGCTCCGCGAGTCACATCAACGCGTGCCTATTTGAAATTGCTCCAGGTGGAGGTTACCGCGTTTCACCGTAACTAAATACGCTCGTCTCTGTGGCCCTATTCCTCGCCTCACGGCGGACGGCCATTAACCGTCACCCTGCTCTATGGAGTCCGGACCTTCCTCCCGCCATTGCCACGACCGAAATCGCGACACCGGCCAGCGACTGTCTGGCTTGCTTCGGGGCGCATTGTATCCTGTTGCCGCATTTTCCCGAAATCTGCCGAGTAGTGCGCCAACAGCGCGCTGTGTTCGATTGCTCACATAGCGTGGTGGATTTCTTCGAACTTTGCCGGATCAGACCCCCACACCGTCAACAAATCCACGGATGATGCGTTTGCATTGCACGATTGATATTTACCGGGTTTTCAGACGCTCCGATAAGGAGAGAACCATCCTGATGGACTCGATTTTCATCCTAATGCCCTGCCGACAGCAGGGTTCCCACTGGCCGGGCATACCTAAAATTGTGTGAGCCCGTCCTTTTATTGTTTTTAATTATGTAAGTTGCCACCCGGAGAATTAAGATGAAAAAAGCACTTCTGTTGTTAGCTCTTGTTCAAGGCATTACCTTTTCAGCTTATGCCCAGACCACAGCGCCTGTCGATGGCGGCAAGACCCGGACTGAAGTCAAGGCCGAAACCAAGGCCGCCATCAAGGCCGGCGAGTTGAACACGGGTGGCAATATGGGCGTCACTAAACCTGCCGCCGATGCAGTCAGTACAAAAAAACGTGCCGAAGTCAAAGCGAACACCAAAGTGGCAGCCGAGGCCGGCAAACTGAACACCAGCAACGTCACTGTGCCAGCACCAATGCCGAAAACTGCCTCCACGGCGGATGGAAAAACTCGCGCGGAGGTGAAAGCTGAAACCAGGGCCGCCATGAAGGCTGATGGGCTGAACAATGGCAATATCGGCAAGCAATTGGCACCTGTTGTCAGGAAAGCCCCCGCCGAAAAAGTCGCCAAGCCAGCCGCAGATCAGCCGGCCAAGTAATTCTTCCAGTCATTGCCACTCCGGTGGCGGCGACAGCCGGATAAACCCGCATCGACATCAACAGGTCCATGCGGGTTTTTTATTTCAGATCTGAATTTTTGGAACTGGCGCTCCGGTTTGGACCACAGAACCGGACCCATCGACGTACATCGTGCATGTTGTGCTCCCACTTTTTGAAGACTGCCATGAGAATTTCTGCCATTCACTCCATCCTGACGTCTCCTGTTCCGGTGTCGAGCAGGCTCCTGATCGATACTGCCCAGGCAGCCTCCGGCGCAGATCAGCTAGCACGGGTCGCGCCGGTCCCGGCCCCGGGGCCACGCCAACCGGGTCTGCGCATGAACGATGGATCGCCAATGAAATCATTTTTGCTCCAGCAAATGGCGATCAGGGATGAGAAGAATGGGCAGCGCTTTGCGATGCCGGTCCAGCACACACCGCAACTCAACACAGTCAGAGCAGGCATGCCTGTACTGAGACTGGCAGCATCGGCGCCTCTGATCCTTCGTTCGCTAGGAGAAAGTAACCAGGCAAGATTCATGCGCCTCTATGCGAGCGACGAATCGCCGGAACCCATTGCACGCATGCGTAAACCCTATACGGTCAACGTGAAGAAAACCGTAATGCCAGCACCACGGCGTCGCAGCGAAACCCGCCGCCGCAGTGCGACGGATCCGAACAGCGCGATGGAATTTAATGATTTGCCAAAAATAGAGAACAAGAATGATCGGGAAGATTCCGTCACAGGCAGCATCTCCCCGTATGTCACGGTGCCAATCGGCGATCCGTTGCCGCTATCAAAGTCGTCAGCGACGTTGTCCCGCCAGGATTTCCTGCGCCGCAATCCTGCTGGCGGGGTGTGACGAAGTCACACCCCGTCTGGCAAATCAGCGAGCGCCGACCAGCGCAACATAGCGCGCCAGCACTGCAGGCAACCCCAGTTCCAGACATTCGACGATGAGCGCGTGTCCAATCGATACTTCGAGAATCGCGGGAATGGTCAGAAAGTCAGCCAGGTTATCCAGGTTCAGGTCATGACCGGCATTGACACCCAGCCCGGCTTGCTGCGCCATTGCGCAGGCCACCCGAAATTGCTCAAGCACCTGCGCGGACTGTGGCGTGCCGAACGTCTCGGCATACGGCTCGGTATAGAGTTCGACGCGGTCCGCACCCAGCTCGCGTGCCAGCGGAATGTGGACGTTATTCACATCGACAAACAGGCTGACCCGAATGCCGTCATCATTGAGCGCGGCGATTACCGGTCGCAACAAGCCGGCATCGCGAATCAGGTCCCAGCCGTGATCTGACGTGACCTGATCGGGACTATCCGGGACCAACGTGCACTGCGCCGGGCGCGCACGCCGTACTACCTCAAGAAACTCGGCAGTGGGATAGCCCTCGACATTGAGCTCCTTGCCGTGTGCCGCAGTTACCGCCTGCAATTCGGTCACATCCGTATAGCGTGCATGACGCTGATCAGGCCGCGGATGAAGCGTGATGCCATCCGCGCCGAGTTGCAGAAACCGCTCGGCAAAACCACATACATCGGGATAATTGCGGCCCCGCGAATTGCGCAATAGGGCGATCTTGTTAATGTTCACGGATAGCTGGGTCATGCGGGAACTCACTCCTGGTCAAGCGGTGATAAAACTGAATATAGCGCCTCAAGCAGACAGGGTAACAGCCCTGCTCACGGAGGGCTCGCCGCAATCACGCAATTGCGTCCGGCGTGCTTGGCCTGGTAGAGCGCCGCATCCGCACTGCGCAACAGCGACGCCGCACTGGTGTGGCCACCTGCCTCCGCTACCCCCGCAGACAAGGTCACGTTAAATTCGATTCCGTCGGCACTTTGCCGTACCTGTGCGAAGGCAGCACAAATATCGCCGACTACCGCCAGCGCCGCATCGAGCGCCGTCGCCGGCATGACAATGACAAACTCTTCACCGCCGTAACGGCCGATGATATCGCCGCGCCGTAATCGTTGCTGCAGCAGACGCGCAAGCGACCGGATGACCTGATCGCCGGCAGGATGGCCGTACGTGTCATTCACTTTTTTGAAAAAATCCAGGTCAATCATGGCCATCGATAACGGCACAGCATGCCGTTCGATCAGCATCATTTCGCGTGCCAGATACTCCTTGATCGCAGCGTGGTTATACAGCCCGGTGAGGCTGTCGTGCATGATCAACCGACGCAACGCACGGTAGCGCTCTGCCCGACCCGCCACTGTCACGCCAAGATGCGTGGCATCGATCGTACCGGGAAGAAAATCATCGGCACCAGCAATCAGTGCCGGAAAATGCAGCGTCTCGTCGGACTGGTCACCAATGCAGATGACCGGAATATCCAGAAAACAGGCGTTCTGACGAATCAGCCGAATCAGATCAATACCATTGCAATCCTGCAGTGTTGCCGCGACCAAAATCAGCTCCGGCTGATACGTCCCGCTCAAATTGAATAGTTCTGACGGTTTGTGGGTGCGAACAACATCCATGCCAGTCCGCCGCAACATCTCTGCATACAGATCGTCCTCGCTGACCAGCATGATCCGGTAGGGCGACTGTTCGCGGCGCCTTACCAATGCTTCGATTTCTTTTCCCACCATCAGCAGGTCAATTGGACGGATGAAATACGCGTCGGCGCCTGCCTGTACCGCATTGAGTCGCGCTTCAAAATTGCCGCGTGAAGACAGCAATATCAACGCAAAGCCACCAAGCTGACGTAACCGCACCAGCTCTTGCTGTAACAGCTTGCTGGCTGGAACCTTACCCAGATCCACCAATACGACTGCGGGAACCTGACAATTAGTGGCGCTACCCAGTTCGGCCAGCGTGGCAAAGACCGTCAACGGATAACCTATTTGCGCCATTTGCAGTGCCGTGTCTCTGGCCAGCAAGGCATTCGGATGTAGCAGATAAATCAACAAAGCTGAGTTGGAAGAGGAATGCATGGGGCGATTCTTTCCTTAGATACGGAACCGGCGATGGAAAAGTTATGTGATGAAAGTATTTATGGAGGAACCAATAGCAACAACAGACTCGTACCATGGCTCAACGCACCTTTGAAAAACCTGTTTCTCTTTTGCACACCACACGAAAACATTTCCGTTGTGCATCTACGAAGTGGTTGTATTTTCCAATCCTCACGAATAGACTGAAAGTACTGATTTACAGCAACTTGTAGTTACTAAATCAGTCATCCTCCTAACACGCTGATTTACGCCGATCCCCATAAAAAGGGGCGACGAGACCACCTTCCCGGGAACTGTCATGCAATTTAGGCTATCGTTATTTACCGCTCGTGCTTTTGTCGCCACGCTCATCGCAGCAAACGGATTCGTCCTGTCTGATCAGGCACTGGCGGAAGCTGAAATCAATTGGCACAAACCGCAATTCAAGTACCAGGCAAAAGACCGTGACTTGCACAAGCTGCTGGCGCAACTTGCCAAATCGCAGCACTTAAAACTCAAGATTGCTGCCGGCATCAATGGCCGGGTCACCGGCAATGTCAGTCTGCCACCACAGCAAGTACTCGACGCCTTAGCCAAAGAACACCATTTTTCGTGGCACGTGACAGGGGATCTTCTGCGCATTGACGCATTGGAGACAGCGACTCTGCCGGCACAAAATCCCAACTCGCCGCAACTCATCGCTGCGCAAAGTCCCGCTAGCGAGACCATCGATGCGCCTGCCCCGATGACAGCATGGACCACAACCCCGGCCGATAAAACCCTGCAAAATGCGCTCGCCCGCTGGTCCTTGACCGCCGGCTGGCAGCTGATCTGGGAACTGCCACAGGACATCTCGATTGAAGCTGCCGCCAGTGTTAACGGATCCTTCGAAGACGCAGTCACCGCGCTGGCAAACAGTCTGCAATCGAGCGAAACGCCAATTACCGCGATATTTTTCGAAGGCAACCGAGTGTTGCGCATCATTGCCAAAGGGGTACAACAATGAAACAGGTCTCGCTTGTTGCCTTGATCAGTACCATGCTGCTGCCAGCATGCACCAGCATGCAAAAAGATATCGCGGACCGCGTCAGTGCCAGCGAAACGCGAACCTCCGCACTAACGCGCGAAGTGGGTAAAGTCGACGGCCCGACCGGCCAGGCGCTGCCAAGCGTCCAGCATGACCCGGGTATCTGGATAGGTCGCAGTCTGGCGCGTAATAGCCAGGTACCGCTACCGCCGATTTTCAACCAACCGGCCACGTTCGAAAGATCAGTCAGTTCGCTGTCGGAGTTCGCCGAACGGATCACGCTGCGCTCCTCTGTTCCGACCAAAATCACAGCAGATGCACTCAACGCGGGGCAACCCGAAAAAATCCCGGCAAACGCGAGAGCGCCATCGCTCATGCCAACTGTCCCGGAAAAAACATCGATACGCATCGATTTTTAAGGTGGCACTCTCAAAGGCTTGCTCGATACCGCCACCGCCCGTTTCGGCGTGTCGTGGAAATATGCGAACGGTAGCATCCAGTTTTTCCATACGGATACGCGCACTTTCCAGATCACGGCGGTGCCGGGCGACTCTGCGCTGACGGCCAACGTTTCCAGCGGCGCCAGTTCCGGTGGCGAAGGCAGCGGGACGAGCGTCAATGCCGCCAACTCGCAAAATACCGCGGTCAAGTCCACGCTATCGGTGTTTTCGAGCATCGAAAAAGCGATTGGCATCATGATTTCTACGCAGGGGAAAGTGATGGCATCACCGGCTACCGGGTCCATCACGGTCTCTGATACCCCCGACAATCTCGAACGGATTGCGCTGTTCATCGACAAGGAAAACCGCGCGCTGTCGCGCCAGGTGATGGTCAATGTCACGGTACTAGCCGTCACGCTCACGCGCGGCGATAACTATGGCATCAAGTGGGATGCTGTGTACAAGACACTGACCAACAAATACGGTCTGACCAACACGCTGCCGAAGGTCGCCAATACCAGTTCATTCTCGGCGGCGATCCTCAATACGGCCACCAGCAACATGGCCGGCAGCGCGATGATGATCGAAGCGCTGTCCGAACAGGGCCGGGTCCGACGCGAAACATCGGCCTCGGTCGTCACGCTCAATAACCAGCCGGTACCAGTGCAGGTAGCCAAGCAGACCTCGTATCTGAAATCCTCGCAAACCACGCAAACACCCAATGTAGGCACGACCACCACACTGACACCGGGCACTATCACTACCGGTTTCAATATGTCGATTTTGCCAAACGTACTCAATAACGGCACGGTACTGCTCCAGTTTTCGACTGACATCTCGTCGCTGCGTGCGCTGCGCACCGTCAGCAGCAGTAACGCCACCATCGAAACGCCGGAAACCGAAACCCGTAATTTCCTGCAGCGGGTCGCCATGAAGTCCAACGAAACATTAATCATCAGCGGGTTTGAGCAAACCGACGACAACCTGAATCAGCAGGGAGTAGGCACGCCGACCAACCTGTTGCTGGGCGGCAGCCTCGGAGCCACCACCAACAAGGAAGTCATCGTGATCATGATTACGCCGATTGCCATGCGGGCCTCCTGATCATGCCTCTACACTCACTCCAGATCGGCAAGAACCGATTCGTTTGCGGCCTGTTCTGGCAATCGCTGTCACGCCCGCGCGACTTGTGGAAAGAAGCTTGCCAGCTCGCCTTCAAAATCGATGCGGATCTCCTGGTGCTACGTAAAGACCAGGCGATGGCCCAGGCCGGCTATGCCAATACCGGGGACGGCGCAAAACGCGGACAGCAATCACTGGCAGCGATCATTTCGAAAACGATCGCGATGGAAGGTGCCCTTTACGATGGCCATCAGCAACCGGCCCACAACTGGCTGTGCGCGCTCAAACTGCCCGATGACTTTTGGGCTTACTGCGCAGTGCGCGATGCCAATTTTTTGCCCAATGGCGACTTCGCTGGCAGTCGCGAGGAAGTACTCGATCGCCTGCAGGGCGACTATGCGCTGGGTGGCTGGAATGTCGTTATTGGCGAACCCGAGCTCGAACAGTACGGCTTCCATAACTTCAATGCGAAGACGCTCGACACCTTGCTGCCCAAGCATAAAAGCGGTCAGCTACATGTCCGTACCTGGTCTGCCTTACGGCCGGTCAAAACCACCATCCCGCCGGCCATCGCCATGGCAGCAGGAGCTGGAAGTCTGATCGTAGCCGCTGCCATCGGTCTGTATTTTTTTCAGCAGCATCAAAAAAAAGAGCAGGAAAAAGAACTGGCGATCGCGGTTGCAAGGGCCCGGCTCAGTGCCAACACTACCCGTCAGTCAGACGAGCGTCCGTGGCTGGCGAAACCGCTGGCGCTTGATTTTGCGCGTGCGTGCCTGGCCAAACTCGACCCATTGGTCGCAGGTGGCTGGCAACTCGACCAACTCCAGTGCCATACGAATAAAGTCGATTACAGCTGGTCCAGTAACGGTGCCAACGTGCGCTACCTGCTTGAAAAAATACCGAAAGCCATCGTCGCCATAAGCGGTACCCAGGCCACCAGCACCGACGTGATCGAACTCAAGGCAAATGGCAAAGATGTCTTGCTGCCAGCCGATGTCGTCTTGCGCAATTTACTGGAAAGCAGCCAGTCACTGGGCATCACCCTGAGGCTGACACCTGCTGCACCAGCAGTCGTACCACCAGCGTCTTTGCTGCCCGAGACAGGCAGTGTCCCTGTACCAAAAATCGAGTGGAAAACGTACACCTTGAGCGCTGATCTGGGCACGCTGACGCCGCTGATGGCCAGTACGGTGATCAGCCAACGAGGGGTGCGACTCAACCGCATCAGCTGGAATTCCGGTAACTGGCTTATTGAAGGAGTGGTCTATGCGAAATAATCTACTAGGCAGTCTGGCCCTGGCCCTGCCGTTTGTTCTGCAACCCTGCGTGGCAGCGAGCGGTGAAAGCATCGCCGATCAGCTCTCGCGTATTGATGCCGAAACGCTGGTGCTCAAAGCGCAGGAACGCCAACTCGCGGTCCAGACAAAAATCCTGCAGCTGCAAGCTGACCTGAATAATCGCCAGACCAGCATCGACCAGAATGCCCGCCCGGGCGCACCGGGAGACCCGACGGTGCAATCCATCGAGGGTATTGGTGACGCAGTGTTTGCCACACTGCTATTTGAAAACGGTAGCAGCATTGATGTGCGTACCGGCGACGTTTTACCCAATGGCATGCGGGTGCTATCGGTCCGGACCAACGAAGTCACGGTGTCTGCCGAAAAACGACGTAACGTCCGCCTGTTACCGGGTAATGCGGCGCTCATTTCGGCGGCCTCCGGCGCAGTCCCGGCCATGATGGCCCTCCCACCCGTCGCACCGGGATATAGCCAGGTACCTCACCTACCAGCCAAGGCACCCGGAAAATGAATACCCGTTACAAGCAATTGGAGAACGACTTTTCATTGCCCATCGAGTCGATCGTCGTCAACAAGGTTGACCTCATGTCGGCCACGATACTCAGTGTAAGCGGCAGCTTTGAGGCCAGCGAAGAAGAGCGAAAATTGCTATGTCTGCTATCAGATGGGCGACTGTTGATCGCCAGTGGTCAGGCGCTCAACGCCCACGTGCAATCTTACCGGGCCCGACTTGAACGGCTGAAACGTTCTTTCACGATCGTCTACTGCGCCATTGAGGTCATCGGTCGCCTGTATCGCAGTGGCAACGACAATATCGTACGCCACCAGGAACACACGGTCATGCAAGTCACGGCCAAGGATTTACTGGCACGCGGTTGCCGTGAACGCGCCTCGGACATCCACATCCGGGTCAACAAACTAAGCACCGATTTTTATTTCCGCATATATAACGATCTGATCAAGGTCGGTAGTCAGACCCGCGAGTACGGCGAACGTCTGCTGGCGACGATTTATGGCGCGATGACCGCTGTCTCTGACAACTCCTACAAGCCGACCGAGCGCCAGGATGCCAGCATCGGCGACCGCGACAAGTTGCCGGACATGCTCTATGGCGTCCGTATCGCTACGGCGCCTACCAGCGAAGGCAACCTGATGGTATTGCGTCTGCTGTACAACGACGCCGGTGACCATATCGACTTGCGCCCGCTCGGATTTTCCGAAGAGCATACCCGTCTGATCCAGGTCCTGAAAGACCAGCCGATCGGCATCAACATCATCAGCGGGCCGACCGGTTCCGGCAAATCGACCACGTTGCAACGGGTCCTGAGCGGCGAACTGATCGAATCGCAAGGCAAGATGCATGTCATCACCGTCGAAGACCCGGTCGAATATCCGATCCCAGGCGCAGTCCAGACTGCCGTCACCAACGCCACCAATGAAGTCGAACGCTCGCGCCTGTTCTCGGCGGCGATCTCGAATGCGATGCGGCTCGACCCCGACACCATCATGATCGGCGAAATTCGCGATGGTGCATCGGCCCAGAGCGCGTTGCGCGCGGCAATGACCGGGCACCAGGTATGGTCTACCGTGCATGCCAATAGCGCCGTCGCCATCATCGACCGGCTGGTCGACCTCGGTCTGCCGCTGGCCATGACGGCTGACCACACCATCATCACCGGGCTAATCAGCCAGCGTCTGGTCAAATTACTTTGTCCGCATTGCCGCCGCCGCCTGGCCACTTGCGAAAATGAATTGAGTATCGAGCAAACCGAGCGCCTGCACAAAGCTGTCGACAATAATCTCGCCAGGGTTTATCTGACCGGTAACGGCTGCAAGGCATGCGGCGGCAAAGGAACGATAGGACGCACGGTGGTCGCTGAGGTGATACTGCCCGATGCAGATCTCTGCACGTTCCTGCGCAATGCGGACAAGGTCGGCGCAACGGCGTACTGGCGCGCGATGCTGGGTGGCCAGACGCTGATCGAACATGCCATTAGCAAGATCGCCGATGGATTGATCGACCCGCGCATGGCAGAACAAACCGTCGGCCACCTGATACCACTGGATCAGCGCACCAAGTCGGCCACCTCCACGAAAAGGGCCTGACATGCAACTCGACCTGAACCGCCGCTGGGCCAAGCTACAATTTTCCGAGTCGTCGCGCTTGCGCTTGTACCGCAAGGTCGCGAAAATGCTTGCCAACGGCTTGCCGCTGCTAAAAATCCTTGAAGAGTTACGCGACCGCGCCGCCCATAATGGCGAGAAGCCGTATGAACCGCTGGCCATCGTTCTCGATGATTGCCGCCGTCTGGTACAAAACGGCAGCACGTTCGGCGAAGCTCTCGGCTTCTGGATACCCGACACCGAACGCATGATCATCAGCGCTGGCGAACAGGCCGGACAGCTTGAGCCCACATTATTGAGCGTCGTCGACGTTGTTCTGGCAGGCAAAAAAATCAAGGCCGTCATCGTCTCCGGGCTGACTTACCCGATTGCGATCCTGATACTGATCATCTGCTATCTGTACGTCTTTGGCACCCGCGTCATTCCCGAATTCGCCAAGGTCGTCGACCCCGCCACCTGGCATGGCGTCGCCAAATCGCTGTATGTGATGTCGCAGCTCGTGCAGCACTGGATGCTGCCTTTTGTACTGACACTGGTTGTGATATTTAGCGTGGTGTTGTGGTCGATGCCACGCTGGTGCGGCAGTCTGCGCGTGCTCACGGATCGGATCGCACCGTATTCGATTTACCGGCTAGTCGTCGGCAGCGGATTTCTGATGGCATTTTCGGCGCTCCAGCATGCCGGCGTGACGGTCGAAAAATCACTGATCCGCCTGAGCGACATGGCCCAGCCGTGGCTGCGCGAACGGCTCGACGGCGCCTTGCTCGGCGTGAAATCCGGCATGAATTGCGGCGAAGCCTTCCGCAATGCCGGCTACCAGTTTCCCTCCGAAGAAATGATCGATGACCTGTGTGTGTACGCGGAATACAAAGGCTTTTCACAAGCCCTGAAAACACTGGCTGACGAATGGATGGAAGAAGGCGTCGAGACCGTGTCGCTGCAAATGAAAGTCCTCAACGGCGTTGCCATCGTCTTGCTGGCAGTGATTATCAGCTGGCTGGTCGCCGGATTTTTTGGCATCCAGCAAGAAATTGCCAACATGACGCGCGCGGTGCGCTAACGCTATTTGTCCTCAATCTGATCCGAATCGGAGTTCATCATGAAATATACCGCTATCACTCATCGCTTCAATGCCATCGGCCGGCATCAGCGCGGCGCGTCACTGCTTGAAGGGATTGCCTATCTGGGGATCGCCGCCATCGTGATTCTCGGGGCGATATCGCTGCTGACCGGCGCATTCAGCAGCGCACAGGCAAACCGGCTGGCCGAGGAAGTGCTATCGATACGTACAGGGGTAAAAAAACTGTACATGGGGCAATCGAATACCTACGGCGCCGCTGCGGCTGCGCCGCTTAATCTCCTGGTAGCGAATGCCGGCGTCTTTCCCGCCACGGTAGCAGTGATCCCTGCAACGGGTGCCGCAACCAATGCATGGGGTGGAGCGGTGACCGTGACGGGGCAAATTGCAACGTTCGATCTCACCTATACGGCAGTACCGCGAGACATCTGCATCCTGGCGCTCAGCGGTGCTTCCGGTTGGCTTAACATCGGGGCCGGCGCAGCGGGCGCTACTGCAGTAGTGGGCCCACCGCTCACAGCGGTCACCCCTGCCAACGCCGACGCCGCCTGTGTAGCCGGCGCTAACACCATCATCTGGTCTTCCCGCTAAACCGGCTCCGGAAAACTACCGCCATGTGGATCATCGCCATCATCGCCATCATCGCGTCGCTCACCGGCTACGCGTCGATGACCTCGCAAATCGCGTTGGCCGAAGTGGAAGAGACCGCGCGGGTCACCTCGTTCGCAACCAACATGGCGAGCTATCGTTTTGGTGTGATCAAGTTTGTCAATGATCCCTCACACGCAGCGTTTACCGGTCAAGTCACGGCACCTTCTTTTCCGACCGGTTATGCCGCACTGAGTCCGCCCCAATGGCGCAATGCCGTCCTTGCGGACGGCACGGTCATCGTCTGCTCGGTGGGCATCAGTCCACCCGGCCTCATCAAGGGCATCACCACGCTGGCGCAAGGTTCGGTTCTTGCCGGTCGCGCCAACACCGTGACAGGGAAGATCGAAGCACCCGGCACCGTCAGTGCTGACCAGATAGCACTACCAAACACATCGGCGGTAGCCGGATTCGCCCCCATCACCAACGGCGCCGCAATCTGGCTGGCCCATCGGGAATGACACATCATGAAACGTCAATCACAACGCGGTTTTTCGCTGCTCGAAATGATGGCTGCACTGGCTATCGGTATGTTCATGCTGCTCGGACTGAGCACGCTGCTGGATAGCTCGCTGCAAGATACTAAAAGCCAGCAAACTGCCCAACACCAGGTCCTATTTTCCGGCGCAGCCAAACGCTACCTGGATGACAACTACACCAATCTGCTAGCCGCCCCCAACCCGGTCGGCACCACCGTCGCCGTAACATTAGCAACCCTGCAGGCACCCGTCGCTTATCTGCCCCCCAGCTTTACCGCGAAAAATGCGTATCAGCAAACACCCTGCATGCTGGTGCGTAAGAACACGGCGACGCAACTGGAAGTCCTGCTGGTCACCGAAGGGGGAACCCCGATTCCCGATGCCGATATCGGCTACGTGGCGGCCAATGCAAATACCGGCGGTGGCGCCATCACCTACGTCACACCAAAGGTTCCGGCATCGGGACTGATCGCTCGTGGCGCATACGGGAGCTGGATGCTGGACAACACTTCGTCCGTACCATCACTGAGCGATTTCACCGCAGCAAATTGCTCCGGCACCCCGGCCGACAATGGCCATCTGGCCACGGCGCTCTTTTATGGTGTAGGTCAGACAGCGGCAGATTTCCTGTACCGGAATCCCAACGGCAATCCTGCATACAACACGATGTCGACGCCAATTGGTATGGCCAATGCCGCCATCAAAGTGATTGATACAGCTTGCGGCCCGACTGCTGCGCTGGCGGTGGATTTGAACGGGCACATGCTCACATGCGACCTGACCACCAATAAATGGGCGGATCCGCTCACCAACTCGACCTGGAAAGCCCCGGTTGCCAGTTACGCGACGTTGCCGCCCGTTGCCACGACCAAGGCCGGCGACGTGTATGCCACGTTGGATACGGGCCGTGCCTACATGAGCAATGGTGGCGGCTGGACACCGCTGGCGCTCGATCAAAACGGCAACCTGACTATGGAAGGCAACCTGGCACTGCCCGGCATACCGGGCGTGCCAGGCAATGTGACTGTCAGTGGCAAAGTTAATGTGGACGGTGATATCAGGTCGGAGTTCGGAAATCTCACGCTTAAAAACGGAGACTATTGGCAGTATGGCCTTGGTGCTAGAGCATTATTTGGCACGATCTTAGCCATGGATCACGTAATAACGTCTTATATAGAAACTAACAGCGTCTTACTACCTGCAATAAGTGCAGGTGATCCATGCAACATGACAACCTCGTTTGGTAATATTTTGCAAGAACCTGGATCAATGGGAGCGGACAGATCCGGTAATATTTTAGTTTGTCAGTCAACAAGTAATGTACCGTACGCAACGAGTGGAACGTATCTTTATCTAGTTACCAATTCGCTGACACCGCCACCAGCGCCGAATTTTGCGCCACCGTGACATGCAACCATCACACCGCCTTCTATCGACGCCAATGACCGCGCTCACGGCATTGCTGTTGCTGCCAATCGCACCGCCCGCCCACGCCTGCTGGCAAGAAGCCGCCCAACGCTACGGCGTCAACTCGGCAATGCTGGTAGCGATCGCGCGCACCGAGTCGGCCATGAATCCCGATGCGATCAATCGCAATCGCAATGGCAGCGTCGACCTTGGTCTGATGCAGATCAACAGCCGCTGGTTTCCGTTGCTGCGCCAGTACGGTATCGGCGAGCAGCAATTGCGCGACCCCTGCACCAGCATCCATGTCGGGGCCTGGATTTTGTCACAGAACATGCAGCGACTCGGCAATTCATGGGACGCCGTCGGTGCCTACAACTCAAGCCAGCCGGCAAAACGTGCGGCCTATGCGCAGCGGGTGTATCGCAACTTGCCGCGCTGACTATTTCAACGGAGAACCCTGATGAATGCCCCCACCGTCCTGTTTCGCGACCTGCTGCAAGAGATCATCGAGCTCGTCAGCATCGGCCAGGTATTTACCGACATCCACATCGAGCAGGACACGCCGATGATGGTGAAGACACCGCGCAAATGGCAATCGATGAATGCCGAACCGGTACAGCGCGAAGAACTGGTTCCGCTGCTCATGGCCATCGATCCCGAATGGGAAGAAAAAATCGCCAGCGGGGCGATCGACCGGTCCTTTTTGCTGACGCAGTGCCGGCTGCGCTGCAATGTGTACTACAGCGGGTCGCGTGAAAAAATCAAGGTGGCGATCCGGCGCCTGCCACTGCGCCCGATCGCGATGGAAAAAACCGGCTTGCCGCTGTATGTGCGCAGCATGCTCGAAGCCACCCGCGGCATCATCCTGGTCACCGGCCCGACCGGATCGGGCAAGACCACGACGATCGCGGCGATGCTCGATTATTTCAACAGCACCCGCAGCGGCCACATCATCACGATCGAGGAGCCGATCGAGTACCTGCTCGAACGCAAGTTGTCGATCATCTCGCACAAGGAAGTACCGACCGACACACCCAGCTTTTCATCCGGTCTGCGCGAAGCCATGCGGCAGAATCCCGACATCCTGATGGTCGGCGAAATCCGCGACTTCGACACCGCCGACACCTTGCTGCATGCCGGCGAATCCGGCCATCTGGTGCTGGCCACCATGCATACCAACAGCGCTCTCAGTGCGCTGTCGAAGTTGCTGGCATTTTTTGGCCCCGAGCAACGCAGCCAGCGTGCCGTCACGCTGGCCGGTTCGCTGATCGGCGTGATCAGCCAGACGCTGGTGCCGACCGAAAGCGGTGACTCGCTGGCACTGGCCAGCGAACTGCTGTTCAACGACCATCAGCAAATCGCCCACCTGATCGCTGACAACGAAAAATTCCACATGCTGGCCGACTTCATGAAGCGCAAGGAAGACAACATGTCACGTAGTCTCAATGAATCACTGACTCAGCTGGTCGCCAAAAAAACCATCAGCCCCAAGGATGCAATGCGGGCCGCCTACAACCGGGCCGAATTGCATGACATCCTCAGCGGCATGCGCATTGTTCCCAATAGTCCGGCCGGCGGCACGTAACCGGCGCACGCAACGCGCACTCAGTCCTCGATAGCAGCCAGGCGGATCGTATATTGCGACGCCTTTTCATCGAGCACGATGACCAGCAGTTTGTGCCGCTGCGCATCTTCGACCAGCTCCTTGAACGAGCGATAGCCGTACGCCGATTCATTGAATCCCGGACGACGGCGCTGCATCGTTGACTTCACCATCGAGGCCCAGATCTTTTCATCCGAACCGCGCTCGGCGATCAGTGCCTCGACGGTATTGGTCAGGAACTCAAGCAGGTCGGCCCGCTTGTCGTCTTCTGATTTCGCAACAACGGATTTGGCTTCGCGCTTGCCGCTTTTACCCTCGTCCTTGAGCGCAGCCGGCTTCTTCACGACCGCTTTCTTGCGCGTGGGAATGACCTGCACCAGATCTTCATAAAAAATGAATTCGTCGCAATTGGCGCTGAGCAGGTTCGAGGTGGAATCCTTGACGCCGACGCCGATGACACGCTTGTTGTTCTCGCGCAGTTTCGATACCAGCGGCGAAAAATCCGAATCGCCGCTGATGATGACGAACGTATCGACATGCGCCTTGGTGTAGCAAAGGTCGAGTGCATCGACCACCATCCGGATGTCGGCCGAGTTCTTGCCGGACTGCCGCAGGTGCGGGATCTCGATCAGTTCGAACGCCGCTTCATGCATCGGTGCCTTGAAGTCCTTGTAGCGATCCCAATCGCAATAGGCTTTCTTGACCACGATGCTGCCCTTGAGCAGCAAGCGCTCCAGTACCTTGCTGATGTCAAAGGCGGCCAGTTTGGCGTCGCGTACACCGAGCACGACGTTTTCAAAGTCGCAGAAGAGCGCCATGCTGGTGTTTTCGGGTTGGGCGGCCATTGGCTGGTTTCCTTGTAAAAAGTAAGGCGGGTTGATCCTGCAACAGTCCCGCGCAGCGAACCGCGACAGGATAAACAGAACACCATCAGGATACCGCGAAGCACCTGACAGATCGCCCGTTAACTCTGTCCCGCCTTGCCAACAGCGCTCAATCCAGTTGCGAAAAGTCCGGTTTGCGCTTCTGGAAAAATGCGGCAAAGGCTTCTTTGGCCGCTGGTGCGCCCAGCATCGCGCCAAAATCCTTGCCCTCTTCGCGCATGCGCGCATCGATCGCGGCTGTCTGGCCGGCTTTCATCAGGCGCTTGGTGACCAGCATCGACGACGCCGGCAGCCGCACCAGCTTGGTCGCCTGGGCGAGGGCAAACTCCAGCAACTGGTCCGCTGGCAGCACTTTGTTGACCAGTCCCATCTGCTGCGCTTCCTCCGCCATGAAGGCTTCACCGAGCAGCAGTTTTTCAGCGGCACGCTGGTAACCTGCCAGTTGCGGAAACAGCAGGCTCGACGCCGCTTCCGGACACAATCCCAGCTGCGAAAACGGCATCATGAATTTGGCTGCCTCCGACGCATACACCAGGTCGCAATGCAGCAGCAGCGTAGTGCCGATACCGACTGCCGCACCCGACACCGCGGCCACCACCGGCTTGCTGGCATGGCTGATCTGATGCAGGAACTGGTGCACCGGACTCTCCATCGACTGCGGCGGATTCTTGATGAAATCTTCCAGATCATTGCCGGCCGTAAAAATTTGCGGATGGCCGGTGATCAGGATGACGCGCACCTCGGCATCGCTGTCGGCCTCGCGCAAGGCATTGGCCATGGCCTGGTACATCGCGGCAGTGATCGCATTCTTCTTTTCGGGACGATTGAATTGCATCGTCAGGATGCGGTTTTCCTTGCTGATCAAGATATCCATCTGGTCTCCTGTACTGTTTTGTATGATTACGCAACGCGCGGGCATCTCAAAATACTAAAAAGTACCACCCGCGCAAAAAATTACATCCGCTCGAAAATACCGGCCGCGCCCATGCCGGTACCAACGCACATCGTCACCATGCCGTACTTCAGGTTCTTGCGACGCAACGCATGGATCACGGTGGCCGAACGGATTGCACCGGTGGCACCCAGCGGATGGCCGAGCGCAATCGCGCCGCCCATCGGATTGACCTTGGCCGGATCGAGCCCGAGGTCATTGATGACCGCCAGCGATTGCGCGGCAAACGCTTCGTTCAATTCGAACCAGTCGATCTGGTCCTGCGTGATACCGGCCGCACGCAACGCGGCAGGAATGGCTTCCTTCGGACCGATGCCCATGATTTCCGGTGGCACGCCGCGCACCGCAAACGAGGCAAAGCGCGCCAATGGCGTCAGGTTGAATTGCTTGAGGATTTTTTCGCTGACGATAATCAGTGCACCGGCACCGTCCGACATCTGCGAGCTATTGCCGGCTGTGACCGAGCCTTTGGCGGCGAACACCGGCTTGAGTTTGCCCAGTGACGCCAGCGTCGATTCGGCGCGCGCGCCTTCATCCTGATTGACGGTACGGGTGCGCACATCAATCTGACCGGTGGCCAGGTTCGGTACGCGTTCGATGATGTCGAAGGACGTCATCTCGTCATTGAATTCACCGGCTTGCTGCGCGGCGATCGCTTTCAGGTGCGATTGCAGCGCGAATTCATCCTGCGCGTCGCGCGAGACTTTCCATTGCTGCGCGACTTTTTCGGCGGTCAATCCCATGCCGTAGGCCATGCCGATATTGTCGTCCTTGAAGATGTCCATGTTCATCGATGGATGGAAACCCATCATCGGCACCATCGACATCGACTCGACCCCGGCGGCGATCATCACGTCGGCCTGACCGACACGAATCCGGTCGGCTGCCATCGCGACAGCCGTGATGCCGGACGCGCAGTAACGGTTGACGGTGACGCCACCGACGGTCTTCGGCAAGCCGGCCAGCAGCACAGCCATACGACCGATGTTGAGACCTTGGGCACCTTCGGGAAACGAACAGCCGACGATGGCATCTTCGATGGTGGCCGGGTCAAGGCCCGGTACTTGCAGCATGGCCGACTGGATCGCGCGGACCAGCAGGTCATCGGGACGGGTGCTGCGGAACATGCCGCGGGGTGCCTTGCCAATCGGGGTGCGGGTCGCGGCGACGATGTAGGCGTCTTGAAGTTGTTTGCTCATGGGATTCTCCTGTACTGCATGTTGGTGTCCGAACAGGGCGCAAGACAATGGTTGCGCCCCGCTCGCGAATTAGTTCCGGACTGGCTTGCCGGTCTGCATCATCCCCATGATCCGCTCCTGGGTCTTAGGATGGTTGAGCAGTTCCATGAACGCCTTGCGCTCCAGATCGAGCAACCACTGCTCGTTGACCAGACTGCCTTCATCGACGTCGCCGCCGCACACAATGGACGCGATCATCGCGCCAAGCTTGTAGTCATGCGCCGAGATAAAACCACCATCGCGCATGTTGACCAGCTGGGCCGAGACGGTCGCAATACCGTAGCGTCCGGCCACCGGCACCAGCGCCTGCATCGGTGCGCGATAACCGGCATCGAACATCGCGCGCGCTTCGACCTTGGCGACATGCAGCAATTCGTAGGCGTTGAAAACGATCACGTCGGTCGCTTTCAGATAGCCCATTTTTTGCGCTTCGTGCGCCGATTTCGACACGGCGGCGGTGGCCGCATGGGTGAAATAATTTTTCAGAAATTGCAGCAGGTCGGTGCCCTTGGCATCGGCTGCGGCGCGCAGTGCGGCTTCCTTCAAACCGCCGCCGGCAGGAATCAAACCAACGCCGACTTCGACCAGACCGATGTACGACTCGATCGAGGCGACCCGTTTAGCCGCGTGCAGCATCAGCTCGCAACCACCGCCGAGCGCCAGTCCCGAGACCGCTGCGACTACCGGCACATTGGCGTACTTCAGCGCCTGATGGGCCTGCTGCAATTTGGCGACTTCCGGCTCAATTGCCTTGATGCCGCCGGACATGAACAGCGGCAGCATTGATTGCAGGTCGGCACCGGCCGAGAATGCGCCACCTTCGGCCGCGTCGGCGCTCCAGATCACCAGCCCCTTGTAGTTGGCTTCAGCTTCGGCAATCGCTTTCGACAGACCGGCGATGACGCCGGCACCGATCACATGCATCTTGGTTTTCAGCGACAGGATCAGGACTTCGTCACCCTGATGCCAGATCCGTACCGATTCATCTTCGAACACGGTGGTGCCATCGGTGCGGCCATCTGCCGCGCCGGAGCCGAGCACGGGTGCACGGAAAGCCTGACGCTGATACACCGGCAATGCGGAACGGCCGATATTGGTCTTGCGGGAAACCGAGTACGAACCGTCTTCGGCATGCACGCCCGTGCGGCCGTCGAATACCCAGGCCGGCAATGGCGCGGTGCTCAGTGCCTTGCCGCCATCGATGTCTTCCTTGACCCAGGTCGCGACCTGCTGCCAGCCGGCGGCTTGCCAGGTTTCGAACGGTCCGAGGTTCCAGCCGAAACCGAAGCGCAACGCAAAATCGACATCGCGCGCGTTGTCGGCAATCGACTCCAGATGGATTGCGATGTAATGGAATACGTCGCGGTAAATCGCCCACAAAAATTGCGCTTGCGGGTTGGTCGAATCATGCAGCGCCTTCATCCGCTTGGCCGGATCTTTCTCTTTCAGGATGCGGGCGACGATGTCATCAACCTTGCCGCCACCGGCGACATAGCTCGCGCTGGCCGCATCAATACGCAGGATATCCTTGCCGACTTTTTTGTAGAAACCGGCACCGGCTTTCTGGCCCAGCGCGCCCTGCTCGATCAGTTTCGCCAGCAGCGGCGGCGTCGCGTAAGTGCTGTAAAACGGGTCGTCTTTCAGGTGATCCTGCATGGTCTTGATGACATGGCCCATCGTATCCAGACCGACCACGTCGGCAGTACGGAAAGTGCCCGACTTGGCGCGACCGAGCTTGGCACCGGTCAGGTCATCAACGACGTCAACCGACAGGCCGAACTTGTCGGCTTCGTGGATGGTGGCCAGCATGCCGAAGATACCGACACGGTTGGCGATGAAGTTCGGCGTATCGATGGCGCGGACAACGCCCTTGCCCAGTGTCGAGGCGAGGAAACCTTCGAGCTGGTCGAGGATAAGTGGGGCCGTAGCAGCAGTCGGGATCAGCTCGACCAGATGCATGTAGCGCGGCGGATTGAAAAAATGCACGCCGCAAAAACGCGCCTTGAGTTCGGCATCGAAGCCTTCCGACAAGGCCGTGATCGACAGGCCCGAGGTGTTCGACGCGAAGATGGCGTTCGGCGCAATGTGCGGTGCGACCTTCTTGTAGAGGTCGTGCTTCCAGTCCATGCGCTCGGCAATGGCTTCGATGATCAGGTCGCAACCGGCCAGCAGGTCGAGGTTGTCTTCGTAGTTGGCCACTTCGATCAGTGCGGCGTCATCCTTGTTGCCGAAAGGCGCAGGGCTGAGTTTTTTCAGGTTCTCGATGGCGCGCAGGACGATGCCGTTCTTGGCACCTTCCTTGGCGGGCAGATCGAACAGTACGACCGGGACACGTGCGTTGATGCAATGCGCAGCGATCTGCGCACCCATGACGCCGGCGCCGAGGACGGCGACTTTTTTGACGATGAAATTGGACATGATTGGACTCCTTGAAAGTTGCATGAAGCGGGAAGCGATGCGAATGCGGGTCGCTCGCGTGGGCACAACAGCGTGCCCACCCTACCGGGACAGGTGTCCCGCGCGGGCAACATTGCGCCCCCGTAGGGTGGGCACGGATTCACCGTGCCCACGCGAGCAAACCATCAAAGCTAAAACAAATCAGCATCCAGCGCCATCAAACTGGCACTTCCCGAACGCGCCTGACGAATCAGCATCGCCGTCTCCGGCAGCAAGCGGGCAAAATAAAAGCGCGCCGTACCGAGTTTCGATTGATAAAACTTGTCGCCACCATCCTGCTTTTCCAGCGCGATCTTGGCCATGCGGGCAAAGAAATACGCATACACCATATGGCCGACCACACGCAGATACGGCACGGCAGCCGCGCCGACTTCATCGGGATTCTGGAATGCCTTCATGCCGATTTCCATCGTCAGCTTGGTGACCTTGTCGCCGAGATCAGCCAGTGGCGTGATGAATTCGGACATCGCTTCGTCGGTGCCGTTTTCTTCGACGAAGGCTTGCACTTTCGCGCCGAACTTGCGCAGCTTCGCGCCGTTGTCCATCAGCACTTTGCGACCCAGCAAATCGAGTGACTGGATCGTGTTGGTGCCTTCGTAAATCATGTTGATGCGCGAGTCGCGCACGTATTGCTCCATGCCCCATTCGGCGATGAAACCGTGGCCGCCGTAGACCTGCATCGCTTCCGAAGTAGCGATCCAGCCGTTGTCGGTCAGGAAGGATTTGATGATTGGTGTGAGCAGCGCGACTTCGTCAGCGGCGTCCTTGCGCACTTCTTCGTCAGGATGGTTGAGTTCCTTGTCGATCTGCAGCGCAACGTACGAGCTGAATGCGCGGCCACCTTCGGCGTAGGCTTTGGCGGTCAGCAGCATGCGGCGTACATCAGGATGGACGATGATCGGATCAGCGGCTTTTTCAGGTGCCTTGACGCCGGTCAGGCTGCGCATTTGCAGGCGATCCTTGGCGTACACCAGCGCATTCTGGAAGGCCACTTCGGTCAAACCGAGCGATTGCATGCCGACACCCAAACGTGCTGCGTTCATCATCACGAACATCGCGTTCAAGCCCTTGTGCGGTTGGCCGATCAGCCAGCCGGTGGCTTCGTCCATGTTCATCTGGCAGGTCGAGTTGCCGTGGATGCCCATCTTCTCTTCGATCGCGCCGCAAAAAATCGGGTTGCGTGCGCCGACCGAACCATCGGCGTTCGGCAGGAATTTCGGCACGACGAACAGCGAGATGCCTTTGGTGCCGGCCGGTGCATCCGGCAAGCGCGCCAGCACCAGATGGATGATGTTGGCCGACATGTCGTGTTCGCCGGCAGAGATGAAAATTTTGCCGCCGGTTATCTTGAACGAGCCATCGGCTTGTGGCTCGGCTTTCGAGCGCAACATGCCGAGGTCGGTACCGCAATGCGATTCGGTCAGGCACATCGTCCCGGTCCATTCGCCCGACACAAGCTTCGGCAGGTACAGCGCTTTCTGTTCCGGCGTGCCGTGTTCGTGCAGGCATTCATAGGCACCGTGCGACAGGCCGGGATACATGGTCCAGGCCTGATTGGCCGAATTGAGCATTTCGTAGAACGAGTTGTTGACTACCAGCGGCAAGCCCTGACCGCCGTATTCGGGGTCGCACGAAACTGACGGCCAGCCGGCTTCGACGTATTGTTTGTAAGCCGCCTTGAAACCTTTTGGCGGTGTCACTTCATGCGTGACCTTGTCGAGGTGGCAGCCTTCGCGGTCGCCCGAATGGTTCAGCGGAAACAGGATTTGCGAGGTGAACTTGCCACCCTCTTCCAGCACCTGGTCGATCAGTTCGCGGTTGGTCTCGGCATGCTTGGGCATGGCTTTGAGTTCGTCTTCCACTTGCAGCAGTTCATGTAAAACGAATTGCATGTCACGTAACGGTGCGATGTACTGGCCCATGGTGTTCTCCTGGATGGGAATATTGTTCAGACTGTCTAAGTGACAGCGGGAGGTGATTTTTCATTTGCGCCCGGGACTGGCGGCGCGGCATTCTGGTAACTCTGCAGCAGCCGTTCGAAACCCAGCTGGGCCCGTTCGACACTGCCGGGACGCTTGATGAAACGGGCATCGTGATGCAACGCCAGAATCAGGCCATACATTTCAAAGACCATTTGCTGCGGGTCGGTACCGGCGCGCAAATGGCCCATATAAGTGGCTTGTTCGACGCAGCGATACAGCGCCGTTTGCCACGCCAGCACCATCGCTTCGAGCTCTTCACGGATCGCACCCGGACGATCGTCGTATTCGACCGCCCCGCTGATGTAGATGCAACCCGAGGCGATCTCGACCGTGACCCGCTTGATCCAGCGCGCGAACATGCCCTTGAGGCGAGGCAGTCCGCGCGCTTCTTTCACGCTGGGGTAAAACACTTCCTGTTCAAAATGATGGTGATACAACTTCAGGACTTCGATCTGCAAATCCTCGCGCGAACCGAAGTGGGCAAACACGCCCGATTTACTCATGTTCATCTTGTCGGCCAGCAGGCCGATGGTCAGTCCTTCGAGGCCGTCGCGACTGGATAAGTCGAGGGCGACATCAAGGATGGCGGCGCGGGTGAGTTCGCCTTTGCGCATGAATCGGGTCGATGGTTCGGTACTGTTGGTTGCCACGGAGGTGCCTGTCATTGAGTTGCCACTGAGTTGCTAATGAGTTGCTACTGAGTTGCCATTACGTTGTCGCGATATCGACCGACGTCAAAAATCGTACGTTCGTACTATTATGCACGACGAGGTGAAAGTAAAGAGAGAACTTAGAGCCGTCGTTCTATACAAACGACAGCACGGGCGGCATTGCGCCCGGGAGCAGGCAGGGACGGCTACGAACTGCTGCGTTCGAGCGCACGCCGGTCGCGCTTGGTGGGTCGTCCCTTGATGGTCGTACCCGGCTCGCGATAGAGCTTGTGCTGTTCGGACTCATTGGCACGCCGTGCGCTGCTGGATTCGGTTTCGGCATACAAGGTGCGCGCAATGTCGGCTGATCCGCGCACCTCGGCCAGTGCGAGCACCCCGACTTCCCATTCGGTCGTGCCGTTATGGATAACCAGCAGGTCGCCCGGCTTGACGCTGTGAGCAGGCTTGGTACGGGCGCCGTTGAGGCGCACCTTGCCGTTATCAACCGCGTCAGTGGCGAGCGAGCGGGTTTTGAAAAATCGGGCTGCCCAAAGCCATTTGTCGATACGGACGGTGTCGTTATTCATGGCGCCATTGAGGGATTGAACAGAAAAAAATCAAGCTTGATTGTAATGCCTGCACCGGTATGCCGGACGGCGCACAACTTGCTATACACTGGACCAAAAAATAGCAGGGAATTTCGCGGCCGCATGGCTATTCGCAGCGCCCATGCAGCGACCAATGAAGCGCCCACTTTTTCTACGGACTCCCCATTGTCAACTCCCGACCCCCAGCAACTAAAAATCTGGCTTGCCGCCGTAGCCCACAAAGATGCGAGCGCCTTTCGCTCACTCTACGATGCAACATCATCGAAACTGTTTGGCTTTGCGCTACGTATATTGATCAAGCGGGAAGTGGCCGAAGAGGTATTGCAGGAAGCCTTTGTCAGCGTCTGGAACAATGCCGCGAGTTACCAGGCCAGTCTGGCCGCGCCGATGACATGGATGACCACCATTGTCCGTAACAAAGCGTTCGATATGCTGCGCCGGGTCGACCACACAGTCGAACTCGATGCAGACACCTTTGACAAGGACGTCATGGATGCCATGGAAGGTAGTGACCTGACGCCACTTGCCGCGTTGCAGTTGTCGCAGGAGTCGGCCGCGCTGGCAGGCTGCCTGTCACGCCTGGAAGGGCTGCACCGGCAAGCCGTGGCGATGGCTTTTTATCACGATATGTCGCATAGCGAAGTAGCCGAACACATGAAACTGCCGATCGGCACCGTGAAAACCTGGATCCGCCGCGGACTGGAACGCTTGCGCGTCTGTCTGACCAAGCTGGAAGGCGCATGAACATTCTCGATAATGAAAAATTGATAGAGCGACTCAGTGCAGAATATGCGCTCGGTACGCTCAAGGGCGGAGCCCGCCGCCGCTTCGACACCTTGCTGGCAGACAGCCCGGTGCTGCGTCGCTCCGTTGCCGAATGGCAGGACCGGCTGCATCCGATGGCCGAACTGGCACCGGCGGCGCAACCCTCACCGCAAGTCTGGACCAGGCTCGCCAGCCGTCTACAGCTAGCAACGACGGGCAGCGGCACCGACCGGATGGCCTTCTGGCGCAGTCTGCGCAACGACCTGGCTTTCTGGCGTGGACTCGGGCTGGTCTCGACGGTCATGGCGACCGTTCTGGTGGGCATGCTGGTAACCAAACAATTCGAGCAGACCGTACCGGCCACCACGTATGTGGCGATGTTGACCGATGACAAGTCGATGCCGGTAGCGCTGGCAACCGGCGATCCGTTGCGCGGCCAGGTCACGATCAAACTGGTCAATCGCCAGGACATCGCCGCCGACAAGAGCTTGCAATTGTGGGCCGTGCCAACCACCGGCGCACCACGCTCGCTCGGTCTGCTGGCCGCCGGCGGCACGATCACGTTGCCGCTGGCACCCGGCCTGACACCTGCGTCGATTCCGTTGCTGGCCATCTCGCTGGAACCCAAGGGCGGCTCACCGGATCCGAACGGGCCAAGCGGACCGATCATTTACAAAGGTGTCTGGGTAAAAATCTGAAGCGCGAGCGTGTTCTCAGGAATAACGCCCGAGCGTAGCAATGCGCAACAAGCCGCGATAGCAAAAGTAGGCAGCGCCATACCAGATGCGGGCTAACCGGCCCACATGGGCAAAATCCTCGGGCGCGATGGTGGCGCTGTCGCTGACGGCCTGTTCGATGTGAGCGCGCAAACGCCCGGCGAATGCCTTGTCGCGGATCACGATGTTAGCTTCCTGATTCAGGAACAGACTCAGGCCGTCGTAGTTGCTGGAACCCACTGTAGCCCAGTCATCGTCGACCACGGCCACTTTCGCATGCAACTGGGTACGACGGAATTCCACCACCTTGACGCCGCATTGCAAGAGATTGGGATAAAACGAATGGGCCACCGCATCCTGCATGCGGAACTGGCCGACCCCAAGCAGCAAGGTCACGTCGATGCCCCGAGCGGCCGCTTGCGCGAGTGCATCGCGTAATTTCCGGCCGGGGGCAAAATACGGCGTCGCCAGGATCGCGCTGTGTCGCGCGCTGCCCAGCGCCTGCAACGTCACGCGCTGGATCGTGCGCCGGTTGCGCAGATTGTCACGGATCACCAGTCCTGCCAGCGCGCCGCTACCGTTACCGGCTTCCCGCGCTGAGCGCGTCTCGCGAAACAATTCCCAGCGTGCACGCAGCTTCAGACTGCCCAGACGCAGCCACTGCGCCTCGGTTTCAAGATGCATCAGCCTGACCAGAGGACCGTGAATCTTGACGGCAAAGTCCCAGCGCGGCTCGGGCAGCACACTGCGCGTCGCATCGTCGGAAATCATGTCGTCGTTGATATTGAGACCACCGATGAAGGCGAGATCACGATCGACCACGCATAGCTTGCGGTGCGTACGCGCCAAGCCGCGCCGAAACCACGGATTGAAGCTGCGATGGTGAACGCCACCGGCACGCAGGTCACGGTCGAGCCGGGTGGATTGCGCCCGGCCGGTACCGATCCAGTCCGTAATGACATACACCACCACGCCCCGTGTGGCCGCGCGCAGCAGTGCCGCCTTGATACTGACACCAGTCTGGTCGTCGGCAAACATGTAGGTTTCGAGGTGTATCTCGACTTTGGCGGCGTCAAACGCCGCGATCAGCGCCGGGAAAAATTCGGCACCGCACTCAAGCAGGCTCAACTGGTTACCCGCAACCAGACCTACCGGACGCAGGCGCATTCTGTCTGCCTCATTTCAGCTGCAACGTCGCCAGGATGGGCGCGTGATCCGACAACCGGGCCCACAGCGCACCCTTGAGCACGTCGGCTGATTCGATACTGAAGCCGCGCACGTAAATCCGGTCAAGCTGAAGAAATGGCAGCATCGCCGGGAAAGTGCGCGCCGGCTGAATTTTTGCATTCAGTCCACTCAGACGACGCAGAAAGCTGCCCATGCCAACGCTGGGCACGCGCTCGTCAAACACTTCGGTGACGCCCAGCCGGGAGCGCAGCGCTTCGCTGAGGTGGTTGCCCCAGTCATTGAAGTCACCGGCAATGATCACCGGCGCGCCCGGTGGTGCCGAATCCAGCACAGCCTCGATCAGTGCTTCGGCCTGACGACGCCGGCCACCGGCGAACAGGCCGAGGTGAATTACGTAACAATGGACCGGCTGCGTGTCGAGATGAATCAGGCAATGCAGGATGCCGCGCGACTCGTACTTGTGATCCGATACATCCTGATTGCGTGATGAAGCGATCGGCAAATTGCTCAGCAGCGCATTGCCATGATGGCCGTGGTCATAGACCGCGTTCATCCCGTAGACGGCCTGGTGCGAGTCACCGGCGAGAAATTCATGCTGGGCCTGGCCCGGCCACAACCCCGCGTGGCGCGCTGCCAGTAAATCATGGCGACCCTGCACTTCCTGCAAAAAATAGACATTGGCCTGCATTGCCGCCAGTGCCTGCTTGAGGGCAACAACGCGCGGCTTGTTGCCGAACGACGAAACCCCTTTGTGGATGTTGTAAGTGGCAATACGAATTTTCATGTGGGTCCTGGAGACTCCGGTAAGCGCAGCCGTGCAGGCAGTTGCAAGATAGCCTCGGCATTCGACGGAGAGAAGCAACGATCAGCAGCCTGATGGTAAGGCAGCCATTGGTAACTTGTATGTTCGCGAGCGGACAAAGTGACGACGATATCGCGTGGCACCTGCAGACTGAAGACGTGTTCGGTATTGCGCGTGATGCCGGGTGCATAGCGGTGCCGCCAGACCGGGTAGATTTCGTAGATATTTTCCAGCTGCCAGTCACGCAGATCTGCCGGCGATGGTGCACCGGCTGCGCTGATGAGGATACCGGTTTCCTCAGCCACTTCGCGTTCGGCGGTAAAAGCCAGCGGCTCGTCGAGGGCATCTTTCGAACCGGTCACGGATTGCCAGAAACCGGCCTTGTCGGTGCGCTGGATCAGCAGGACTTCAAGGGCGGCGGTGTGGATCACGACGAGCACGGACTCGGGGATCTTGAATGGGGGTGTGGTCATCAACAGGCTCAAAAAAAAGGCGCGAAAATACGCGCCTTTTGATTATGCCCTGAAACGGACGTGGCGCAGGTTACCCCTTGATGACGGGTTCCACGGCGCGCAACCGGATGTGCAACTCGCGCAACTGCTTCTCGTCGACCGGTGAGGGTGCCTGGGTCAGCAAACATTGTGCACGCTGGGTTTTCGGGAAGGCGATCACGTCGCGAATCGAATCGGCACCGGTCATCATCGTGACGATACGGTCGAGGCCGAAAGCCAGGCCACCATGCGGCGGCGCGCCGTATTGCAACGCGTCGAGCAGGAAGCCGAACTTGAGCTGCGCTTCGTCATCGTCGATTTTCATTGCGCGGAACACCTTGCTCTGCACTTCGGCACGATGGATACGGACCGAACCGCCACCGAGTTCCCAACCATTGAGAACCATGTCGTAGGCCTTGGCAATGCACTGGCCCGGATCGGTTTCGAGGAAGTCTTCATGACCGTCTTTCGGTGCCGTGAACGGATGGTGCGCGGCGTGCCAGCGATCGCCTTCCTCGTCGTATTCGAACATCGGGAAATCCACTACCCACAATGGTTTCCAGACATCGTCGAACAAGTTGTTCTTTTTGCCGAAATCGGAATGACCGACTTTGACGCGCAATGCACCGATCGCATCGTTGACGATCTTGGCCTTGTCGGCACCGAAGAAAATCAGGTCGCCGTCCTGCGCGCCGGTCAGTTCGAGGATGCGGGTCAAGGCGGCATCATGCAGATTCTTGACAATCGGCGATTGCAACCCTTCGCGGCCCTTGGCGATTTCGTTGACCTTGATGTATGCCAACCCTTTGGCGCCATAGATGCCGACGAACTGGGTATAAGCGTCGATTTCCGAGCGCGGCATGGCGCTACCACCCGGTACACGCATGCCGACCACCCGACCGCCGAGCATGTTGGCCGCGCCCGAGAAGACCTTGAAGTCGACATCCTTCATCACTTCAGTCAGGTCGGTGAACGCCAGCTTGACACGCATGTCCGGTTTGTCGGAACCATACAAGCCCATCGACTCCGAGTACGGCATCACCGGGAACGGGTTCGGCAAATCGATATCAAGCGCGTTCTTGAAGACCAGCCGGATCATGCCTTCGAACAGGTCGCGGATTTCCTGTTCGTTCATGAACGAGGTTTCGCAATCGATCTGGGTAAATTCCGGCTGGCGATCGGCCCGCAAATCTTCATCGCGAAAGCATTTGACGATCTGGTAATAGCGGTCGAAGTTGGCCACCATCAGCAATTGCTTGAACAATTGCGGCGACTGCGGCAGCGCAAAAAATTGTCCGGCATTGACGCGTGACGGCACCAGATAATCACGCGCGCCTTCCGGTGTCGATTTGGTCAGCATCGGTGTTTCGATATCGATGAAGCCGTGTGCGTCTAGGAACTTGCGCACTTCCATCGTCACCTTGTAACGCAGACGCAAGTTGTTCTGCATCTGCGGACGGCGCAGGTCCAGCACGCGATGGGTCAGCCGGGTGGTCTCGGAGAGGTTGTCATCGTCGAGCTGGAACGGCGGCGTGACCGACGGATTGAGCACTTCAAGCTGCTCGCACAACACTTCGATTTTGCCCGATGGCAGGTTGTTGTTGGTCGTGCCGTCCGGACGCAAGCGCACCACACCAGTGACGCGCATGCAAAATTCATTGCGCACGATTTCGGCGGTGCTGAAGACTTCAGCTTGCTCCGGATTGCAGACAACCTGGACCAGGCCTTCGCGGTCGCGCAAGTCGATAAAAATGACGCCGCCGTGGTCGCGCCGGCGATGGACCCAGCCGCACAGGCTGACAGTTTGGCCGAGCAGCGCTTCAGTAGTAAGGCCGCAATAGTGAGTTCGCATGGACATGTTCGGTTTCCGTATTCAGTGTTTCAGTTGTTCAGGTGTTCTGCCGTGTCCGACCGCTGCCCGCAGGCTTCAGGTCGCCACGCTGGCAGGATCAATGATGATTTTTTTTTCGAAATGCTCGGGAGCGACAACGCCCATCGAGACGATGTACTTGAGTGCAGCATCGACTGTCATGTCGAGTTCGATGGTTTCGTCACGCGGCACCATCAGGAAAAATCCCGAGGTCGGATTTGGCGTGGTCGGCACATAGATACTGATGAAATCGCCCACCAGATGATTGCGTACATCGCCGCCCGGTACGCCGGTCAGAAAGGCGATGGTCCAGCTGCCGCGACGCGGATACTCGACCAGCACGGCCTTGCGAAAGGCATTGCCGGACGACGACAACAAGGTATCCGAGACTTGCTTGACGCTGGAATAAATCGAGTTGACGACCGGAATGCGCGTCAGCAACCGTTCCCACCAGATCACGACATGGTTGCCGACAAAATTGCGCGTCGCCAGGCCAGTGACGAAAATGATCAGCAAGGTCAGGATGGTACCCAAGCCCGGTATCGCAAAACCGAACAGGACTTCCGGACGCCAGCGCACCGGCAGCAGCAACAAGGACTGGTCCATGGTGCCGATGATCAGATTGATGACCCACAGCGTGATCGCCAGCGGGACCAGAATAAGCAAACCGGTGACGAAATATTTACGAAGCATGGTGAGCTGGCCTTGTTGCCACTACAGTGGCGGTTCGAAAAATCAGGTTGCCGACGGCGTGCTGCCGCCCTTATCGGACTTGGTCGACACCGCGCTGGTCGCCGCGGCTGCAGCCGGAGCTGGTGTCGCCGTGGCAGGCGCAGCCGCCGCCGCGGTATCGCCAGACTTGGCCGGTTCTGCCTGAGCGGCCGGCGGCGCGTTGGTCGCAGCGCCACCACGGAAATCGGTTGCATACCAACCGGTACCCTTGAGCTGAAAACCGGCGGCCGTTAACTGCTTTTTGAACGTGTCCTTGCCGCATTCCGGGCAGTCAGTCAACTTGGGATCGGACATCTTTTGCAATACATCCTTGGCAAAACCACACGCTTCGCAGCGGTACGCATAAATCGGCATGAAAAAATCCCTGACAGAGAGCGATCAAAAGACTGGATTATAGAGGGTTTCAGAGGCGAACCGGAGAGGATTGCGGCAAGTCAACGCCATTCAAACATCAACTCTGCGGCGCTGTCACCGGTGCACGCGTGACCTGCGGCAACAGCGACCCCAGCACCATTGCAGCCAGGCTGAGTACGACACCAACCAGTTGCGGTGGCCAGTAACCGTCCGGTGCGAACCCTTCCAGCAACAGCCACGACGACAAACCAAAAAAGATTGAGGCCAGCGCACCTTGCCGGGTCGCGTATTTCCAGTACAAACCGAGCGCCAGCGGCACGAACGCTGCCACCAGCGTGATCTTGTAGGCGTTTTCGACCATCTTGTAAATGCTCGATTGGCTGTGCAGCGCAAAGGCGGTGACAATCACCGTGAAGATCACCAGCACGACCCGCATGCCGAGCAAAAATTGCTTGTCGGTCTGTACTGGCAACAGCCCTTTCAGGATATTTTCAGTGAAGGTAATCGACGGTGCCAGCAGGGTCGCGCTGGCGCAGCTCTTGATGGCCGACAGCAGCGCGCCAAAAAACATCACCTGCGCGATCAGCGGCACCTTGGTCATGATCAGTGTCGGCAGGATCAGTTGCGGGTCGGTGTCAATCAATCCGGCCACCATCTGCGGGTCGATCAGGGTCGCCGAATACGCCAGAAACATCGGGATGAAGGCGAAACAGAAGTACATCACCCCACCGAGAATTGAAGCCCGGACGGCAATTTTTTCATTTTTCGAGGACCCGACACGCTGGAACACGTCCTGTTGCGGAATCGAGCCCAGCATCATCGTGATCCATGCCGCACCGAACCACAGCATCTCGCGCGATGTGGGCGCCGGCCAGAACGCGAACTTGCCGGCGTTGGCCGCATGCGCTACCACCACCGAGGCCCCACCTGCCATCGCCGAAACTTCCCAGCCGATGTAAAGCATGCCGAGCACGATGATGATCATTTGCAGGAAATCGGTCACCGCGACGGCCCACATGCCACCCATCAGCGTATAGACCAGCACGCTGGCCGCCCCGATCATCATGCCGGTATCCATCGGGATAGCGCCACCAGACACCACAAAAAACACCAGACCGAGCGCCTTGATCTGCGCCGCCACCCAGCCGAGATACGAGACCACGATACAGATCGTCACCAGCACCTCGACCACACGACCGAACTTGTTGCGGTAGAAGTCGCCAATCGTCAGCAGGTTCATCCGGTACAGCGGGCGGGCAAAAAACAGGCCGACCAGAATCAGGCACATCGAGGAACCGAACGGGTCGGCAATGACGCCACGTAAGCCTTCCTTGACAAAGGTCGCTGAGATACCGAGTACGGCTTCGGAACCGAACCAGGTGGCAAACACGGTGGCGGTGACGACCGACATCGGCAGCGCACGGCCGGCTAGCGCGTAATCTTTTGAGTTCTTGACGAAGCGCGCCGCATACAAGCCGATGCCGACCGATACCACCCAGTAAAGAATGACAAACCAGATGAGGACGTGCATGGCGGGCCCTTGGGCGCAAAGTG
>JBLHMB010000038.1:0-32893 GCA_047621665.1 Bradyrhizobium sp. | reverse complement strand
CCGCGAATCGGTCGGGATCACGGTCTCGTATTGGGATGGATTGGAGGCGATCGCTGCATGGAAGAAGAATGCCGCGCATCTGGTGGCGCAGCAGAGTGGTCGGGAGAATTGGTATGCGGCGTATCGGGTGCGGATTTGCCGGGTGGAGCGGGAGTATGGTGTGTGATGGTTGATGCAGGAAGATTACCTTTTCCGGTTGACCGGTGGCCACTGTCTTGACGTGCTCACCAGTGCAAGTATCCAAACGGTATCGCCTTCAATTTCGTAAACCAGACGATAGCTTTCGTGCGGAATCCACTCTCGCGTACCGGGAATTTGTCCGATACGACCAATCTGCGGAAAGTCGGTCAGGTTATGCGCGGCGTCGCTGAACAGGGCATCCATGGTCACTGCAGCCGGTTCGTTGTCCCGAACAATATAGTCGAAGATATCCTCGCGATCTTGTTCCGCTTCGGGTGTCCAACGGAGTTTCATTCCTCGGTTTTTTTGATCAATTGAGCACGCCGCGCGGCAAATCGGGCTTCCACCGTTTCATTCGTGTCGCCAGATCCCGCCTGCATCGACAGCCGTGCGGTCGCCACCTTGTCACGCAAAAATTCGTCGTAGTCACGTGCATCGCGCTGGTTCTGGACGAACCCGCGCATCATATCTCGGACGATCTGTGAGGCAGGGCGATGCGACGCTTGCGCTTCGGCCATGAAGGCGGCGCGCAACTCCGCTTCAAGTTTCATTGTAAAAACAGCTTCTTTAGACATGGCAGTGTCTTTGCGATAATGAGTATATGTGAAGTATATACGACGTAATTATCCATCGGTGGTGTTGCCGGTGCCGTACGTTTCCAGGTGTGCGATGGAGCTCATCGACAGAATCGCTAACCGTTGACCTTTCGTGGTCTGAAGCCACACAAAAAAAAGCGCAACCACCCGAAGGTGATTGCGCCATTGGTCAGCCCGGCCGGGTTTTTCCGGCCACCAGCCTTGCGTGCGTACTTACCGGCTAGCCATCCCCAGCAACAGCTCATTCAACCGTTTCACAAACGCCGCCGGATCCGTCAGCGCGCCGCCTTCGGCCAGCATGGCCTGGTCGAACAGGATGTTGGACCAGTCATCGAACTTGGCTTCTTCGTACTTCAGGCGTTGCACCAGCGGATGATCCGGATTGATTTCGAGGATGGGTTTCGAATCCGGTGCACTCTGGCCAGCAGCTTTCAGCATGCGCATCAGGTTGCCCGACAACTCGTTCTCGTCAGCCACCAGACAGGCTGGCGAATCGGTCAGGCGGAACGTGACCCGCACATCCTTGGCCTTGTCGGCCAGCGCGGTTTTCATTTTCGCGACCAGGTCGTGGTACTGCACTTCGGTTTCTTCGTGCTGCTTTTTCTCGGCTTCGTCTTCGAGCTTGCCCAGATCGAGGCCACCCTTGGCGACCGAGGTCAGTTCCTTGCCGTCGAATTCGGTCAGGAACGACAGCATCCATTCATCGACGCGATCCGTCATCAGCAAGACTTCGACACCTTTCTTGCGGAAGATTTCGAGGTGCGGGCTGTTCTTCGCGGCGGTAAAGGTTTCACCGGTGGCGTAATAAATCTTGTCCTGGCCTTCTTTCATGCGGCCTATGTAATCGGCGAACGAGGTGGTTTGTGCGCTGTCATCGGTGTTCGTTGACGAGAAACGCAGCAGCTTGGCAAGCCGATCCTTGTTGGTCGCGTCTTCGCCAATGCCTTCTTTCAGGACTTGGCCGAACTCGTTCCAGAACGTGGCGTACTTGTCTTTTTCGGCTTGCTCGTCGTTGTTGGCCAGTTCTTCCAGCATCGACAGCACGCGCTTGGTCGAGCCTTCGCGGATCACCTTGACGTCGCGTGACTCCTGCAGCAACTCGCGCGAGACGTTCAATGGCAGGTCGTTCGAATCAATCACGCCCTTGGTAAAGCGCAGGTACACCGGCATCAATTGTTCGGCATCGTCCATGATGAACACACGCTTGACGTACAGCTTGATACCACCGCGCTTGTTGCGATCCCACAGATCGAACGGGGCGCGCGCCGGGATGTACAGCAGTTGCGTGTACTCGCTGCGGCCTTCAACGCGGTTGTGGGTGTAAGTCAGTGGCGCTTCGTAGTCATGCGAGACATGCTTGTAGAACTCGACATACTGCTCCGGCGTGATTTCGTTACGGTTGCGTGCCCACAGCGCGCTGGCCTGATTGATGGTTTCGAGTTCGGTGGTGACCACCGATTCTTTTTTCTCTTCGTCCCACTCCTCTTTCTGCATCTGGATTGGCAGCGAAATATGGTCCGAATACTTGCGGATGATGGACTTTAGTTTCCAGTCCGATAGGAATTCGTCCTGGTCAGCCCGCAGATGCAGCGTGATGGTAGTGCCGCGCTGTGCTTTCTCGATCGCTTCGACGGTGAAGTCCCCGGCACCTTCGGATTCCCAGCGCACGCCGTCGGCAGCAGGCAAGCCGGCACGGCGGGTATCGACCGTAATGCGGTCGGCGACGATGAAGCCGGAATAAAAGCCGACGCCAAACTGGCCGATCAGTGCCGCGTCTTTTTGCTGGTCGCCGGACAACTGCGAAAAGAAATCCTTGGTGCCGGATTTGGCAATGGTACCGAGATGCGCAATGGCCTCATCGCGGCTCATGCCGATGCCGTTGTCGGCAATGGTGATGGTGCGTGCCGTCTTGTCGAAGCCGACCGTGATTTTCAGTTCGGCATCGTCTTCGTACAAGGTCGCGTCGTTGATGCCCTCAAAGCGCAGCTTGTCAGCCGCGTCGGAAGCATTCGAAATCAGCTCGCGCAGGAAAATTTCCTTGTTCGAGTACAGCGAGTGAATCATCAGCTGCAGCAGTTGCGTGACTTCGGTCTGGAAACCCAGGGTTTGCTTTTCGGTTGTGGTCATTGTTGTCTCGGGAATGGGAATGGATGGAGATTGCTGCTGACGGTGAACGTGGGGATGGTGCGGATGAATTCAAGATGTCGTCGCGATGACGTGATGACGTGATGACGTGCAGTGGTTACTGATCAGATTGTCGGCGGGGGCGATCTGGCATCTGGAGGCCGTTCGCACCAGAAAGTGTGCGGTTCAGTGGCGCCTGTCGCGTGTGCATGCGCTGGCATGGAGCGTGATTGTGCAAACAGCCCGCCCTAACGGAAACTGTCCGCAATAAGCGGACAGTTATTTCACCCTGTGATGGTGGATAAAACCGTATTCAGAATGCCTGTGGCTGCGACGCTTCTTCGATCCCGCTGCGCGGGGAACCGTACATCGCGGTCGGGCCCTCTACCTGCTGTGCGGTCGACATGCTCATGGTTGTGTCGGTCATTTCCTTGGCCTGGTTGCTGACCGGGTGTGACCCGGTGATTCCATGCGGTAAGCGGAGATATTCGGCATAAAGCAGGCCGGATAGGGTCGAGATCATGACTAAGAGGACGATCTTTGTTGCGATGGATGTCAGTTTCATGGCTGTCTCTCAATGGTTAAGGATTAGCAAGGTGTTCCAAAGAGACGCCCGTCCGGCGTCGCTAGTGTCTCGGTCGCAGGCAGTCGACCGGCGGTTGGCTCAGGGACTGACCGCGCCGCGATTCCTTGGGAGGCATCGCTCGTCACAATGATGGTTGCGTTCACGATTGCATTGACCAGTGTCAATCCTGCCGTTTTGAGGATGAGTGATTCGCCTGCACACAGAATCGTGTCCTCTCGATATCCATCCTGCGTGATCCAGACCTTCCCCTCTGAGCAATTAATTTTTGTCCCTGCGCCGGTGACGCGCTCTATCTTTCCCTGAAGGATCGTGATCATCGAAATGGCCGCTCCGTTAAATGTGACAAGCATGGTTTCCTGCCGGATGACGGGTGAATATTCAGGAGGGAAACCGTCGGGTTGGTAGGCAACCCGATGTATGCATTAAAGCTTTCTGCTGCTTTTTTGCCTACTCATATAGTTATCAGGTAGCTATTGTAAAAATAGTTGCGGTGGAGTCGACGCAAAATCCGGGAGACTAATCAGCAGTCAATGTGTAAGGGGGGATTGTATTAACTGGTATTTAATATACCTGAACTTTAAGTTGCATTATTATAAATAAAGCGTAAAGTCAGTTCACTATTTTTAAAAAACAGAATTCATCTCCTGCTGGTAATTATTTTTTTCATAGTGATATTGTTGCCGGGTCAGGCTAAGGAATAAATGGATAAATGGAAAGAAGATGACTTTCATGTCATCTCGAAAAAACCCAGTTAGCAGGAATTCTTTAATTATTTGTCAGTCAGGTCAGCTGAAGTTGGATTTGAATTTTGTAGTTTTGGGATGGTATTACCGTTGCCAATAAATAATCCAAAATTTATTGTCCATAATAATTATCCTGAACAATGGTGGCAGATTTATCAGCGTAAAAATTATTTGGCGATTGATCCGACCGTTCGTCACGGGCTTTCTTCCGTGGCACCAATCCTGTGGAATGAAAAAACATTTAATGCTGCACCGGAAATGTGGGAGGAAGCCCGGGAGCATGGCCTGCAATATGGCTGGTCGCAGCCCGCACGCGACATGCGCGGAACAATCGGGATGATTTCTTTTGCAAGAAGTGTGGAACAGGTGGGTGCGGAGGAGTTGGGCAGGTATTTGGTGAGGATGCAGCATATTGCTCAACTTCTATTACTTGGCATGACCGATCTGGTCTTGCCGAAAGAATTTCCAGAGTCTCTCGCGCAACTGACGTTGCGTGAAAAGGAAGTAATGCGCTGGACGGCGGATGGAAAGACGTCCTATGAGATAGGCCGTATCCTGATTATCTCGGTGAGTACCGCTAATTTTCACATTAATAACGTGATTAAAAAATTAAATGCAGTCAATAAAACGCAGGCAGTTGTGAAGGCAGCGCTACTTGGATTATTGTAATTTTGCACATTGAATAGGTAATCGGTTCACAAGTAATGGGCTTTCAATTTTTTATGGCAGCATGTTAACCTAACAAACCGGCTCTTCCCTTCATCTCCAGCACATCAATTACCCGCATGAGTTTCGGCAGCAAATGCCGCGTCTGCGGCCACACCGCATAAATCTCGCTCTCGCAAGTCGATACATCGTCCAGCAGGCTGACCAGCGCGCCACTGCGCAGGGGTTCTCTGACCAGAAACGATGGTAACTGGCAGATGCCGCAGCCGGCCAGTGCCATCGCCAGCACCGCTTCACCATCGCCATCGCCGACTTCATAGGTCGGGGACGGTGCGAAACGCACCTCTGACCTTGATGTCGGTCGTCTGATTGAAGTGACGCGACAGGTAGGTTGACAGTTACCGAAGCTGGGTTTCACCGGTTATCAATCGACGGAGGAGTCGTTCACTGATCTGTTCAAGCAGCTGCGTGCCGAGCGCTTGATTTCTGAAGTCGCCGTCGCCTCACCCGTCCGCGTTACTGGCCATCGGCCGGGTAGCGCAGGCCGATCTGGCCGCGCATTTGATCGAGATTGTCGAGCAGTGCGACCGTCTGGTCCAACGGCATGACCGGACTTTCCCGTAGTCCGCCTCGCAGACAGCGACCTACTTCAATGGCTTCGTGCGCATAGCCGTTGCCGATCAGCGGCATCGTCAAGGTCTGCACTTCGGTATCGCTCAGTGCAATCGTGATGTGTCTGGCTTCGGAAAACGGCTTGGCGACACGGATTGACCCCAGCGGCCCCGAGATCACCAATTCGCGCGGCGTGGTCACCCTGAACGAACAAAAGCAAGACGACAATCCCCCATCGGCATGACGCAACGTGAACGCAGTCTGTTCATCGACCCCGGTCGCGCCGAGTTCGGCGATCGCGTGCGCCGACGCCACTGGTCCGAGAAAATACGCTGCCATCGACAACGGATAAATCCCCAGATCCAGCAACGCGCCGCCTCCCAGCACCGGATCGAGCAAGCGGTGTTCGGGCCCCACTTCGGCGTAATAACCGAAATCAGCCTGCACGTGCTGTGCGCGGCCGATGAGGCCGGAGTCGACCAGTCGTTTGGCCTCGACGATGCCCGGCAGGAAGCGGCTCCACATCGCTTCCATCAGGAAAAGGCCTTTTTCGCGCGCCAGAGCGACAACGCTGCGCGCTTGCCCTGCATGCATCGTGAACGGTTTTTCGCACAGCACCGGCTTGCCGGCCTGCAGGCACAACCGCATATTTTCGGCATGCAGCGGATGCGGCGTAGCGATGTAGATCACGTCGACATCGGGGTCCGAGGCCAGCGCGGCGTAGCTGCCGTGGCAACTCGGTACGGCAAAGTCGCGGCCAAAAGCGAGGGCGGTATCGTGCTGGCGTGAGGCGATTGCCTGTAATTGTGCATCGGGCACATGGCGTAGAGCTTCAGCAAACTGGCGGGCAATGATACCGGTGCCGAGGATGCCCCAGCGGATCGGATGGTTCATGGAGTGCTCCGGTGAGTGAAAAGTACGAGAGACAAGAGACCGCAGCATAGTCCGTCGAGCAGCGCCATGGCGATAAAATTTATTACCGATCGGGATAAAATATGCGCTCCAGCTGCCAATTGCGCTATTCTTTACCGAACGGTAAAACTTCAGACTTAAAGACACGCTCGTGATGAAAAATAGCCCGAACGGTAAAAAACTCCCGGTGCACCCCGTCATCGCGACCGTCCCGGAACTCGGTTTGCTGGTGCGTCAGGCACGCAAGGAACAGGGTCTGACGCAAGCCGACATTGCCGGGCTGGCCAATACCGGTACGCGTTTCCTGGTCGACCTCGAAAACGGCAAGCCGACCATTCAGCTGCAAAAAACACTGGATGTGATGGCCCTGCTTGGCTTGGAACTGGTGGTGGCGAAGAAGGGCGCGCCACGATGAAGATCACTGGTAACGACGAGTCCCTTGCCGTGTTCATGGAGTCGGCGTTGATCGGTACGCTGTACAACGACCAGCCGCTGGCGTTTGAATACGCCGCGGCGTGGCTGGATCAGCCAGCGGCTCAGGCGCTGACGCCAGAAATCCCTTTGCAAGCCGGCAAGATCAGTACTCCCTTTGTCCATGCTTTTTTCGAGAACCTGTTGCCGGAAGGTGAACAACGCACGCTGATCAGTCTGCGTTACCACGCATCCACGGTTTTCGGATTACTGGCGATCATCGGAGGTGATACCGCCGGCAGTACGGTGTTGTTGCCAGCCGGTCAGCTACCGCAGCCCGCGTCTTATCAGCGTAGCAGCTGGGAGGCGATCAACGCGCTGCTGCACGGTAGTGATAGCGCCGCCGAGGAGAGTGGCGAATTGGGAGCGGGAAGCGAATCCGGACCGCGGCTCTCGATCTCCGGCGCGCAGTTCAAGTTGCTCGTTTCAATCGATCCTGACGGCAATCCGCACCTCCCGCTGGGTAACTCGCCTTCGACCCATATCCTGAAACCGGACATGGTGCGACCTGATATCAAGCTGTTCGCCTCTGCCGTCAATGAAACCATTGTCATGCGCGCAGCCCATTTGTGCGGGCTGCCCACGGCAAGCGTCAGTTACCAGTGTGAGGTCAGGGCTTGCCTGGTAGAGCGTTATGATCGCTTCCGGGATGAGGCCGGCATCTTGCGACGACGTTGGCAAGCCGATTTCTGCCAGTTGTCCGGCAACGCGTCAGACGTCAAATATGAGGCCGACGGTGGTCCGACATTTGCACAATGTTTTGCACTCTTGCGGACGCATTCGGTCTTACCGGCAATCGACCAGCGCAATGTGCTGCGCTGGCTGTTTTTCAATTTGTACGTAGGGAACAACGACAGTCACGCAAAGAACCTGTCGATTCTGGCCACGCCAGAGGGTCTGCGCCTGGCACCGTTTTATGATTTGATGAGTACGCGGGTTTACGCGGGGTTGAGCAAGCAATTTGCCTTTCGGATCGGAGGGGAGGTCCTGCCCGGGAAAATCGGTACTGCACAAGTACAGTCACTGGCGGTATCGCTGGGCGTCACGCCAAAGTATTTGCTGACAATTGCCCGGGACATGAGCCGGAAAGTGGAGAGGGCAGTTGCGCTGGCGGTCAATGAAATTGGTCATGATCTGAGCCCAACCGACATAGTCATGGCCGAGCGGCTGCAGCTGACAATTGCCGGGATCATTAAGCAGATGCGGGCGAGGATGTTGTAGCGGAGTGGACCGCGCCGTTCATCCCCGCGCCGCCCCCACCTCCCGCTCCAGAAACCGCCACACCCCCGCATCCTCCATCGTCGCCACATTGATGCGCATCCGGTGTGACGGCAACTGGCGTGGCGAAAACAGGCAACCCGGCGCCAGCAACATGCCTTCAGCCATGGCTTTTTCGGTCAGCGCATTGGTGTCGCAGCCGGCATCGGCCCAGACGAACATGCCGCTGGTGCTGCCGGTATCGACGCGGATGCCGATGCTGTCGAGTCGGCGTATGGTCTTGTCGCGCACGCTGTCGAGGCGGCTGCGCAGGCGGTCCAGATGTTTGCGGTAGCGTCCTTCGGACAGGATCTTGTAGACCACACGCTCGCCGATTTCGCTGGTGGTCAGCGTCGACAGGATCTTGCGGTCGGCCAGCTGGATTGCCAGTTCGGGCGAGGTCGCGATGAAGCCGACGCGCAGGTTGGCAGCCAGCGTCTTTGAGAATCCACCGAGATAGATCACGCGCTGCAACTGGTCCAGCGCGGCGATGCGGGTCGCGCCGCCAGCATGCATATCGCAATAAATATCATCCTCGACGATCATGAAGTCATGCTGCTCGGCCAGCTTCAAAATCTGGAAGGCCTTGGCCGCCGATAGCGAGGTCGAACTCGGGTTATGCAGCACCGAATTGATCACGTACAGGCGCGGCTTGTGCAACGCTGCCATCTCGACTAGCCGCTCAATGTCAGGCCCATCGGCCAGCCGTGGAATGCCGATCACCTTGGCTCCGAGCAGCGAGAACGAACCGAACATCAGGAACCAGGCCGGGTCATCGACAAAGATGGTGTCACCCGCTTGCAAAAAATGCCGCGCCACCAGGTCCAGCCCCTGCGTCACACCGGTGGTGGTGATGAACTGCTCCGGCGTGGCGGCGATGTCGAGCTCGGCCAGCTTCAGTTGCAATTGCTGGCGCAGCGGTAAAAATCCCTGCGGCACGCCGTAGTGCAACAGCAGGTTTTGGTTGCTGCGACCGACTGAGCGCAGCGCATTGCCGATCAGATCGGCATCGAGCCAGTCGTTGGGCAGCAAGCCGCTACCGGGCATTTTTTGTGGCGGCAACTGACGGAACATATTGCGAATCAGCCAGACCACATCGAGCTTGGGCGGCGTCGCAGCCGAGGCATCCGGATGCCGTCCGGCGCTGGCCATCGCATGCCGTTCGCGTACGTAAAAACCGGAGCCACGACGCGATTCCAGATAGCCTTTGGCGACCAGCCGGTCGTAAGCCTCGACCACCGTGAAGCGCGAGACCGCATGCAGGCCGGAAAACTGCCGGATCGATGGCATCCGCGCACCGGTGCGCAAGAGCTTGTCGTCGATGCGCAAGCCAACCGAACGGACGATCTGTTCGACCAGCGATTCGGCGCTGTCGCGCAAGAGGAGCGGGGGATTTGTACTGGCCATGGCACCGTGACAGTCTAATGAAATGAATGGTCAATTGTACTGGTGCTGTACTGGTGTTGTCGATTACGATGAAGCCTCACTACGAAAGTGCTTATGTCTGATTCCCCGTCATTATTGTTGCCCACCCTGACCGAACTGGATGCCGCCGCTGCCATCGTCTATCGAGCGATGCCGCCGACGCCGCAATACTCGTGGCCGCTGATCAACGCTGCGTTGGGTACGCAGGCCTGGATCAAGCATGAGAACCATGGGCCGACCGGTGCCTTCAAGGTGCGTGGCGGACTGGTCTATCTCGATGCGTTGACCCGTCGTGCACCGCACGTACGCGGTGTGATTGCGGCCACGCGCGGTAACCATGGTCAGTCGATCGGGTTCGCGGCGCGCCGCCATGGACTGCACGCCACCATCGTAGTTCCGCTATGCAACAGCAAGGAAAAAAATGCCGCCATGCGCGCACTCGGCGTGACGCTGGTCGAGCAGGGCGCTGAATTCCAGGACAGTCGCGAGCATGCCATGCGTCTCGCCGTCGAGCGCGATCTGCATATGATCCCGTCGTTTCATCGTGATCTCGTTAGTGGTGTCGCCAGTTACTGGACCGAACTGTTGCGCGCGCAGCCCGGTCTGGACGTGCTGTTCGTGCCGATCGGGCAGGGCTCGGGCATCTGCGGTGCGGTCGCTGCGCGCAATGCGCTTGGTCTGTCGACACGCATCATCGGCGTGGTGTCGGCGCATGCGCTGGCCTACCAGCTCTCGTTCGAACAGCAGTGCAATCAGGAGTCGCCGGTCTCGACCGTGATTGCCGATGGCATGGCCTGCCGGGTGCCGGATGCGGAGTCGCTGGCGATTATCCTGCAATACGTTGATCAGGTGGTGGCGGTGACGGATGACGAAGTGGCGGCTGCCATGCGACTGTTTTTTGTGGCCACGCACAACGTCGCCGAAGGTGCCGGTGCCGCCGCACTCGCCGCTGCGATGCAATTGCGCGATCAACTCATGGGCAAGCAAGTCGGCCTGCCGCTGTGCGGTGGCAATGTCGATCATGATCAGTTCGCTGCCGTGTTGATGTCCCAACCGGTACTCTGAATGCAATCACTTTTACCGCTCGCCCTGTTTGCCTTCGTCTCGTCGATCACGCCGGGACCGAACAACATCATGCTGACCTCATCGGGCATTCGCTTCGGTTTCCTGCGCTCGATTCCGCACATGCTCGGGATTGCGTTTGGTTTTGGCGTGATGCTGGCGCTGTGCGCAATGGGCATCGGCAGCCTGATCCTGGCGGTGCCGGCACTGCACTTGGGACTGAAGGTCGCCGGCTCCGGTTATCTGGTGTATCTGGCCTGGCAATTGCGCCGCATCGGGTTTCGCAAGGACGAAGGCGAAGACCAGCGGCCGATGACTTTCCTCGGTGCCGCGCTGTTCCAGTTCGCCAATCCGAAAGCCTGGGTCATGGCCATCACCGGCGTGGCGGCTTTTTTGCCGGAGGTGCAGCCGGTGGCGCTGGCCATCGCGCTGTTCTGTCTGGTATTTTGCGCGGTCAATCTGCCGTGCATCGCGGTCTGGGCTGGTGCCGGTTCGGTGCTGCGGCGCTATCTGGCACAGCCAAAATGGCAGCGTGTATTTTGCGTCGTGATGGTCGTGCTGACACTGTATGCTGCTGCGGCGATCTGGATGTGAAAGCGGCTGCCGTATACTGTGGATAACCTGGCGATAATGCGCCAGCAAATTTTTTACTGGCCGGTGGCAGGTGCCGCCGGCAACCTTTTTTCTGGAGACCACCATGTCCGTCTACGACAAACTGAGCGCCCTCAATATCGAATTGCCCGCCACTGCTGCACCAGCTGCTGCCTATGTGATGGCAGTTCAGACTGGCAACACCGTGTTCCTGTCCGGTCATCTGGCCAAGAAAGACGGCAAGGTCTGGGTCGGCCAGTTCGGCAAGAACATCACCACTGAAGAAGGCAAGCTGGCCGCGCGCGGCATCGCCATCGACCTGCTCGCCACCTTGCAGTCGGCTTGCGGCGGCGACCTCAACCGCGTCACGCGCATCGTCAAGCTGATGAGTCTGGTCAATTCGACCGGCGACTACACCGAGCAGCATCTGGTCACCAACGGCGCGTCGGAACTGATCGGCGAACTGTTTGGCGAGCAGGGCAAGCATGCCCGTTCGGCTTTTGGTGTCGCGCAAATCCCGATGGGCGCCTGCGTCGAAATCGAAATGATTGCCGAGATTCGTCCGGCCTGATTGCGACTGCTGATGTAGTTCGATTCTATCGAACGGTGCCTATCCGGCGCCGTTCGTTTCGCCGCTAGCCACAAGCCAGCCTGAACCCGTTATTTATTCCGAGACCATCATGCCCACTCCTCAATCGACCCCGATGTCCTGGCAATTTGCCGAACGTGCGACACGGATGCAAGGCTCCGTCATCCGTGAAATCCTGAAGATTGCAGTGCGACCGGAAGTCATTTCATTTGCCGGTGGCTTGCCGTCGCCGGATACGTTTCCGATCGCGCGCATGCAGGCCGCGTTCGACAAGGTGTTGTCGACCAGTGGCCGGGCCGCGCTGCAATACGGGCCGACCGATGGCTATCTGCCGCTGCGCGAATGGGTGGCCGATTCGTTGTCGATTCCCGGCGTGACGATTTCGCCGGAGCAGGTGCTGATGGTGTTGGGATCGCAGCAGGCTCTCGATCTGCTGGGCAAGGTGCTTATTGACGAAGGCAGCAAGGTGCTGGTCGAGACGCCGAGTTACCTCGGTGCGTTGCAAGCCTTTTCGGTCTACGGCCCCGAGTTCGTGTCGCTGCCGACCGATGAGGCCGGCTTGCTGCCGGAGGCGGTGGCGTCGGTGGCGGCAGGTGCCCGCCTGCTGTATGCACTACCCAATTTTCAGAATCCGACCGGCCGTACGCTGTCGCTGGAGCGCCGGCTTGCGCTGGTCGACACCTGTGCGAAGCTCGGCCTGCCGTTGATCGAAGACGATCCGTACGGTGCGCTGAGTTACCGCGCCGCGCCGCTGCCGCGGATGCTGACGATGCATCCGGAAGGCGTGATCTACATGGGATCATTTTCAAAAACACTGACGCCGGGCATCCGGCTCGGCTATGTGGTGGCGCCGAAGACGCTGGTGCGCAAGCTGGAATTAGCCAAGCAAGCTGCCGACCTGCATACCGCGACGCTGACGCAAATGGTGGTGCACGAAGTGGTCAAGGATGGCTTTCTCGAGTCTCACATCCCGACCATCCGCGCGCTGTACGCCGAGCGTTGCGCGGCGATGCTGGCGGCACTGACCGCGTTTTTTCCGGCCGGTGTCACGTGGACCCAACCGGAAGGCGGCATGTTCATCTGGGTCACGCTACCGGCGCAGATCGACAGCATGCAATTGCTCGATCAGGCAATTGCGCAAAACGTTGCGTTCGTACCCGGCGCGCCGTTTTATGCGAATGATCCGGTGCGCAACACGCTGCGCCTGAGCTTCGTCACCGTCACGCCGGAACGCATCCGCGAGGGCATCGAAAAGCTAGCCAAACTGATCGCTGCCCAATGCTGACCATGCGCACCTTTAACGCCGGGCAGACCGCGCAGGCGCTGCCTTATTCCCGTCTGGTTCCGGCCATAGCGCTGGCTGCGCGTGAGCTGGGAGCTAGCCAGATTCGCTCGCCGGAACGGCTGGTAGTTCCTCTGGACGGTGGCGGTGTCCTGCTGTGCATGCCGGCCACCGCCAGCGATATCGGCGTGACCAAGCTGGTGACGGTCCATCCGGACAATGCGCAGCATGACTTGCCTGTTATTCAGGGTGAAGTCATTGTGTTTGATAGCGCGACCGGTCGGCGGCTGGCGTTACTCGATGGTCCGACGGTGACAGCACGACGCACGGCGGCCGTCACGTTGCTGGGTATTCAAACGCTGCTGCCGCGACCGCCGGAGTCAGCGCTGCTGATCGGCACCGGCGTGCAGGCGCTGGCCCATGCCGGGGCGCTGATCGAATTTTTCGGTGTCGGGCATTTCCGGATTGCCGCGCGTGATGTCGTCAAGGCCGAACTGTTTTGCGCGGTACTGCGCCAGCGTCATCCGCAGGTCACGGCGATCGCGCTGTCGAGCACGTTCGACGAGGTGCCCGTGACGGACGTCCTCATCGCCCTGACGACCTCGCGCACGCCGGTCATTCCCGCGCAACTCGATGCCAGCACGCTGGCCATCGGTGTTGGTGCCTTCAAGCGCGAGATGGCGGAGTTTCCGGCCGCGCTGTTGCAGGCGCGGCAGATTGTCGTCGATGACCTCGCTGGTGCGCAGCATGAAGCGGGGGACCTGATCCAGGCGCAGGTCGATTGGACCGCGGTGCGCGGCCTGGCATCGGTGCTGGAGAATGGTTTGCCGGCGTCGGCCTTGCTGCCGGTCTACAAGACAGTGGGGCAGGCGGCGTGGGATCTGGCGGCGGCACGGGTTGTGCTGGGCGGGTAGACAGATGCGCTCGGATCATCCGCACTTCAACGGCTGTTACTTGAAAGCCAATCCAAAACATTTACCTGCTCGCCCTTCACTGCTGCCACGCTAGTGCGCCGGATGGTGAAACACCTGCCGCAAATACGCCAGAAAAGTCTCGTCAGTACACATCGTCTTGCCCGGTGAATCCGACAGTTTGGCGACTGGCTGGTCGTTGCAAATAATCAGTTTCATGACGATATTGAGCGGTACCAGCCCCACATCGTTGGACAGGTTGGTGCCGATGCCAAAGCCGGTCTGAACGCGGTCGGCAAAGTGCCGGTAAAGCGTCAGTGCCAGTGGCAAGTCCAGTCCATCCGAAAACACCAGCCGCTTGGTCTGCGTATCGATCCGCAGCCTGGCGTAATGGACCAGTGCTTTTTCACCCCAGATAACCGGATCGCCCGAATCATGGCGCAAGCCATCGAACAGCTTGGCGAAGTACAGGTCGAAGTCGGTCAGAAAAGCATCCATGCCGACCACGTCGGTGAGCGCGATGCCGAGGTCACCGCGGTATTCCTGGACCCAGTCTTCGAGCGCGACTTTCTGGAAGTCGCGCAGCCGCACACCGAACGACTGGTACGACTGCAGGTATTCGTGCGCCATCGTACCGATCGGTGTGAGCTGGTATTTGCGCGCCAGCCAGACATTCGAGGTGCCCTTGAAATACTGCGGCACGCTGGCAGCCAGCGTGCGCACAACTTCGTCATGCCAGGCGCCGGAGAAGCGCCGGCGCAGGCCGAAGTCGAAAAAAGCGAAGGTGTTTTTGCGCTGCGGTTCATCGCCAAACGCGCGCAGCAGGACGATTTTTTCCTGCAGGCGGCGGCGTCCCTCGATCAGCGCAGCGGTCTGGTCGGCGCGTCTGAAATACAGTTCGTTGACAATCGCCAGCACGAAAATTTCGAAGCCGGTGACATGCACCTGCGGGCCGCGCGCATGGATCGACAGTGTCTCGCCGTCGACCGTAACGTGGATGAACTTGCGCTGGAAACGGAACACCGTCAGAAAATCAACGAAGTCACTTTTCATGTAGCGCAGGCTGCGCAGATAAGCCAGTTCGTCGTCGGCAAACGCCAGTGTGCACAGGTGATCGAGTTCGCGCTCGACATCGGCCTGCAGTTGCGCCAGCGGATACGCCGGCGTGTTGCGGCAGGTGAAGGCGTACTCGGTCTGCGCATCGGGATGACGGTGCAGCAGTGCCTGCCACATGGTGAATTTGTAGAGGTCGGTCTCGAGCAGACTGTGGACAATAGGTGGCATGGACTGGGCTCAGAATTTGATAGTTTCACCGTGGCGCAGTACGCCGAATTGACTGGCCGGTACGGCCGCATCCTTCAGCGCCTGAATCAACGCTTGCGGCGGTTCATCGAGCGGCTCGTCGGTCAGCTCGAAGGTACCCCAGTGAATGCCGATCGAGCGTGTCGCATGCAGGTCGCGATGAATGCGCACGGCTTCAGTCGGGTTGACATGCTGGGGTGCCATGAACCAGCGCGGCGCGTATGCACCGATCGGCAACAGCGCCAGATCGGTGGTCGGGAAGCGTTTGGCGATGTCGGTGAAATCGGCCGAATAGCCAGTGTCGCCGGCAAAGAAAAACGAAAACGGCTTCGCTGCCGTAGCGTCAGTGCGCACCATCCAGCCACCCCACAGGGTTTCGAAACGGTCGGTCAGCGTGCGCGCCGACCAGTGCTGGACCGGCACCAGATGCAGGTCGAGCCCCGGCACGCTGACGTGCTGCCACCAGTCCAGTTCGCGCACGTTGGTGATGCCGGCGTCAGCCATCCATGTCTTCAATCCCAGCGGCACCAGAAACAGCGGCGGCCCACCGGCTTGCGCGTTGAGCTGCTGCACACTAGGTTTATCAAGATGATCGTAATGATTGTGCGAGATCACGACCACATCGACATGCGGCAATTGCGCAATCGTCAGCGGTATGCGCACCTTGCGTTTCGGGCCATAGAAACTGACCGGCGAAGCGCGCCCGGAAAAGATCGGGTCGGTCAGGACATTGACGCCATTGACCTGCATCAGCACCGTCGCATGACCGATCCAGGTGGCACTGGTGACGCTGCGGTTTTGCGCCAGCCATGGCAGATCCGGACTGTCGACCGGGAACTGGTAATTGTTCGCCGGTGGCTTGGGCAAGCCTTGCGTAATGCGCTCCCATTGCCACTTGAAAAACGAGCCACCACTGATCGCACCGTCCAGATAATTGTTCTTGTAGCCGTCCTTGGTGTGATGCGAGGACGTGGGATTAGTCGTCGGTACATCGATGGCCGGTGAGTCGGTGGCCGACTCGGCCACCGCGCAGCCCATGCACATCGATACCAGGGCCAGCGCGCTCCAGCACCTGGCCTGCCTGTGCGGCCTCAAGAAATTGCCATCAACGTGTGCGGCTTGAGTTTCGATTCAAGCGCCTTGCCCTTGCGGGCGCGCTTGCCGATGTGGATCGCCAGGCCGGTGGCCGACAGGCTGACCTCCTGTGCCTTACCGCCGCGTCCGATGCCGGACACGACCACGCCGCGCTGGCTGACCGGTTGCGCGGCCAGCAGCTTTTCGCCGTCTTCGAGGGCCATCAGAATCATGCCGCGACCGCCGCTCATGGTCTTGAGTTCGTCAAGACCGAACACCAGCAGCCGGCCCTGTTCGGACAGGCAGGCCACTGCACTAGCCGACGGTGTCAGCACCTGCGGTGGCAACGGCAAATCACCGGTGTCCAGCGTGATGAAGGCCTTGCCCGCCTTGTTGCGACCGATCATGTCGGCGGCGCGGGCCACGAAGCCGTAACCGGCGGTGGAGGCGAGCAACATCGTGCTGTCGGCGCTGCCCGCAAAGTAATGCAGCACGGTGCTGCCGCTGGCCAGTTCGACCAGTGCACTGATCGGTGCGCCATCACCGCGTGCGCCGGGCAGGGCTGAGACGGCGATCGAATAGATACGACCGTTCGACCCGAAGGCCAACAAGGTGTCGAGCGTGCGGCATTCGAAGGTGCCGTACAAGTCGTCACCAGCTTTGAAAGTGAACTGCGCCGGATCGTGACCGTGGGCAGTGCGGGCGCGCAGCCAGCCTTTTTGCGAGATCACTACTGTCACCGGTTCATCGACCACCTTCTGTTCGACGGTGGCTTTTTCGGCCGCTTCGATCAGCGTGCGACGCGCGTCGCCGTAGCGTTTTTCATCGGCTTCGATTTCCTTGATGATCAGTTTCTTCATCGCGCCGGGATTGTTCAGTAATTCTTCCAGCGTGGTTTGCTCGGTGCGCAAGCTGGCCAGCTCCTGCTGAATCTTGATCGCTTCGAGCCGGGCCAATTGGCGCAGGCGGATTTCGAGGATGTCTTCAGCCTGCCGGTCCGATAATTTGAAAGCACCCATCAGCGCCGGTTTCGGCTCGTCTGATTCACGGATGATGCGGATCACCTCGTCGATATTGAGCAGAATGGTTTCGCGCCCTTCGAGGATGTGGATACGGTCCTCGACTTTTTTCAGGCGGAAATGACTGCGCCGGGTCACGGTGTCGAAGCGGAACGCGATCCACTCGCGCAGAATGTCGCCCAACCCTTTCTGGCGCGGCCGGCCATCGCCACCGATCATCACGAGGTTGATCGAGGCGCTGGTTTCCAGCGAGGTTTGCGCCAGCAGCAGGTTGGTAAATTCGGTCTGGTCCTGGTTCTTCGACTTCGGTTCGAACACCAGTCGCACCGGTGCCTCGCGACCGGATTCGTCGCGCACCGCGTCGAGCAGCGACAGCATCAGCTGCTTTTGCGCCATCTGGTCCGGCGACAGCGCTTTCTTGCCGAGCTTGATTTTCGGGTTGGTCAGTTCTTCGATTTCTTCGAGCACTTTTTGCGCCGAAGTGCCGTGCGGCAGTTCTGTGACGACCGCTTGCCACTGACCGCGCGCCATCTCTTCAATCTTCCACAGCGCCCGTACTTTCAGCGAACCACGTCCGTTCGAATACATCTCCGACAGCGCTGCAGCCGACGTGATGATCTGGCCGCTGCTCGGAAAATCCGGGCCCGGAATGATAGCCATCAGTTCGGCATGCGTGAGCGCCGGATTACGGATGAGTGCCACCGCAGCCTGCGCGACTTCACGCAAGTTGTGCGACGGGATTTCGGTGGCCATGCCGACCGCTATGCCGGAAGCGCCATTGAGCAGCACGAACGGCAGGCGTCCCGGCAGCAGCGACGGTTCTTCGGTCGAGCCATCGTAGTTCGGCTGAAAATCCACTGTACCTTGATCGATTTCATCGAGCAGCAAACTGGAGATCGGTGTCAGGCGCGCTTCGGTGTAACGCATCGCCGCCGCGCCATCACCATCGCGCGAACCGAAGTTACCCTGGCCGTCGATCAACGGATAGCGCAATGAGAATCCCTGCGCCATCCGCACCAGTGCATCGTAGACCGACTGGTCGCCATGCGGATGCAATTTGCCCAGCACGTCACCGACCACCGCAGCAGATTTGCGCGGCTTGGCGGCAGCGTTCAGGCCGAGCTGGTTCATCGCAAACAGGATGCGTCGCTGTACCGGTTTCTGGCCGTCGCTGACGTCAGGCAGTGCGCGACCCTTGACGACCGAGATCGCGTAGTCGAGATAGGCGCGTTCGGCGAAAGTCGCCAGCGTCAGGGTTTCGGCACCGTCCGGTGGTTCCGGGGTGTCGCCTTCAAACAGGGTGGCTTGTTCAGTCATGGATATTGCTCAAATCAATTCGCAGTGTGAGTCAGCGGGGCAGGCATGTTGCTGCGCCCGGGAATGGTCAGGTGGATGCGGCCGCTACCGGCAGCCTCGTTGGCGACCGCCAGAGCGGAGACTTGCGGCACATAAAACTGGTAGAACTGCGTCACCAGCCTGACGTAATTGCGCGTCTCTGGATACGGCGGAATGGTGTTGCGGTACTTCTGCACCGCGCCTTCGCCGGCGTTGTATGACGCGATCACCAGCGCTTGCTGGTCGGGGAACAGCGCAGTCAGTTCGCGCAGATAGCGCGCGGCCAGGCGCACATTGGTTTTCGGATCGGACAGCTTTTGCTGGATGCTGTTGCGCGCGTCGCCGACCAGCCCGTAGCGCTCGGCTGTGGCGGGCATGATCTGCATCAGGCCGATGGCGCCCTTCGGTGAGACGGCGGCCGGATTGAAGCCCGATTCGGCCGCCATCATCGCTTTCATCAAGGCCAGGTCGACGTTGAATTCGGCGGCGGCCGATGCCAGTACCGCTTCGAATTTTTTCAGATTCGGATGTTCGGTCAGCACCTTGAACAATCGCGTGTGGACCTGTTCCGGTTCCACCACCGCCGTTGTGGCCGCCATCAGTTGCGACGAATCGAATACGCCGTCGCCCTTGATGAACAATTGATAGCGCTCGTCGAGGGCTTCGGTCGAAAAATGCGTGTCGCCCTGCGCATCGACGTAACCATACACATCGGCGCGGGCGACCGGTGACAGCAGGCAGCTGGCCAGCAGGACGACCTTGAACGTCACGTCAAATATCGGCTTCAGCTTCATTACCGTGTTCTTCGATCCAGGCCCGTCGTGCGGCGGCTTCGCCTTTACCCATCAGCATGTTGAAGCGCTCTTCCGACGCAACCAGATCGAATTCGCCAAAGGCCACCGGCAGCAAGCGTCGCGTGTCGGGATTCATCGTGGTTTCCCACAACTGTTCGGCATTCATTTCACCGAGACCCTTGAAGCGCGAGATGCTCCAGGCACCTTCCTTGACGCCATCCTTGCGCAGCTTGTCTTCGATCGCGACCAGTTCGCCGCTGTCGAGCGCATAAATTTTTTGCGCAGGTTTCTTGCCGCGTGCCGGCGCGTCGACCCGGAACAGCGGTGGCCGCGCGATGCAGATATGGCCGTGGTCGATCAGTTTCGGGAAGTGCTTGAAAAACAGCGTCAGCAGCAGGACCTGGATATGCGAGCCATCGACGTCCGCATCCGACAGGATGCAGATGCGACCATAGCGCAGGTTGCTCAGGTCCGGTGAGTCGTTCTTGCCGTGCGGGTCGACCCCGATGGCCACCGCGATATCGTGGATTTCATTGTTGGCGAAGAGCCGGTCGCGTTCGGTTTCCCAGGCGTTGAGGACTTTGCCGCGCAACGGCAGGATGGCCTGAAATTCCTTGTCGCGACCCATCTTGGCCGAGCCGCCGGCCGAGTCGCCCTCGACCAGAAAGATCTCGTTGCGCTTGATGTCGTTCGATTCGCAATCGGTCAATTTGCCGGGCAAGACCGCCACGCCGGAGGATTTTTTCTTTTCGACTTTCTGGGACGAGCGCAGTCGTGATTGCGCTTGCTTGATGACCAGATCGGCCAGCTTCTTGCCGTATTCGACATGCTCGCTGAGCCACAATTCCAGCGATGGCCGTACGAAGGTGGAAACCAGTTTGACTGCATCGCGCGAGTTCAGGCGCTCTTTGATCTGGCCCTGAAATTGCGGGTCCAGCACCTTGGCCGACAGCACGAACGAGACCCGTGCAAAGACATCTTCGGATAATAATTTCACGCCCTTCGGCAACAGCGAGTGCATCTCTGCAAAACTTTTTACTGCGCCGAACAAGCCTTCGCGCAAGCCTGATTCATGGGTGCCGCCGGCCGAAGTCGGGATCAGATTGACGTACGATTCACGCACCACGCCGCCGTCTTCGGTCCATGCGACCACCCACGCTGCGCCTTCGCCTTCGGCAAATCCTTCGGCATCCTTGCCGGCATATTGTTCGCCTTCAAATAGCGGAATCAGCGGGTCGGAACTGCTTGCCTGCGCCAGACATTCGACGAGGTAACCACGCAAGCCCTGTTCGTATTGCCAGGTCTGCGATTCACCGGTCTTGCCATTAACCAGCGTGACTTTCACGCCAGGCAGCAGCACCGCTTTCGAACGCAGCAAGCGCTGCAGTTCGAATTGCGAGATGGCAGCAGAGTCGAAATATTTCGGGTCCGGCCACGCGGTGACGCGGGTGCCGGATTTTTTGTCGTCGCGGGCGATCGGCCGGGTACTGATGGGTTCGATCAGGTCGCCGCTGGCGAAGGCCAGACTGTGTACGCCGCCTTCGCGCCAGACCGTGATTTCGAGCCGGGTCGACAGCGCATTCGTGACCGACACACCGACGCCGTGCAAGCCGCCGGAAAACGCATACGCGCCGCCGCTGCCTTTGTCGAATTTGCCGCCGGAATGCAGGCGGGTAAAGACGATCTCGACGGTGGGCACGCCTTCTTCGGGATGGATGCCGACCGGGATGCCGCGTCCGTCGTCATCGACGGTGACGCTGCCATCGGCATTTTGCGTGACGGTGATGTGCTTGCAATAACCGCCTAGCGCTTCATCGGAGGCGTTGTCGATGACTTCCTGGATGATATGCAGCGGGTTTTCGGTGCGCGTGTACATGCCGGGACGCTGCTTGACCGGTTCGAGTCCTTTCAGAACCCGGATCGATGATTCGCTGTAATCGGAGGGGGCAGTTTTCTTTGTGGCCATTCAGGTTGGTGCTCTAGTGACTGTGTTGCTGGTGGGCGGGACTGTTTGTGCAGTGCATTCTAATGGGGTTTGCGGGGGCGGGGGATTTGGCGCGGGGAAAATAGTTGGGGCGGTGCGACGGTGAGGCGTTCAAAGGGTTCTAGCGCAGCGGTATTTTTTATGACTTGGGAGATTTAATTTTGTGACGCATTGGTATTGGCGGCGATCAGCGGTGCATCCGGTGCAATAACCGCAGGGCATTGCACCGGCTGAGTTTGTAATATTGGTGCCGGTCAGCGCTGCACTCGGTGCAATGCCTTTTGGTTATTGCAACCTACGTACTACGTTCGCCGTTCGATTGACAAGGCAGCGCTCATGGGATGATGTGGTGCCGGATACCGGTATCAATCGCTTCGGTTGAGTTGTTGTCGGGCACGAGCCGTCGCGAGTTGCAGGCGTTTGGCCAGTACGGCGCGTGGCGGTAGTTCGGTCAGATATTCGGCAACATGAATGCCGGATTTATCGAGTTCCAGCAATTCGATCTGCTCGGTTTTTTTGCCTGTACAAAGGATGATGCCAAGCGGTGGCAGTTCATCGGCTTCGCGCGCGAACTTGTCCAGCCAGCGCAGATAGAGTTCCATCTGCCCTTTGTAGGCCGCTTTGAAATCACCAATTTTCAGTTCGATGGCGACCAGGCGTCGCAGTTTGCGGTTGTAGAAAAGCAGATCGAGGTAAAAGTCGTCACCATCAATCTGAATGCGTTTTTGGCGCGCGACAAAGCTGAATCCGGCACCGAGTTCGAGCAAGAAACTCTCCATCTCACGTACGATTGCCCCTTCCAGATCGCTTTCTTGATGTGTTCCCTGGAGCCCCAGAAAATCGAGCACATAGGGGTCGCGCATCAGCAGGTCTGGCGTCAGTCGCTCTGTATCGTGCAAAATCGCGAGTTCACGGGCAATCAAGGCATCCGGTTTTTGTGACAACGCCGTGCGCTCGAACAGCATTGAATCAATACGCTCACGCAGGGTGCGAACGCTCCAGCGTTCGATGCGACACATCTCTGCATAATAATCGCGTTGCAAAGGTCGCTTCAACGGAATCAACAGGATGAAATGGCTCCACCCCAATTGTCGCGACAGTGTCGCGACAATTCGTTCGTCCGGGAACAGCTCGGCGAATTGCACCATGCGCCGCAGATTTTTCTCGGCAAAACCTTTTCCATACTCTGTGGACAGTTGCTGTGCCAGCAAGGAGATAGTTTCTTTGCCATAGCTCGCGCGTTGTCCACCCATTACCTGAGTTTGTATGCGATGACCAATATTCCAGTAGAGCAGTGTGATTTCACTATTGACCGTGAAGACCGTACGTTCACGGGTTGTTTCGATCAACTGGCGGATGTCACTTAATAATGGTGAGCGATGCGGTGATGGATGCGCTGATGGATGTGGCAAGAGCTCCGGCAAAGGGCTCGATAGGTTGTCGGTCTGACGACTGATTTTTTTTATTGCCATGGAGGTCGCGGGACTGAAGGCACAAAGCAATGTTGATACTGGCAGAGCCCAGTGAATAACTTGCAGTGTGCCTGCTGTACGGACCAATCATGTTGATCATAGTCATTGTCCCGGCATCAATCCGTTAAATGATTTTGTCTTTACCACACCTCACTTGCTCAACAACCGCATCCCCCGCTCCAGCCCCTCTATCGTGACCGGAAACATCCGGTCATTCATCAGTTGCTTGACCACCGCGATCGATTGCCGGTATTGCCACAGCCCTTCCGGTTCGGGGTTGAGCCAGATGAATTTCGGGAAGGCGTGCGTGAAGCGTTGCAGCCATTCCGCACCGGCTTCTTCATTGTTGTATTCGACCGAGCCGCCGGCTTGCAGGATTTCGTACGGACTCATCGTTGCGTCGCCGACGAAGATCAGCTTGGTATCGGCCGGGTATTTGCGCAGGATGTCCCAGGTCGGAAAACGCTCCGCATGGCGACGCCGGTTGTTCTTCCACAGGTAATCGTAGACGCAGTTGTGGAAGTAAAAAAACTCCATGTTCTTGAATTCGGTCTTCGAAGCCGAGAACAGTTCTTCGGTGCGGGCGATGTGGTCATCCATCGTGCCGCCGACGTCGAGCAGCATCAAGACCTTGATCTTGTTCTTGCGCTCGGGTTGCATCTTGATGTCGAGGTAGCCGGCATTGTTGGCGGTGGCGCGGATGGTGGCGTCGAGCGCGAGTTCTTCTTCGGCCCCTTCGCGGGCGAACTTGCGCAGGCGGCGCAGCGCGACCTTGATGTTGCGGGTGCCGAGTTCGCGTTCGGCGTCGTAGTCGCGATAGCTGCGCGCTTCCCATACTTTGACGGCAGTACGGTTACCGCCTTCGCCGCCGATGCGGATGCCTTCGGGATTGGTGCCGCCGTGGCCGAACGGCGAGGTGCCGCCGGTGCCGATCCACTTGTTGCCGCCTTCGTGGCGTTCCTTCTGCTCGGCCAGTAAGTCCTTGAGCCGGTCCATCAATTTGTCGTAACCGAATTTTTCGAGGGCGGCTTTTTGCTCGTCGGTCAGTTCGCGTTGCATGCGCTTGACCAGCCAGTCGAGCGGAATTTGCGGGTTCTTGTCGAAGATAGCGTCGATGCCCTTGAAGTACAAACCGAAGGCACGGTCGAACTTGTCGAAGTGGGCTTCATCCTTGACCAGCGTGATACGCGACAAATAATAAAATTCGTCTAGCGAATTGCTGATCACGTTCTTTTGCATCGCTTCAAGCAGGATCAGGAATTCCTTGATCGAGACTGGAATTTTTGCATCTTTGAGGGTGAAGAAAAAATCGATCAGCATCGCTTGCCTCGCTGTGCCAGTTTGTCGGTCAGGTGCGTATTGATCTCCGGCCATTCGCCGGCGACGATGCTGAACATCACCGTGTCGCGCACGGTGCCGTCGCGACGCAGCGCGTGATGGCGCAGTACGCCGTCGCGTTTGGCACCGAGCCGGGCGATCGCTGCTTGCGACACCAGATTAAAATTATCGGCGCGAAAGCCGACCACGCCACAACCCAGCACCTCGAACGCATGGCGCAGCAACAGCCATTTGCAGGTGGTGTTGACGTGCGTGCGCTGCCATGACTTTGCATACCAGGTGTGACCGATTTCGACACGGCCGAGTGCCGGCACGATGTCGTGAAAACTGGTGGTGCCGATGACGCTGTTGCTGGCGATGTCACGCACGACGAAAGGCAGACGCGCGCCATCATTGAGTGCGGTGGCGACGTACGCCGCTTCGTCACCGGGGGCCGGTGCCGAGGTCACGCGCAAGGTCCAGAGTTCACCATCGGCCGCGGCCGTCGCAAGCGCCGGCGCATGCCCGGCGCTCATCGGTTCGAGGCGCACGCCGTGCAATTCCAGCGTGACGGAGGCAGTCGGTGTCATCGTCAGGTGCTCAGCGGTTGGTGCGCGACATGAATACCAGTCGTTCGAACAGATGCACGTCCTGTTCATTTTTTAGCAGCGCGCCATGCAGTGGCGGCACGATGGATTTAGTGTCTTTGCTGCGCAAGGCTTCCGGCGGAATGTCTTCGGCCAGCAGCAGTTTGAGCCAGTCGAGCAGTTCGGAGGTTGATGGTTTTTTCTTCAGGCCGGGGACGTCGCGTACTTCGTAAAAGGTTTGTAGCGCTTGCGCCAGCAAGTCTTTTTTCAGGGTCGGGTAATGGACATCGACGATCTGCTGCATCGTGTCCTTGTCCGGGAATTTGATGTAATGAAAAAAGCAGCGGCGCAGGAAGGCGTCCGGCAATTCCTTTTCATTATTGGAGGTGATGATGACCAGCGGCCGATGCTTGGCCTTGACCATCTCGCGCGTTTCGTAGACATAAAATTCCATGCGGTCCAGTTCACGTAGCAAGTCGTTCGGGAATTCGATGTCGGCCTTGTCGATTTCATCGATCAGCAGCACGACCTGTTCGTCAGCGGTGAAGGCTTGCCACAGCACGCCCTTGACGATGTAGTTGGCAATGTCCTTGATGCGCTCGTCGCCGAGTTGCGAGTCGCGCAGGCGCGAGACGGCGTCGTATTCGTACAGGCCCTGCTGCGCCTTGGTGGTCGACTTGATGTGCCATTGCAGCAGCGGCATGCCCAGTGCGGCGGCGACTTCTTCGGCCAGCATGGTCTTGCCGGTGCCGGGTTCGCCTTTGATCAGCAATGGTCGCTGCAAAGTGAGGGCGGCGTTGACGGCGAGTTTCAGGTCGCCGGTGGCAACGTAACTGTCGGAACCTTCGAAGCGTGATACTGGCGGCATGATGGGTGGTCCGTTGGAAAATGGAAAAAGTAGTATAAGCGAGAATCTCGCAGCGAACTGATCCACAGACGGTACTGGAAAGGCAAGTTGTCAACGTGGACTGGGCGAAGTTCTTGCGGTAGAATTCGGCAGTTCTGGTGCCGGGCGGCACGGTAATCGCGGGCTTGCAAGAGTGCCGGGATAATCCAACGCAGTCTGTTCTCCGAGTTTTTTTCGCATTAATTACCTTAGCTGACATGAAAAAACTACTTGCACTTCTCGTGCTGGCCGGCCTGGCCAACTACGCTGCCGCAGCCGAAGTTGTCGGCGACGCCAAAGCTGCCGAAAACAAGATCGCACAATGTGTTGGCTGTCATGGCATCTCCGGTTACAAGGCTTCTTTTCCTGAAGTGTATTCGGTGCCGTTCATTGGCGGGCAGTCTGCCAAGTACATCGAGAGCGCGCTGCACGCCTACAAAAAAGGCGATCGCACCCATCCGTCGATGCGCGGTATCGCGATGAGCCTGAGCGATCAGGACATGGCTGATGTCGCCGCTTACTACTCGCAAAAAAAATAACGGGGACTCACAGATGAACAAATTTTTCGCCGGTGCGGTTTTCGCGTTTTGCAGTGCTGCTGTTTTCAATGCCAGTGCCGCTGGCAATGTCGACAACGGCAAGGCACTGACCGCCAAATACAATTGCGCAGCATGTCACGGCGCTGACTTCAACAGCCCGATCGATCCGACCTATCCGAAATTGGCCGGCCAGCACGCCGATTACCTCAAGCACGCACTGATTGCTTACAAGCGCGGTGGAGATGCACTCAATGGTCGCTCCAATGCGATCATGGCCGGCATGGCGAAGCCCTTGTCGTTAGAAGATATGACGGACATCGCGGCGTACCTGCATAGCTTGCCGGGTTCGCTGGTGATGGTGAAGCAATAAAGTAGCGCCCGGGTCGATAAAAAAGCCACGACGTGTCGTGGCTTTTTTTATGGCGGTGTCGGATTCAGCAGCGCCGCCGTATGCTCTCAATATAGGTCGCGCCATCCGGTGGCAAACCGCTGCGTTGTGCTGTCCACATCATCTCGCCCAGGCATTCCATGATCTGATGATGCGCGTCATGTTCGGAGTCAAGCTTGCGCGCCAGTGTCAGGAAGGCGGTGCGAATGCCGGGTGGCTGATCGATCGAGGTCTGTTCGGCGATCGACAGGTGCATCGACAAATGCAGGAACGGATTGCTTTGCCCGCGCTCGACCGAATAGTCGGCGGCCAGCGCGCTATCAACGTCTTCCAGCGCGCTGGCATATTCGGGATGCTGCGCGATCCAGTCGCGTGCAATTGCTTCGAGCGGGCTGAGGATCGCACCGCTGCGATGCTTGTCGTAGGTGGCACAAAAAAAACGTCGTACATCATCTTGCGAAGGGGTGAACATGGTGGTGGTGCCGGCAATAAAAGGGTAATTGTACGGGGGATGAAGCTGGCACGTGGCGCAGTCGATTCGATTACCATGGACCTCCGTTTAACGATTACCGGAGTCCTCCATGCTAGATCAAGCCGTCCTTGCTACCTTGTTTTCCGATGCCCGCAGCCACAACGGCTGGCTCGACAAACCCGTCAGCCAGTCCCAGCTGCAGCAACTCTACGACCTCGTGAAATGGGCCCCGACCTCGGCTAATTGCGAACCGGCCCGCATCGTCTTCGTGCAATCGGACGACGCCCGTGCCAAGCTCGCTGACTGCATGGCAGCAGGCAACGCCGACAAGGTCAAGGCCGCACCGGTGACGGCGATCATTGGCATGGACATGGCATTTCTCGACAAGTTGCCGGAGCTATTTCCGCATGCCGATGCACGCTCATGGTTTGCCGGCAATCAGCCATTGATCGAGGCCACCGCGTTTCGCAATTCATCGATGCAGGGTGGTTACTTCATTCTGGCGGCACGCGCGCTGGGTCTGGATGTCGGCCCGATGTCGGGATTTGATGCGGCCAAGGTCGATGCCGCTTTTTTTGAAGGCACCACCGTCAAGGTCAATTTTGTCTGCAGCATCGGCCACGGCGACGCCAGCAAACTGTTCGCCCGTTCGCCGCGCCTGTCGTTCGAGCAAGCCTGCTCGGTGCTCTGATCAGACCGCTTTGACCGGCACCGGGGTCTTGTCCCGGTAATCGCACAAGTCCGCAATCATGCAGTTCCAGCATTGCGGACTGCGTGCCATGCAGGTGTAGCGTCCATGCAGGATCATCCAGTGATGCGCATCCTGCAAAAACTCTCGCGGCACAAATTTCATCAGCTTGTGTTCGACTACATCTACATCCTTGCCGGGTGCCAGCCCGGTACGATTGCCGACCCGGAAAATATGCGTGTCGACGGCAATCGTCGGTTCCCCGAACGCGGTATTCAACACCACATTGGCGGTCTTGCGACCGACTCCCGGCAGGGCTTCGAGCCCGGCGCGGTCGCGCGGTATCTGACCGCCATGTTCGGTCAGGATCAGGCGGCAGGTTTCTATCGTGTTCTTTGCCTTGTTGCGATACAGGCCGATGGTCTGGATATACGGAATCAGTCCGTCGACCCCCAGCGCGTAAATCGCTGCTGGTGTGCCGGCGATCGGAAACAGCCTGCGGGTCGCCTTGTTGACGGCCACATCGGTCGCTTGTGCTGACAGCAGCACCGCAATGAGTAATTCGAACGGCGTCGTGTAGGCCAGTTCGGTAGCTGGATGCGGATTGGCCGCCTGCCAGCGCTCAAAAATGATCCGGCGTTTGTCGGCGTTCATTGGGTGTCTCCGGTATCGGCTTCGCGCTTGATCCTTGCCCGTTCGATGGCGGCCTGGATGATGGCTTTTTTGCGATCACGTTCGGCGCTGTCGGCAGCAGACAGCGCCGGTGCCGCCTCGACTTCCTTGAGTTTGGCAGCGGCTTTGGCGAGCAGGCGGGCATCGTTATCGCGCCGTTCACGCAGCAATCGCGCAGTCCGGAAATCATGCCGGGCGCGTGCCTCGTCGGCCTGTTGCTGGCTCCATGCCTGCCAGCCGGTCGTCGCGGTGACCGGCACCATCGCAATGCAATCAACCGGGCAGGGCGCCACGCATAAATCGCAGCCGGTACACAGGTCGGGCAGGATGGTGTGCATCAGTTTCGGCGCGCCGAGGATGGCATCGACCGGGCAGGCCTGGATGCACAGCGTACAACCGATGCACAGTGCCTCATCAATGACGGCGACCGGGCGCACCCGTTCGATCCCATGGACCGGATTGAGAGGGAGGATTTCCCGGCCCAGCAGACTGGCCAGTCGGGCCACACCTTCCTGGCCGCCGGGCGGACACTGATTGATATCGGCCGTGCCAGCGGCAATAGCTTCGGCGTAGGGACGGCAACCGGCATACCCGCATTTCGTGCATTGGGTTTGCGGCAGTGCATCTTCGATGCGATCGGCGAGGGATTTCATGACGGGGTGCGACACGGTTGCAATCGAATTTTCAGAGACCGCATTATCCTGCATATCGGGCGCGCCTGACTTCGGTCGCCAAAATGAAAAAAGCCGTTCAACCCTAAGGTGAACGGCTTTGCAGTCGCACGGTGGCGAATCAGGAATGCGCTTTGATGAACGCGCCAACTTTCGGGCAGATCAGCTCACGCCAGCGACGTCCGGCAAAAATACCGTAATGGCCGCAACCTTCGGCAATGTAGTCTTCCTGCATCTCAGCGGGAATACCGCTGCACAAGGTGTGCGCCGCCTGCGTCTGGCCGGCACCGGAGATGTCATCGAGCTCGCCTTCGACTGTCAGCAGCGCGACGGTGGTGATGTCTTGCGGACGAACCAGCTTGCCTTCGATTTCCCATGTGCCTAATGGCAGGTTGAAATCTTGAAACACGGTCTTGATGGTCTCAAGGTAGTACTCGGAAGGCATGTCGAGAACAGCATTGTATTCATCGTAAAACTTGCGATGCTCTTCGGCCGACGCATCGTCGCCCTTGCGCAATTGCATGTAGAAATCCCAATGACTCTGCGCGTGACGATCCGGATTCATTGCAACAAAACCGGCGTGCTGCAGAAAGCCCGGATAAACCTTGCGTCCGGCACCCGGGTAGTTCGACGGCACCGTATAAATCACCGTATTTTCGAACCACGAGAACGGCTTCTTGGTGGCGAGGTTGTTGACTTCGGTCGGCGATTTGCGCGGATCGATCGGGCCACCCATCATCGTCATGGTTTTTGGCAGCATCGGGTCTTTGGCAGTCGCCATCAGCGAGATCGCAGCCAGTACCGGAACGGTAGGCTGACACACTGAAATCACATGCACGTCCGGACCGAGCTGACGGATGAAATCCTGCACGTAATAAATGTAGTCATGCAAGTGGAATGCGCCGTCGGCCAATGGCACCATGCGCGCATCGGTCCAGTCGGTGATATAGACATCGTGTTCCGGCAGCAGGGCGCGTACGGTATCGCGCAACAAGGTCGAATGATGTCCCGACAGCGGCGCGACAAGCAAAACCTTCGGCTGCTTGAGCGCGGTACGCTTGGCGGCGCTCAGATTCTTGGCGAAATGCAGCAGAGTACAAAATGGTTTGACGGTAGAGACCGTTTCGAGGATGCCGACAGCTTCGCCGTTGACTAACGTCGAGGTCAGGCCGAATTGCGGTTTCTCGTAATCTTTACCAAGGCGGAACATCAGTTCGTAGCCTGCCGCGATGCGCTGTGAAAATGGCGTGTGAGCCAGCGGCGAAACAGGGTTTGTAAACAATTTTGCCGATGCTTCAGCCCACTGGATCAGCGGACTCATTAAGCTACGGTTCATTTCATGAAAGTGGTAGAGCATGATGGCCTCATCGGTAATTGCCGTGCGTCGTTCGGGACGGACTCACGTTGTTGCACTGCATCTTAGACCAGTTCATCCGGGATGTAATCTGGATGATTCAGTAATTTTTTCCAAAAAACCTGTAGTGCGTGCCAGGGTTTCCGGCATTTTTTGGATGAAACGCGCTGGTTGCAGTAATTGATGACATTTTTCTTTATTTGACTCAACACGAATGCGGCAGTCGCGGGAGTCAATTTCGGACACGAAGAATGGAAGAGTAACGAATGGTCTTGTAATTAAAACTGATCGTTGAGTATTTATTACTACTGTCATTTCTTTAAGAACGAGTGTACGGCATGCAGAAAGATTGTGTGAAATCATTGCATTTCTTGGAAAAAAAGCACGATGCATATGAAAATACATCATGCTTTTTTAAACAAACCATAGGGAAAACGTAGTAAAAAACAGAGCTTTTGATGCCAGGAGATTTTTGTAACTGCATGGCGTCGTTGTGTATTGCCTGTTTCGTCACCCAGTCGCGTGTTCGTTTATCGCCACTGCCGAGGAACTTGTGTCTGACGTCAGACCGGACGGATACAGGCCCGGTTAACTAAGCGGGACTTTTTCCTGTGCCGGCTAGAGAAGGACTCCGCCGGACAGGCGGTCTGATGGTTTGTTGATGTCTTAGCTCTAGCGCTTTAGCAGATGGAGTTTTTGCTGGATGTCTTTGAAATCATCCGCCTCCGGCAGTGCTGCCTTGGTTTTCGTGATCGATGGCCAGCCGCGAGAGAGCTCAATATTGAGTTTGATAAATTGTTGTTGATCGGCCGGGACGTCTTCTTCTGCGTAAATAGCATTGACCGGGCACTCGGCGATGCACACGGCACAATCGATGCACTCATCAGGGTCGATCGACAAAAAATTCGGGCCTTCGCGAAAACAATCTACCGGGCATACATCCACGCAATCGGTGTAGCGGCACTGGATGCACGATTCGGTGACAACGTGGGTCATAACTATCCTGGTTCTGTAAAGGTGAGACGGGTTGCAGGGCTGGGCGTCACTGTTTGGCGGACCGAGGCAGGACGCAGCATGAAACGGACAGCCGCGGAGGGGCGTATTTTAAGTCAGTTCGGGTATTCCTACAAATTAGGCTTAGACAGAATGCGTATAAGCAAATTCGACAGCATGTGAGGGGTGTTTCGAGGGGAGTTGATGTGTTTTTGTAGGACTTGAGGAAGTCGCTTTGTAAGATTTTGGCTTGATTGTGAATAGTTGTGATTTTTATCAATACGTTATCAAAATACCTATTTTTTTTGCGGGTGTTGGTATACTATCAACACCGGCAAAGCGAACCAGGAATAATTATCTTGGTCAATGTTGTTTTAAAGAAAATCCCAGACCTTAAATCTTTTATCGAGATAATTATGAAACTTAAATTTGCAGTAGCAGTGGTTGCACTCTCTTCTATTTTTAACGCAGCTAACGCGGCCACTACCTATATTGATGTCGTCCTCAATGAGACATCTGCGTTGTCAGGTACATACACCAATTTTTTTGGTAATAGCAATGTTCTAACTGGTGCTTTCGATAACACATTTAAATTTATTTTTAATCCAATTTTAAGTGGTGATGGCAAAGTAACGAATCTTTCAGTCTCTTCGATTTCTTTTGACCCTACTATTAGTGGGTTAAATTTTAGTTCGGCCGCGTTAAACGGTATAAATATACTTACTGGTACAGTCCCGCTCGGTGGTGGTTCGGCTTCGATTGTCGGGATTACCGAACCTTTTAATTTTTCAGGTCCCCTTTCTTTGCATGTCATGGGTAATGCGCTTGATAACTCTTCTTATGGTGGTGGTATTACTGTACTTGCAAGCGCTTCCACGCCGCCATTATCCCCAGTCCCAGAACCAGAAACCTACGCAATGATGCTCGCCGGTCTCGGTTTGCTTGGATTTGCAGCTCGTCGCAAAGCAAAAGCTGATAAATCTTAATTAGTTAACGCACCGCGAATCTGCCATTTCGTGCAGTTCCGGTAGTTGCTGCAAACGAAAATGCCTCGCGATCGCGAGGCATTTTCGTTTTAAAAACAGCGAGTAAGAGGTAATAATGTCGCGTCAAGTATATTGATAAGTTGCATATGATTATTTATCAATAACAATTAGAGTTGTCGTATTCGTAATTTTTTACAGTCCTCCTTACCGTCTGTGATCGTTAGCGGATCCCCATGCTGTCGATCACAAGCATGTCTATTTTTTACCAACGCATCCAACACCGATTTATCGTTCATTCAGGCAATGCCTGTTAAACGTATTTTAACGCCGCAGTTATTGCGCGCATCCCCTAT
>JBLHMB010000037.1:0-35180 GCA_047621665.1 Bradyrhizobium sp. | reverse complement strand
CGCATACTGGATCCCGCCCATGTCGCCGTTGAGGTGAAACGTGACCGATTCCGAGCGCACCATCGCGTCGTAAGTGGCCTTCGAAACAATGTCCTTGATATCAAGACGAAACGGAGGTTGCCCGGTCGGCGGTGGCAAGTCCCTGAACCGGGTATTACGTGGCGGGCTACGATGAATCGCTGTCTCGCCATTGGCGGCAGGTCGTGGCTGGCCAAAGACATGGTGTTGATTTTTACCTGCTGCCGGTTTTTTCATGTCAGAACCTCGCCAGATTGTCATTCCACACTTTATCAACACTGTAATCAGCCTGGCTGCCCGGCATGTTTGCTCGCTAAACTTTCCGAAGGCGGAAGCCGCAGGTCAGCCGTGCCGTGCGCTGCAACGCCATTGGTACAAGTTTCAGCTTAACGACGCGTGTCTGTTTTGACATGGGACAACCGGAAGCGGTAACGCCCTGCTCTGCCAATCGCCACCAGAGCGAGGTAATTACCCGCAACGCGCAAAGACCGACATCAATCAAGGAGGTGCAGACCTGCCAAAAGCCCGCACCTCGTGGCAGGTTGTCAGTTCACTGCCAGACCCGCACCGGCGGTCACGTTCAGACTGCCGATCTTGCCCAGAGTGCCGTCGCTGCCAATCGTGAATGACACGATTTGTTGCGGCGAGCGCGAGGCGAACACATGCAGTTGCCGACCGTCGGGAGTGATGGCCATGTCGAGCGCACCGTTACCGGACGTAAAACCTGCCTGTGCCTGCAAGAGTGTCAGTTTACCGGCCCGGTCGATGCCATAGGCACTGACATTACTGGCGGCGGCATTGGCCGAGTAGGCGTAACGCCCGTCCGGCGTAACGGCAATCCAGCACGCGGCACCCTGCCCGTTAGCCAGTGCGGCAGTGACCAGTTGCAATGACGCATCGCGCTTCTCGCCTAGCCGATACGACGACGCGCTGCTGGTGCCGGCCTCCGAGACCACCAGCACATTGCGTTTGGTAAAGCCGAAGCCGAACGGCACGGCGCCGGGTGAAGGCGTCACTTGAGCGGTGCTCGACAGCGTGCCATTGCCGCGCACCCGATATGAGGCGAGTTGCGTCACGTTCTTCTCGCTGACCACCAGCACTTCGCCTTCGGTATCGAAGCCGACCTGCCCCGGGCCGGAAGCATCCGGCAATGCGCGCTTGCCGTCGGACAGTGGCACGAGTACGCCGCCTTCATTATGAAAGCCCACTACAGTGTTGCCGACATCAGTCGCTGGCGAGTTAAGCACATAGACGACGCCATCGCTCTCGGCCACGCTAATCGGTCTCGAGCCACCGGAGGAAACGGTGGACACCAGCACCAGGCTTTTCCCGCCGAGCTTGAACGTGCTCACCGTGTTCGATCCTGCATTGACGACGAACAGATACCGGCCATTGGTGCTGAGCGTGACAGCGCCCTGCGATCCGAGGCCCGCGCCGGTGCCGCTGCCATTCGTGGCAATACTGTTCAGCAAGGTGGCCGGACCATTGGCAGAACGCGCATACACCTGCAGCACGTTGCCTCCAACAGCGTTCGTACTCATGAACAGTTTGCCCTGACGCAAACTTTTGCCGTCATCGTCGTCATCATGATTGTGTGCCGTGGCGTGCATGCCAACACTGGCAAGCGCAAGCGCGACCGCAATGAGTTTAGCCGCCTCGCGGCGGGGAAAATTGAGCTTCATATCGGATCTCCCAATAGAGTGTTTCAGCACGCTGCCGGCGGCAGCGGACCTTGCGAGGACTGCAAGCGTCCTGCATGAGTCCATGGATCACACTGTGGACTTACCGCTGTTTCGCTTGCAGATAGTGCCTCAGGCCACTCTTGAGCACACATTCGCATGGGCTTTGCGCTGGATCAATGACGGGTGCGGCGACAGCGCGAAGCGACGCCAAGCCGAATCAGCCGACGGGCAATCAGCCCCGCTAATCCAGCACAAGACGATCGGGGCGAAGGAAAATTCGCGCGAAAAGCAATCAGGTGAGGCTATCGCTCGCAGTTATTCCTGTCGTTTTAGGGCCGTCGGCAAGATACCTTCGTCATCGTCAACGCACCAGTATCTGTTTGGCGGCAGAGCACAGCGCACGGCAAGTTACACTCTGCATCTATCAGCCGATATCCGTCACCAGGAAACCGGACAGCAGCAAAAAAAGGAAAGCGCTCGTGAGTCGCCATCCGCTTGTCCTTAAAAATATCACCATGCATCATCCATTTTTCGGAGAAAAAATTTCATGCTCATCAATTGCGTCGCCTATCAGGAAGGCAAGAAGCTGAGCGACGTTCCCGTCGAAGACATCAGCGAGTACATCAAGATTCCGGAATGTTTAGTCTGGGTCGCATTAAAAGAGGCTGAACCGGCGGAACTTGAGCAGATGCAATACGAATTCGGCTTGCATGAGTTGGCCGTCGAGGATGCGCGCTCCGGACATCAACGACCAAAAATTGAAGAGTATGGCGACTCGCTCTTTGCGGTCATGCACTCCGTCGAACTGGTAGATGGAAAATTGATCGTTGGCGAGGTGGATGTTTTTGTCGGAGAAAATTATGTGCTCTCCACGCGCAACCGCTCTCAACTAGGCTTCCTCGGAGTGAGGGAACGCTGCGAGCGGGAACCGCATCAACTCAAGCAAGGTCCCGCCTTCGTCCTGTATGCATTAATGGACGCAGTGGTGGATCGCTATTTCCCCGTCCTGGAGGCGCTTGAAGCGGAACTCGAAACGATCGAAGAACAGATATTTGTAAAAGGCGCGCAACGCGCCAATGTCGAACGGCTCTATGAACTCAAACGCAAGGTCGTGACGCTCAGGCACGCGGTCGCACCGTTGATGGAAGCCGTCGGCAAACTCGATGGAGGTCGGGTGCCGCCAATCTGCGTCAATACAAAAGAGTATTTCCGGGATGTGCATGACCATCTTTACCGCATCAACATGTCGATCGATTCAATTCGCGACACCATCGGTACTGCCATCCAGGTCAACCTGGCCATGGTCAATATCGATGAGAGTGAAGTCAACAAGCGGCTCGCCGGATGGGCTGCGATTTTTGCGGTGGCGACTGCATTTTTTGGGGTCTGGGGCATGAATTTCCAGCACATGCCGGAGTTGAAATGGACCTACGGTTATCCGGTCGCACTGGGTATAGTGGCGACAGTGTGCGGCTACCTGTATTATCGCTTCAAAAAATCGGGTTGGCTGTAACAACCGCGGGCAGCAACGGTATTGGGCCGCCTATGGCAGCCGGCAAAACGTCTTCGTTAGCTGCAACGCGCCAGTATCTGTTTGGCGATACCGCGCAGGATGTTGACTTCTTCAGTTTCCAGTCCAGTGCGGGCGAACAGGCGTTTGAGGCGCGGCATCAGTTTTTTCGGGCTGTCTGGCTTGAGAAAATCAATCGCCACCAGTGCCTGCTCCAGATGCTGGTACATCCCTTCGACTTGCGTCAGGCCAGCGGCGTCGCCGTGAAAACCGACCTCGGTGGCAATCTGTTCATCCCCCAGCGCCGCCATCCGGCATTCGTACGCCAGCACCTGAACAGCCTGCCCGAGATTCAATGACGAGTAGGCCGGATTAGCCGGAATGTTGATCAGCACATTGCACTTCTCGACAATTTCGTTGGGCAAACCGAAACGCTCGTTGCCCAGCACCAGCGCGACGCGCAACGCCGCATTGCCGGCCACTTCGGCGGCCAGCTTGCGCGGCCCCGTTACCGGCGGTGAAAATTCACGCAACCGGGCACTCACCGCTGCAGCGTAATTACAATCGGCCAGCGCTTCCTCGATCGAGCCGACGATGCGCGCATTGGCCAGCACATCCTGCGCGCCACTGGCAAAAGCGATCGCTTCGTCCTGCTGCGCGGCATCGGCAAAACGTGGATTGACCAGTACCAGATCGGTAAATCCCATGGTCTTCATGGCCCGCGCAGCGGCACCGATATTGCCGGGTCGGCTGGTCTCGACCAGGACAAAACGCAGGCGAGTAAAAAGAGACGTGTCGATTTGGGCAGTGTTCATTTAAAATGGCGCCATTCGCGGCACGTTAGAGGGTTAGACGATGCTGCATCGCTCATTAATTTCAATTTAGGTGGACCGTCCGATGGTGACGGCTTTGCCATTTTAACGGAACCGCTATGAATCCCTTTCTCAATACCGCGATCAAGGCCGCGCGTCGCGCCGCTGCAGTCATCAACCGCGCTTCCTTCGACCTCGATCGCGTCAAGTTCGTCGAAAAATCGCCGAATGATTTCGTCACCGAAGTCGACCAGGCCGCCGAGCAAGCGATCATAGAGATTCTGACCAACGCCTATCCGACCCACGCCATCCTCGCCGAAGAAACCGGCGCCTCCGACAATCTGAACGACGACACCGAAAACGTCTGGATCATCGACCCGCTCGACGGCACCACCAATTTTATCCACGGTTTTCCGCAATACTGCGTGTCGATCGCGCTGCAACAGCGCGGCGTGATCACGCAAGCCGTGATTTACGACCCGACCCGCAACGACCTGTTCACTGCCTCGAAAGGTGCCGGCGCCTACCTCAATGACAAGCGTCTGCGCGTTTCCAAGCGTGACCGTCTGCAAGATGCGTTGATCGGTACCGGCTTCCCGTTCCGTAACCTGCAGGGCCTGGAAGAATACATCGACATGTTCCGCATCATGACCCAGAAGTGCGCCGGTTTGCGTCGTCCGGGTGCTGCCGCGCTGGACCTGGCGTATGTCGCCGCCGGTCGCCTTGACGGGTTTTTCGAAAAAGGCCTGAAGCCGTGGGATATGGCGGCCGGTTCGCTGATGGTGACCGAATCCGGCGGTATCGTCGGTACTTTCGCCGGTGAATCTGACTACCTGTACAAGGACGAAGTCATCGCCGGTTCGCCCAAGATTTTTGCGCAAATGGTCGCCGCTCTCGGACCGTTCGCCAAATAAAAACTGCCCGCGTGAGGCCGGTTGGCGCCGGTCCCGCGCACAAGCACTGCTATACTTCGGACACGCGGCACATCGTCCAGTCTACTTGCCGCTGTCTATTTGACCCACGCATCCTAATCCGTTTGCCTGCGACTGGCGCCCCTGGTGGCGACAGGCCAATATCTCTATAAAGTTCCTATGTCATTTGCTCAACTCGGCCTCTCGGCCGATATCCTGCGCGCCGTCACCGAACACGGCTATACCGATCCGACCCCGATTCAGGCACAGGCGATTCCCGCCGTCCTGCTCGGTGGCGACTTGCTGGCAGGCGCACAGACCGGTACCGGCAAAACCGCCGGCTTCACGCTGCCGCTGCTGCACCGCTTGTCGACCAGCGCGTCGGCACCAACTACCAATACCGCGACCCGCCCGATCCGCGCGCTGATCCTGGCCCCGACGCGTGAACTTGCCGCGCAGGTCGAAGAAAGCGTTCGTACCTACGGCAAATATCTGAAGCTGACCTCGGCCGTGATTTTCGGTGGCGTCGGCATCAATCCGCAAATCAAGTTGCTCAAGCATGGCGTTGATATCCTCGTCGCCACGCCTGGTCGCTTGTTGGATCACATGGGCCAGGGCACGGTCAATCTGTCGCACGTCGAAATCCTGATCCTCGACGAAGCCGACCGTATGCTCGACATGGGTTTCATCAAGGACATCAAGAAAGTCCTCGCTGTCCTGCCGAAGAAGCGTCAGAACCTGCTGTTCTCGGCCACCTTTTCGGACGAGATCAAAACGCTGGCCGATGGCTTGCTGAATGCGCCAAAAATGATCGAAGTCGCGCGTCGCAATTCGACCGTCGAAATCATTTCGCAGAAAATTTATCCGGTCGACCGCGACAAGAAGCATCCGTTGCTGGCGCACCTGATCAAGACCAACAACTGGCCGCAGGTACTGGTATTTACACGTACCAAGCACGGTGCCAACAAGCTTGTCGAGCAACTCGAAAAAGACGGTATCAGCGGCATGGCTATCCACGGCAACAAGAGCCAGTCGGCCCGTACCAAGGCACTGGCCGAGTTCAAGGATGGCAAGTTGCAAGTGCTGGTCGCCACCGACATTGCTGCCCGCGGTATCGACATCGACCAGTTGCCGCACGTGGTCAACTATGACCTGCCAAACATCCCGGAAGATTATGTCCATCGCATCGGCCGTACCGGTCGTGCCGGTGCCACTGGCGAAGCGGTCTCGCTGGTGTGCGTCGACGAACATGAAATGCTGCGTGACATCGAGAAGCTGATCAAGCGCGAATTGCCAAAAGAAGTCGTACCCGGTTTCGAGCCCGACCCGCACGCCCGCGCCCAGCCGATCCAGCTGCGCAGCGGTAACGGCGGCGGCGGTGGACGTGGTCAGCCACAAGGTCGCACCGCCGTCGTCAAGACCCGCGTGTCACCAACGGCCAAGCCACAAGGTGGTGGTCCATCGAAGAGTTTTGGCGCGGTCAAGTCCTCCGCACCACGTCGCTCCGGTGGTCGCGGGCGCTAAGTCGCTCGCCCGTCACGTAATACAAGCGTGTGGAGGCAAGCGCCTCCACACCACTGCACGACCGAATTATTGGCACCACTGCCCGGACCAGACGTCCAGATACGGCCCATTTTCATGCGATCACCCGCACCGACTTTGCAATTTTCGCTCGGCATGCCTCTCACGCGGCATGGCGATGTGCGATCCGGTGACGCGTTGAGAGCAGCACCATGACGTTGCGCCAGAGTGCCTTTGCGCGCTTGCTGGCGCGTTTCCAATTGCAAATATTGCTGCCGGCATTGGGCCTGTTGAGCCTGGCTTTGCTCTGGACCGTCATTTTTTTCCAGCTGCAAGATAGCCGGTCCGCGGCGCTGGAAGACGCCAACATCCAGGCCGCCGCCCTCAGTCAGGACTATGCCGATCACAGTGCCCGTCTGTTGCGCCAGGTCGACCAGGCCACGCAATTTATCAAGTTCGCCTACGAACAGCGGCAACAGGATTTCCGGCTCGACGAACTGGTACAACGCAAGGGCGTCATGCCCGCTGATCTGATGCTGGGTGTGACGATTTCCGATGCCAACGGCAATGGGGTGGCTGGCGTACACACCCCGGGCCTCGACGACATTTCCGACCGCGCTTACTTCAAGGTGCACGCGCGACGCGACGACGACAAGCTTTACATCAGCCGCGCCTTGCTGGAAGCCTATTCAACGCAATGGTCGATCATTGTCAGTCGCCGGCTCAATCGTCCCGACGGCAGTTTCGCCGGTATTGTCGCGGTGACGTTGAAGCAGTCGTTCCTGTCGGCGTATTCGCCGAACCGGACCGGTCCGAAAACATTTGTGGGTTTGCTCGGCGATGATGGCATCTTTCGTGCCGGCCGGATCGGACCGACGCCGTTTGCCGGCGACGAGCAGTCGTTCGCAGACTGGATCAAGCCGACCCCGAAAACCGATTCGGTCGCCCTGGTTCGCGACAGCCCGTTTGATCATGTCCGGCGCATTTTCAGTTTTCAGCAACTCAACGATTTCCCGCTGGTCGCGCTGGTGGGTATTGATGAGCAGAGCGCTCTGGCACCCTACTACCGGATACGTGTCTCGACACTCTGGACCGGCGTTGCCGGCTCGCTAGCACTGCTCTTTTTTCTGGCCATCCTGATGCGCCAGGGTGCACGCCTGCGCTTCAGCGAGCTGGCGGCGGCACAAGCGCAAGCGGCATTTCGCGCTGCCGCCGAAGGCAGCCTGGATGCACTGACAATTTTGCAAAGTCAGCTTGACGATAGTGGAACGATTACCGATTTCACGATCCAGGCAATCAACAACCGCGGTGCCAGCCTGCTCAAGCGTGACCGCGATGAGCTTGTCGGCCAGCCGCTCTGCAGCGTTGTGCCGAGCACGCGCAGCAGCGGCTTTCTTGACAAATACCTGCACGTCGTTCGCAGCGGGTTGCCGATGGAAGAAGAGTTTCAGATCGTTACCAGTGATGGCAGGCGGCGCTGGTTGCGACAACAAGTTGTTCCCATCAACGGTGGCATCGCGGTCACCACGCGCGATATTTCGGCACGCAAGGAAGCCGAGCTGGAAACGCGCAACAACCGTGCCTTTCTGCAGTCGCTGATCGACAACTTGCCGCTGGCCGTCTACGCGCGCGACATGCGTGGCGCCACCGCGCGCACCATCGTCTGGAACGCTACGGCTGAAAAGATCACTGGTTACCCGTCCGAACTGGTTCTTGGGCATGACGATGTGGCGGTTTTCACCACTGAAATACGCGCGACATTCAACCATTTTGAAGTTCTGATGGCGACTAACCCGACGGTACTTAATTTGCCGGAAGTCCCTTTCAGAAGTCGCGGCGGCGAGTTGCACTGCCTGCGCATCATTGCCGTACCGCTGCTCGATGACAGCGGCAAACTGGAGTACATCCTCGGCATCGCAGAAGACATCACCGTCAGCCGGCGGCAGGAACTGGCCTTGCGCAGCAAGCAGGCCGAACTGGCCGCCGCCAATGATGCGTCGCCGCTCGGCCTGTTTCGCACCGACCCGCACGGCAATTGCACCTACGTCAACCGGACCTATGAAGACATGTCCGGGCTCACTGCCGCACAGGCAATCGGCGATGGCTGGGTCAAGGCAATCCACCCGGAAGACCGCCTCAAGGTATTTCAGGCTTGGGGACATGCGACCGGCGAACACACGTCCTATCAAGGCGCGTACCGCTTCCGGCATGACAATGGTCGCATCGTCTGGGTCTCGATGAAGACCGCCTCCATCGTCGTGGATGGTGTCGTCGAAGGCTATGTCGGTAGTGTTGACGACATCACCGTGCGGCGCGAATCCGAACAGGCACTGAGCAAGAGCGAACAGCGCTTGCGCACGATTACCGATACGCTGCCGGCACTGGTGGCCTTCGTCGATGCCGAGCAGCGGTATCGCTTCAATAATCTGGCCTATCAGCGTGCGTTCGGCATCAATCGCGATGACATCAAGTACCAGACCATCCGCGAGTTTGTCGGTGAAGAACAATACGCGGTCATGTCACCGTATTTGCACCGCGCGCTGCAAGGCGAGCGAGTCATCTTCGAACATGAAGAAGGCCGTGACGACGACAGGCGCTGGGCCGAAGCCACCTATATTCCGCAACTCGGTGATGACGGCAAGGAAGTCGTTGGCATCCATATGATGATGCACGACATTACCGGTAAAAAAAACGAACAGAGCCGCTTGCTGCAACTGGCGCAAGTCGACAGCCTGACGGGATTGCTCAACCGTGCCGGATTCGAACAAAAACTGGCGCAGGCACTCGCTGACGCCCACGACCAGCACCGCCTGATGGCGTTGCTGTATCTGGATATTGATCATTTCAAAAACATCAACGACACCCACGGACATCTGGTCGGCGACGCGCTGCTGAAAGCATTTTCGGGACGGTTGTCGCGCGCAATGCGCTCGGCAGATACCATCGCGCGCCTCGGTGGCGACGAATTCACCGTCATCATGGAAGACATCACCCATCCCGAGGATGCCGAAAAAACTGCCGGTAAAATTATCGATTCGATGCGCGCGCTGTTCAAGCTCGAAGGCTTGCCGCTCTCGATCACGGCCAGCATCGGCATCGCTTATTGCCCCGGTACACGCATGGAGGCAAAAGAGTTGATCCGCCAGGCTGACGCGATGCTGTATGAAGCCAAAGCCGGCGGCCGTAACCGGTATTGCGTGAAGCTGCCCGAACAGTGAGGTCGCCAGATGCATACCGCGAAATACTATTCACCGGGGCAGACACAAACACAGGCCAGTGCGCGACGTTGTACCGACCACCAGTGCCCACGCACCCACACCACCGGAAAATCCCGACACAATGAGTACCAATAATCACACGCCGATGATGGTCCAATATCTGCGCCTGAAGGCCGATCATCCGTCCATCCTGCTGTTTTATCGCATGGGCGATTTTTATGAACTGTTCTTTGACGATGCGGTCAAGGCGGCACGCCTGCTTGGCATCACGCTCACCCAGCGCGGCAATTCAAACGGCGTGCCAATCAAGATGTGCGGTGTGCCTTTTCATGCCGCCGACCAGTACCTGGCCAAGCTGGTCCGGTTGGGCGAGTCGGTGGCACTGTGCGAACAAATTGGCGACCCGGCCACCAGCAAGGGGCCGGTCGAACGCAAGGTGGTGCGTGTCATTACGCCGGGGACGCTGAGTGACGCCGACCTGTTGCCGGAAAAATCCGAGCGCTGCCTGCTGGCGCTGTCCATCGTCAGTCAGCGCAAGAGCCTCACCGTCGGACTGGCGTGGCTGTCGATGGCCAGCGGCGCGCTGCGGATGATGGAATTTGTCAGTGACGCAAAACATCTCGACGTCCGGCTGAAGCAGGAAATCGAGCGCATCGCGCCGGCCGAAATCCTGATTTCCGATGGTACCGATGACTGGCTCAATGACGCTGGCCTGACGTCACGTACGCGCGTGCCGCACTGGCATTTCGATGCGGCCAACGGCCACAAGGCGCTGCTCGAGCAGCTCGGACTGGCGACCCTGCAAGGTCACGGCATTGACGATCTCAGCGCGGGCAGTGGCGCAGCCGGTGCGTTGCTGTGGTACGCGCAATCGACCCAGGGCAAGGGCTTGCAACATGTCCGCACGCTGACTGTCGAAAACGAAAACGAGTTCATCGGACTCGATGCCTCGACCCGGCGCAACCTCGAACTGACCGAGACCATTCGTGGCCAGGATGCCAGCGCCGCGGCACCGACACTGTTCTCGCTGCTCGATCATTGCCGCACCACGATGGGCTCGCGACTGCTGCGTCACTGGCTGCATCACGCCCGGCGCGATCAGCAGGTCGCGCGCGAACGGCACGCTGCGATCGATACCCTGATTGCGCTGGAAGAGACAGCCGATTTGCATCGCACACTCAGTGCCGTACCGGACATTGAGCGCATCACGACCCGGATTGCGTTGCTGTCTGCGCGTCCGCGCGACCTCGCCGGCGTGCGCGGCGGTTTGCAGCAACTGCCGGCATTGCGGGCAATTGTTCTGCGTTGTCAAAACGCAGCGCCAGTGGCGTTGTTGCAGACGATTCATGACGCCATGGCCACACCGGAAGCCTGCCTCGATCTGATCGAACGCGCGATCGCGCCCGAACCGGCGGCAATGGTGCGCGATGGTGGCGTCATTGCACGCGGCTTCGATGTGGCCCTTGATGAATTGCGCGGTCTGTCGGAAAACGCCGGCCAGTATCTGGTCGATCTCGAAACACGCGAACGGGCCCGCACCGGTATCGCCAATCTGCGGGTCGAGTACAACAAGGTGCATGGCTTTTATATCGAGGTCACGCACGGTCAGACCGACAAGGTGCCCGACGATTATCGCCGTCGGCAGACCCTGAAAAATGCCGAACGCTACATCACGCCGGAATTGAAAGCCTTCGAGGACAAGGCGCTGTCCGCGCAGGACCGCGCGCTGTCACGCGAAAAAATACTCTACGAACAGCTGCTGCAAGATCTCGCACCGCACATCGGCAAGTTGCAGGAAATTGCGCACGCGCTGGCGCAACTCGACACGCTGGCGGCGCTCGCTGATCACGCTAAAAAGCATGACTGGTGCGCGCCGCAACTGGTCGCCGAACCGGCGATCAGCATCGTGCAAGGCCGCCATCCGGTGGTCGAAAACATGATCGAGCGCTTTATTGCCAATGACTGCGTGCTCGATGACGTCCATCGACTGCTACTGATTACCGGTCCCAACATGGGTGGTAAATCGACCTATATGCGCCAAGTCGCCCTGATCACGCTACTGGCGTATGTCGGCAGTTATGTGCCTGCTGCCAGCGCCACGATCGGGCCGATCGATCGCATTTTCACGCGCATTGGCGCCGCCGACGATCTCGCTGGCGGTCGCTCGACGTTTATGGTCGAGATGACCGAATCGGCGGCCATCCTCAATGGGGCGACCGAACAGTCGCTGGTGCTGATGGATGAAGTCGGCCGCGGTACCTCAACCTTCGACGGACTCGCGCTGGCCTGGGCGATCGCGCGCCATTTGATCGACGCGACGCGCAGCTTCACGCTGTTTGCCACTCACTACTTTGAACTGACCCAATTGCCGGAGGTCCACGCCAGCGCCACCAATGTCCATTTGTCGGCCATCGAGCACAAGGATCGGATCGTTTTTCTGCACGCGGTCCAGGAAGGACCGGCCTCGCAAAGCTACGGTTTGCAAGTCGCGCAATTGGCCGGGGTGCCGCAACCGGTGATCCGTGCAGCGCGCAAGCATCTGGCACTGCTGGAAGCGCAATCGGTGCAGTCAACACCCCAGTTCGATCTGTTTGCCGCCGTGCTGCCTGTCGCGGACGAATTGATCGCCGTGCCGGCAGCCCCGGAGACAGACCTGCTGCGCGATGCACTGGACGCGATCGACCCGGACAGCCTGACGCCGCGCGATGCGCTGGCGCAGTTGTATGAACTCAAGCGCCTTGCCGGCACCTTGTCGGAATGAGGAATACCCGGAACGCGCTGATGCTGAGTCTGCTGCTAACAACGCCAGTCCACGCCGCCGACAACGCGTTCAGCATTGCGATCCTGGCACCCGTCAATGACGCTGCGCTGAGCCGGGCCATTGCCGAAACCGATGACGCCAACCTCGCCTTCGTCGTCGTCAACGGCATCAAGGCAGCAGAGGCCGAATGCAGCGACGAGGTGTATCTGGAACGAAAAATCCTGCTCGATTCAGCCAAAAATGGCTTGATCATTTCGCTCGCCGGATCCGATTGGGCTACCTGCCTGAATGCCGGGGGCCAGTCAATTGCCATGGCGCGTCTGGCCCGATTACGCGACTTGTTTTTTACCGATGAATTTTCATTCGGTGCCAGCAAGCTTCCCCTATTACGACAGTCCGGCACCCCGAAATTTCGCAGCTATGCCGAAAACGCCCATTGGGAAATCGGCGCCATCCAATTCGCGACCATCAACCTGCCCGCTGACAATAACCATTTTCTGGCAGCGGCAGGCCGCAACAGCGAATACGAAGACCGTCAGATTGCCAACCATGCCTGGCTGCAGCGGCTCATTGCCAATGCCACCTATCGCAAGCTGCCCGCTCTGGTGCTGTTTTGTGACGGTGATCTGCTGACACCCAAAAAAAAATCACCGCAGCGCGATGGCTTTGCCCAGTTACGCGGTCAGCTGAAACAGCTCGCGACCAGTTATCCCGGACGAATCCTGCTCGTGCATGATCGTGCTGACGCCAACAGCGAGCCAGCCGGATCGATACGCTGGAATGGCAACGTCGGTACGCTGGCCGTGGGTAGCAACTGGATGCGCCTGACCATCCAGCCTGAAGGCTCGGAACTTTTCAGCGTCAGCCAAAGCGGCAGAAGCGACAGTAACAGTGGTAATAAAAAAGCCGCAGTCACTGTGAAGTGACTGCGGCTCTGACTGATCAGGGCAAGATCAGTGGACAGGATGACTACGGAAGTGGTCGCCTGACTCGTCGTCCGGCTCTTCATTGTGATGGCCGCCGGCACCATGCACATGGCCATGCACGATTTCTTCGTCGGATGCAGCGCGGACTTCGCCGACCTTCAGGTTGAACCGCAATGCCATGCCGGCTAACGGATGATTACCGTCGAGCACAACTTTGTCATCGGCGATATCGGTTACGGTAAAGATCACGGAGTCATCGTCTTCGCCGCCATCAGGCAAGCCTTCGAACTGCATGCCCACTTCCAGCGGTGTCGGCAAGCGGTCACGGGGTTCTACCTTGACCAGTGCCGGATCGTATTCACCAAAGGCATCATCCGGCTCGACCTGCAGGTTCGTTTCGTAACCGGTTTCCTTGCCGTCGAGTGCTTCTTCGATTTTTGGCAGGGTGTTCTCGTAACCACCGTGCAAGTACACCATCGGGTCCCGGCTTTCCTCAATCAGATTGCCTTGGGCATCTGACAGCGTGTAGTGGACCGTCACTACGGTATTCTTGGCAATTATCATGGCGAATCCTTTCGTTGAAGTGTCTGCAGAATTATACCTTCCCGAATCACCTCAGGTCGGCCGGCGAGATAAAAACCGCTGTTTTCAATCTGTCGCTGAACAATCACGGCAAGTCCGACGGCTATAATGCGAGCATGAAAAAAACGACACTCCTGGGTGACCTGACACCCGCACAATTCCTCAAGGATTACTGGCACAAAAAACCGTGCGTGATCCGTCAGGCCATTCCTGGCTTTTCCGTGTTGCTGGACCGCGATGCGCTGTTCGAGCTGGCCGCGCGCGAAGATGTTGAATCACGCTTGATCACCCAGTTCAAGCAAAAGTGGGAAATGCAGTCCGGGCCGCTCACCGCCCTGCCCGCTGTCACAAAGAAAAACTGGACCTTGCTGGTGCAAGGTGTCAATTTGCATGAAGATGCAGCAGACGCGTTGCTACGTCAGTTCAATTTCTTGCCGGATGCCCGCCTCGATGATCTGATGATCAGCTATGCCAGCGATAACGGCGGTGTCGGTCCCCATTTTGATTCCTACGACGTCTTTCTGTTGCAAGCGGAAGGCACTCGCCGCTGGCGCATTGGTGCGCAGGAAGATCTGACGTTGCAGCAAGGCGTACCACTAAAAATCCTCAAGAATTTCACCCCAACCGAAGAGTTCGATCTTGAACCCGGTGACATGTTGTACCTGCCGCCGCACTATGCCCATGAAGGTGTGGCGATCGGTGAATGCATGACGTATTCAATCGGCTTTCGTGCGCCCTCGTTTCAGGAGCTGGGCGAAGCTTTTCTGACATTCATGTCGGATTCGATAGACCTGCCGGGTCGCTACGCCGACCCTGCACTGACGGCAACCACGCGACCGGCTGAAATCAGCAGTGCGATGCTCGCGCAAGTATCGACCGAACTCAACAAGGTCCAATTTACCAAGGACGATATAGCGATCTTTCTCGGCGAATATCTGTCCGAACCGAAAGCCAATGTCTTTTTTGAAGGACCAAAACGGCCACTGACACTGGATAAATTCATGGTGTTGGCCGGTAAGCGCGGCGTGGCGTTGTCCCGCAAAACGCAAATGCTATACCGCAGCAAACTGATATTCATCAATGGCGAGTCATTCGAAGTCGATGCAGCAGACAAAACGCTACTCAGTATGCTGGCAGACAGCCGCGTACTCTCTGCTGAGCTGACGTCAACCGCATCGCAGGATGTTGCCGAAGCAATGCATGACTGGTACCGCCAAGGCTGGTTAACAACGGTCAAATAGACATGTTTTCAAAGGCAAAAATGTTGTGATTCATGCATGAACCCTTGTTGCAAAAAGTTACGTACCATAAAGCAAAGGATCCATGCCGTGACGCACAAAAAGCCGTTATAATCGGCCGCTTAGAAAAAACCTTTCTGGCGTCCTCTGCGCGGTAGGCTTGGATTTCGTTGGTAATTTCTATAGAGCGATAATTACCGGTAATTATTCATCGCATAACTCGAACCATTTGAATTTAAGGAACTACCATGAAAAAAGCACTGCTGATCGCCTCCCTGTTCGCCCTGACACTCGCTGCTTGCGGCAAAAAAGAAGAAGTCGCGCCGGTCGCACCTGCTGTTGAAGCGCCAGCTCCAGCTGCTCCTGCTGCTGAAATGGCTCCAGCTGCTCCAGCCGCTGACGCTGCTGCTGTTCCTGCCGCTCCTGCTGCAGATGCTCCTGCTGCAGACGCTGCCAAGCCAGCTGAAATGGCACCAGCCGCCAAGTAATTCCTGGCTGAATCAAAAAGCCGACCTTCGGGTCGGCTTTTTTTCGCCTGCCAATTTGTCAGTCCAAGTCGATCCAGTCAAACCCGTTTGATTGACACGCAATACTGACCCGGGCTGCGCCACCGTCGAGCCCGAGTGTGATGGCTGCCGTTGCTAGTGCGGCCGTATTGTTTTGCTGACTGAGGTGGGCACCGATGACCATACGCAAACGCGACCGGTCGAGGGCGGACAGGATCTGCGTGCTGCTGTCATTTGATAGATGGCCGTAGACGCCACCGATCCGACGTTTCAGTGAAGGTGGATAAATCGAGTCTGCCAGCATTTGCCGGTCGTGATTACATTCAAGAATGAGTGCGTCACATCCGGACAGCGCATTCACCAGATGCGGCGTTGAATGTCCTGCGTCTGTCAACACACCGAGTCGATTATGACCATCGCTAGCGACGTACTGAACCGGTTCGCGCGCATCGTGGGGTACCGTGTACGGCAACAGTTCAAGGTCGCCAATCGGGATCGGAACACCATCCCGGCAAAACCGGACATCGACCCCTTTGCAATCCCCTTGTACTGCCTGAAAAGTGCCGTAACTCAGCCAGACCGGCACATGATAGCGGCGTGCAAACTTAAAGGCGCCACTGACATGGTCGGAATGCTCATGGGTGATGACAATGGCGCTCAGCTCAGCGGCTACCATACCGATACGTTCCATGCGACGTTCGGTTTCTTTAACGGAAAAACCGCAGTCGAGCATGACTGTGGTGCGCGTCATGCCGGAAGCTGCGGTAATGAGCAGCGCGTTACCTTCGCTACCGCTGCCCAGACTGGCAAACTTCAATGGAACAGACTAGCCAAATCGATCAATTACTTGAGTTGCTCGTTGAGCAAAGACAAGATGCGATCGGCCGTGCCTGATTTTTCAGGTTTACCTTCGTCATTGAGTACCGTGATCCTGCTGATCGTACCGAGCTGTTTGACCAGAACCCGATAGCGTTGCGCTTTTTTGACTTTATCGTCCGAGCTGGTGAACAGCTTCGAGAAGAAACCTTTTTCAGCGTTGGATTTGCTTTGCGCATCTGCACCAAGATCGATGTAGCGAACAAAATACATCCCTTCGGTGCGGTCACGATCTTCAACGGTAAAACCTACCCTGTCGAGCGACAGGCCGACCCGACGCCAGGCGCGGTCGAAACCTTCATCAACCTCGACATACGCACCAGCGGCATCCTTGCCAAGTTTTGCACGATCAGGTTTTTGCACTGCCTGCGCCACGATAGTTTTGGCCTTGACTTCTTCGACACCCAGGCGACCCATCAGGCGCGACAGGAATTCGGCTTCGAGTCCGGGATCCGCAGGACGCGGCGTCCATACGGTACTGTCTTTTTGCTGACCGGTCAGCACTTCCTGAGCACCACGGTGGCTGATATAGACCTCGGTCGTACCATCGGCACCGCGCTCCAGACGGGTGCGGAACTTATCACGCTCGCCGGTCGAGTACAGCGAATCAATGACCTTGCCGAGCGTTTTGCGCAGAAAGTCTTGTGGAATCTTGGCGCGATTTTCGGCCCAGTCGGTTTCCATGACACCGGCTTCCGGCTTTTCGATATTGATCAGAAAACCCGAATCCTGCCAGAACTCCTTGATCTGCGGCCACAGCACTTCCGGACTTTCCTTAACGACCAGCCAGCGCTCATTACCGTCGCGCATCACGCGCGCTTCCAGCGTTGCTTTTGGTGCGATCACTTCCGGGGTCGCACTCGTGGCTACTGGCTGCGTACCGGTCTGTGCAGTGTAACTGGACGCCGTAGCGGTGCCGCGATTGCTTTCAGGAATTGCATAGCGGCTGTCTTTCTTCAATTGTGTCAGATCAGGCGGCACTTCCAGGTTGGTCGTGGACGCTTTGCTGGCACTTTTGTAATCCAGCCGTTCCGGTTCCATAATCGAATTGAGCGAACTGCAGCCAGCCAGTCCGGTAAGGGCGACCACAAGAAGAATCCCGCGGGCTGTTTCAGGGTTGGAGCGTAGTGTCATGTCGATACGGTATGAGAGTCGGATGAAGTTCGAAAAATTGTCGAACAAGGGCACTTGTCAGCGCGGCTTATTGTAGTACTCCCGATTCGCGCATTGCCGCGCGAACTACAGCATGAAATTCAGCGGCAAGCGGCACCAGCGGCAAACGCATGCCCGCTTCGATCAGGCCGATCTCCTGCATCGCCCATTTCAGCGGAACAGGGTTGGGCTCGACAAACAGTTTGTTATGCAACGGCATCATGCGGTTATTGATCTTGATTGCTTCGGCAATATTGCCGGCGATCGCGGCGGCACACAGTTCATGCATCGCGCGCGGTGCAATATTGGCCGTGACCGAGATATTGCCCATACCGCCGCACAGCATCAATGCCATCGCCGTTGCATCGTCACCCGAATACACCGCAAAGGATGGCGGCACCAGTCTCAGCAAATCGATACCACGACCGAGATTACCCGTCGCATCCTTGACGCCAATGATGCCCGGCACACCGGACAGACGCACGATGGTGTCGTTGCTCATATCGGCCACGGTACGACCGGGCACGTTATACAGGATGGTAGGTAGATCAACCGCTTCGGCGATTTTTTTGAAGTGCTGGTACATCCCTTCCTGGGTTGGACGGTTGTAGTACGGCACCACCAGCAGAGTGGCATCGGCACCGGCACTTTTGGCGAAGCGGGTCAATTCAATTGCTTCGGCCGTCGAATTTCCGCCAGTCCCGGCGATGATAGGGATGCGCTTATCCGTATGCTCGACAGCGACCTTAATCAATTCGCAGTGTTCGTCAACGGTAACGGTCGGCGATTCGCCGGTAGTACCGACGATGACGATACCGTCAGTTCCTTCCGCGATATGCCAGTCGATCAACTTGCGCAATCCCGGTAAATCGAGACTGCCATCTGCGTGCATCGGTGTAACGATTGCGACTAAGCTTCCCTGAATCATGATTATTGAATCACCAAATTATTAAGTGGTTAATTGTAGCGGATAGCCGACGGCTAAGGGAGGGTAGTGGCGCTTGCACCTACAAACGATTACAACTCTTCTGACAACCGCAGTAACCCGGCCGGCATTCCGCTACGCAATTTAATTGCACACAATTTTTGCAACATGGCGGGTACCGGCAACGCCCTGTAGCCATCTTCGAAGGCCAGAACGTGAACCTGTGCTTCGCGCGCCGCAGCCAACAATTCGCCTGGTTGCAGCAGGAATGCCGGGCTCGATGGCTTACCGAATTCGCCGTTGCCATGAGCAAATGTTTCGTAAATCAGCACGCCGCCATCGGCCAGGCTGGAAAACAGCAAGGGCAATAACGGACGGTGCAAATAATTGGTGACAACGATACCAGCGAAGCTGCCGGGCTGAAGCAATGCTGCCGCGCCGTGTCCGTTTTCGAGATCGATGCAGGCCGTATCGATGTCCGGCCCTGCCGTGCTTGCGAGCGCTTCAGCATTGCGATCCACCGCCAGTACAGCGTGTCCTGCCGCAGCCAGCAAGCGTGCATGGCGGCCACTGCCGCAAGCAAGGTCAAGTACCCTGCCGGCCGGAATGCAAGTCAAAAATCGTTGTACCCACGCCGATGGCGCATCGATCGGATTGTGCATCAGCTGTAAGAAAGCCCCATCGCATCGCGCACGTCACGCATGGTTTCCTGCGCCAGCTTACGTGCAGTATCGCGCCCGTCAGCCACGATGGCCCGCACCAGCGACGGATCATCAAGATAGACTTGCGCCCTTTCGCGCATCGGCTCCTGCTCTTTCAGGATCGCATCGATGACTGGCTGCTTACATTCGAGGCAACCTATGCCAGCTGACTTGCAGCCCTTCATGACCCATTCATGCGTGCTGTTGTCGGTATAGACCTGATGCAACTGCCAGACCGGACACCGTTCGGGGTCCCCCGGATCGGTGCGTCGCACACGTGCCGGATCGGTCGGCATCGTACGAATTTTTTTGGTCAGGCTGTCTTTGTCTTCGCGCAGCGCAATCGAGTTGCCATAGCTTTTAGACATTTTCTGGCCATCGAGACCGGGCAGACGCGACGCTTCGGTCAAGCGCGATTGCGGCTCAACCAGGATCAGTTTTCCGCTGCCTTCAAGGTAACCGAACAGGCGTTCACGATCGATCATGCTGAGATTTTGCGTGTCGTCGAGCATTGCCTTGCCTTGCTGCAGCGCTTCATCCTTGCCCTGCTCCTGATAGGCCTTGCGCAATTCGGCGTAAATCTTGGCGCGCTTGCCGCCGAGCTTCTTGACCGCATCGCGGGCTTTTTCCTCGAAGCCTTTTTCCTTGCCGTACAGATGATTGAAGCGTCGCGCTATCTCGCGCATCATCTCGATGTGCGGCACCTGGTCGGCACCGACCGGCACCTGGCTGGCGCGGTAGATCAGTACATCGGCCGCCTGCAACAATGGGTAACCCAGAAAACCATAGGTCGCCAGGTCGCGATCGGCGAGTTTCTCCTGCTGATCCTTGTAAGTCGGCACCCGCTCCAGCCAGCCCAATGGTGTCGCCATCGACAGCAGCAGATGCAGTTCGGCGTGCTCGGGCACTTGCGACTGGATGAACAGCGTGGATTGCGACGGGTCAACGCCGGCGGCAAGCCAATCAACCAGCATGTCCCAGGTACTGGTTTCAATGATGCTCGGATCATCGTAATGCGTGGTCAACGCATGCCAGTCGGCGACAAAAAACAGACAAGGCAATTCGGATTGCAACCGGATCCAGTTTTTCAGGGCGCCGTGATAATGGCCCAGGTGCATCGCACCTGTGGGCCGCATGCCGGAGACTACACGATCAGGATACATAGTCGATCAGTTCAAAAGGAAGTGGAAAGGAGTGGTCAGCAAAGTCAGGAAACCAGAGGCAAGTGTCACCACTGGCAGCACCCAGACCGGGTACAGGATCTTGGTCAGCGCCAATCCCAGCACAATAAAGAAGCCATACGGCTCCAGCTTGGCGTACTGGTTGGCGATCTTGTCCGGCAGCAGGCTGTACATGACCCGTCCGCCATCAAGCGGAGGAATTGGAAACAGGTTGAAGGCAAACACCACCAGATTGACCATCACGCCAGCCTGCACCATTTTATAAAAAAACGGCTCGCCGACGTTAAACGCCGACAGGATGATACCCAGCATCGCCCAGATAAATGCCATGAACAGGTTCGACGCCGGACCGGCAAAGGCGACCCAGCGCATGTTGCGTTTGGGGTTGCGCAAGCGCCCGAAGTCGACCGGTACCGGCTTGGCGTACCCAAACAGAAACGCACCGCCGGTCGAAAAATACAAAAGAATTGGCACCAGAATGGTTCCAACCGGATCGATATGGACAATCGGATTGAGCGTCATCCGGCCCGCAGCGTAGGCGGTGTTGTCGCCGAAATAGCGCGCTGCATACGCATGCGCCGCCTCGTGCAGCGTGATGGCGAACAACACAGGCAATACATAGACTGCAACGGTCTGGATCAAATCATTCATGACGGGAGTTTAGCAGAGGGAACAGGGAGCCCCGCAAAAACCAAGCAGGACCGGAGAGTAACGGACATGTTCACGTAATTAGAAACCAAACAGCGCAAGCGGTCCGCGCCCGGCGCGGATCAGCACCGGTTCGTCACCACTGAGGTCAACCACCGTGGTCGGATCAAGGCTGCAGGCGCCCCCGTCGATGATCAGATCAACCTGTTTTTCGATGCGATCGCGCACACTGTCGGCATTGGTCAGCGGCAATTCGTCATCGGGCAGAATCAGGGTGGTACCAAGCAGGGGCTGACCAAGTTGCTCCAGCAAGGCTAGCGCAATCCGGTTTTCCGGCACCCGCAAGCCGATCGTCTTGCGCGAAGGGTGACTAACCCGCCGCGGCACTTCTTTAGTCGCTTCGAGGATCATCGTGTACGACCCTGGTGTGGCTGCCTTCAGTAACCGGTATTGCTTGTTATCGACCTTGGCATACAGCGCAATCTCGGCGAGATCGCGACACAGCAAGGTCAGCAAATGCTTGTCATCGACGCCGCGAATACGGCGCAGCCGTGTCACGGCATCCTTGTCATCGAGATGGCAGACCAGTGCGTAACTGGAATCGGTCGGCATCGCCACGATGCCACCCTTATGGATAATTTCTGCGGCCTGATTGATCAATCGTTGTTGCGGGTTCTCGGCGTGAATCTGAAAAAATTGGCTCATGAATACAACCGGCGGCCACTACGGCCGCCGGTTCCTGAAAAGTACGATTATCTCTGGCCGCGCAGCGCAGCAATTCGCTGCTCCATCGGCGGATGCGTCGAGAACAACGCCATGAATCCGGGCTTGTCACTGATGCCCATCGAGGCCATCGATTGCGGCAACGCATTCGGCGTCATGCCAGCGAGGCGCTGCAGTGCGCGCACCATCGGCTCGGCCGAACCGAGCAATTTTGCCGAACCGGCGTCGGCACGAAACTCGCGATGGCGAGAGAACCAGGCCACGATCACCGATGCGCCGATGCCGAGCACGATCTGCGCCACGATCACCGTGATCATGTAGCCGATACCGGGGCCGCTATTGCTGTCACCACGTGACAGTGCGCGATCGACCGCGTATCCGATCACGCGCGACAGGAACACGACGAAGGTATTGACGACACCCTGGATCAACATCATCGTCACCATGTCGCCGTTGGCAACGTGGGCGATTTCATGCGCCAGCACGGCTTCAATTTCTTCCTTGTTCATCGATTCGAGCAAACCGGTCGACACAGCGACCAGCGCAGAATTTTTGAACGCCCCCGTGGCGAACGCATTCGCCTCGCCTTCATAGATCGCCACTTCGGGCATCGAAATCCCAGCCCGCATCGCAAGTTTCTCGACCGTACTAATCAGCCAGACTTCGGTCCCATTGGTTGGCGACTCGATGACGCGGGCGCCGGTAGAACGCTTCGCCATCCACTTGCTGATCAATAGCGAAAAGATCGAACCGGCAAAACCGACGATCAGTGAAAACACCATCAACATCGGCAGATTTAGTCCGGCCTGCGTGATAAAACGATCCACGCCCAGCACCGACAAGACGATAGACAAGACCAGCATCACCGCAATATTGGTGGCCAGGAACAGAAAAATTCTTTTCATACAAGAGACTCCGCAGTGGGGTTGGCACGTGAAGCCTAGATGCGGCCGGCAGAACCGGATTTCAAGGCCGGGACTACAGCTTCCAGTCAGCCCATACCGGCGTGACGGAAGGTGGTAATGGCGGCAGTGCACCAAGGTCAACACGCGATTCGCCCGGACCATGAAAATCGGATCCGCGCGACGCGCGCAAACCGTAGCGGTTGGCCATCCGCGCGTAGGTGTCGTACTGATCAACGGTGTGACTACCCGTCATGACTTCAATGGCCTTGCCGCCATAAGCGATGAACTCGTCGAGGAAGACGCCAAGCTGCATATCGGTGAAATCGTAACGTCCCGGATGGGCGACCACGGCAACTCCACCGGCACCGCGTATCCATTGCACGGCCTGCTGCAACGTTGCCCAGCGATGCGGGACGAATCCCGGCCGGCCTTCGATCAAATATTTGCTGAATACATCAGGAACATCGCGGCACTCACCAATTTCAATGAGGTAACGAGCGAAGTGGGTACGTGAAATCAGATCCGGATTGCCGACGAAATTAAGCGCGCCCTCAAACGCATCCGGTATGCCGACCATCGCAAGCTGGTCGGCCATTTCATGTGCGCGTTGCTCGCGTCCGGAGCGGGTCGAATCGAGGCCCAGCACTAGCTGCGGATTAGTTTCATCGATTTGCAGGCCAACGATATGGACTGTTTCTCCGGCCCAGGTAATCGAGATTTCGACACCGGCAATAAATTGCAAGTCGAGTTCCCGCGCCGCCTCGCGTGCTTCGGCAATACCGCTGACTTCATCATGGTCGGTCAGAGCCCAGACATCGACACCGTTTGCCTTGGCGCGCGCGGCGACTTGAGCCGGTGCCAGCAAACCGTCAGAGAAAGTGGAATGGCAATGGAGATCGATGTTCAGCACGGGGTCGACGCAATTCAAACAATTGGGGAGACTTATTGTAACTTGATGCGGCACGACGCATCGCAGCACTGCCGCCCGGCCCTCGTTAGAGCAGAAAATCCTCGATCAGCCGTGCCAGTTGTTCCGGCTGGTCGTGATGCAGCATATGACCGGCATGGTTAATCATCGCGGTCTTCACATCCGGTAAAAATGTAATGCGCCGGTCGATCTCGATACGCGCCTGCTCCTTCGGCCCCATCCAGCGCCAGACATCGGTCTGCGCGGCTTCGACCCACAAGACAGGCGCGCTGATTTGCTGCCAGCACGCCATCGCCTCATCGACCTGATAGAGCATCGGGCTCGACTGCTTGTGGGCGGCGTCGCCGAGGATGCGCCAGCTGCCATCATCCTGCTGCGCGGCCCAGTGACCGGACAAAAAGCCGGCGCGCGCATCGGTGAGACGCGGATTGGTTTTTTGCAGCCGGGCGGCGACCTCGGCTTGCGTGTCATATGGTCGCAGCGGACTCGGTACAACCAATTCGTCCAGCCATTTTTCATAGCGGCGCGGTGCCTGCTCCGGACGGGTCACCGGCATGCCGAAACCTTCCAGGTTAATCAGCCTGGCCACGCGCGCGGGACGGATGCCGGCATACAGCGTCGCTACATTGCCACCCATGCTGTGCCCGAGCAGATTGACCGCTTGCTGTGGCGCGTAATGATTCAAGATGGCATCGAGGTCGCCAAGGTAATCGGCAAACCAGTAACTGTCCGCGCCGGAAGGATCGGTCAGGCCAAAGCCGCGCCAGTCGGGCGCAACCACATGCCAATCGCCTTCGAGATGATCGACCACAAACTGAAAGGATGCCGACACATCCATCCAGCCATGTACCATGAATAGCAACGGCGCATCGGGACTGCCCCAATGGCGAATGTGGTAACGCAGACCGCGTACCGTGATAAATTCCGAGCGGGAAGCTTTCATGTTTTCCTGTTGAACGAGATGTGAAGCAAAACGCGATCGATGCGACCAAATAGAACGACCGTGCAAAATTATACCGGAGTACCCATGCCTGCAGTCAGTAAGACCCCCATTGATGATCAGTACCAGAGCCTGTACGACAATTTTGTCTGGCATGTTCCGACCCGCTTTAACATCGCCGAAGTCTGCAGCCGGCGCTGGGCACGCGACACCGACCGTATTGCGCTGGTGTGTGATGACGAGTCCGGCGAACACAATGCCCTGACCTATCAGGAATTGCAGGACGAAGCCAATCGACTGTCAAATGCGCTGCGCTACCTCGGTGTAGCTCAAACGCAATGCGTCGCCATCATCCTGCCGCAACGCGCCGAAACCGCGATCGCGCACATGGCGTGCTACCAACTCGGCGCGATCGCCATGCCAATGTCCATTCTGTTCGGCCCGGACGCGCTCGAGTACCGCCTGCAGGACAGCGCTGCCAGCATCGCCATCGTTGACCGGGCCGGGCTGGACAATCTGCTGGCCAGCCGGGCGCGCTGCCCTGCCCTGAAACACATCATTTATGTCGATGGCGAGCGCGCCGATTGCCTCGACTGGCAAGAGTTGCTGGCCGAATCCTCGACAGTGTTTACACCGGTCGACACGTTGGCCACCGATCCGGCCATCCTGATTTACACCAGCGGCACCACCGGTGCACCGAAGGGAGCGCTGTTGCCTCACGCCGCCTTGATCGGCAACCTGACCGGCTTCGTCGCATCACAAAACTGGTTCCCGAAAAAGAAAGATGTGTTCTGGTCGCCGGCCGACTGGGCCTGGACTGGCGGACTGATGGATGCCTTGTTACCGACCCTGTATTTCGGCCAGACCATCATCGGCTATCAGGGCCGCTTCAGCGCCGACATGGCGTTCGGACTGATGGAAAAGCATGGCGTCACCAACACCTTCCTGTTCCCGACCGCACTCAAGATGATGATGAAAGCCGTGCCGCTGCCGCGCAAGACCTACAAGCTGAAGCTGCGCGCCATCATGAGCGCCGGCGAAGCGGTCGGTGATGCGGTGTTTAATTGGGGCCGGAAAGCACTCGGCGTGACCATTAATGAAATGTTCGGCCAGACCGAAATGAACTACATCGTCGGCAACAGCGCGGCCAGATGGCCGGCCCGTCCGGGCAGCATGGGACGCCCGTATCCCGGTCATCGGATTGCGGTGGTCGATGCCGATGGGATCGAACTGCCCGCCGGCAGCATCGGTGACGTTGCACTCCATCGCACCGACCGCCACGGCACGCCCGACCCGATCTTTTTCCTCGGTTACTGGAACAACCCGCAAGCAACCAGCGACAAGTTTCGCGGCGACTGGTGCTGCACCGGCGACCTCGCGTTGATGGATGCCGATGGCTATCTCTGGTATCAGGGTCGCGCCGATGACATGTTCAAGGCCGCCGGTTACCGGATCGGTCCATCCGAAATCGAAAACTGTCTGGTCAAGCATGCGGCCGTCGCGAATGCCGCCGTGGTGCCCAAGCCGGATACTGAACGCGGCAATCTGGTCAAGGCTTTCGTGGTGCTGATTGACAGCGTGGCGCGCAATCCGCTGGCCGACGCGGCACTCAAGGCCGAACTGCAAGCACACGTGAAATCGCAACTCGCGCCATACGAATATCCGAAAGAAATCGAGTTCATCGATGCCCTGCCAATGACCACCACCGGCAAGGTGCAGCGACGCGTGTTGCGTGAGCTGGAGCGAACGCGCGCCGGCACGCCATCCTGATTCTCCGGCGGCAGTAAAATGCCGCCTTTACCGAACTTTTCAACAGGACAACTCCATGGCCATTTACCACTACGGCGAACATGCGCCCCGGATCGATCCTTCGGCTTACGTCACTGACGAAGCCACAGTGATCGGCAAGGTGCATCTTGCTGCCAACAGCAGCGTCTGGTTCCATGTCACGCTGCGCGGCGACAATGAACTGATCAGCGTCGGCGAAAACAGCAATATTCAGGAAGGCGCGGTCTGCCATACCGACATCGGTTATCCGCTGACCATCGGCAATAACGTGACCATCGGCCATCAGGCTATGCTGCACGGTTGCACGATCGGCGAAGGCTCGCTGATCGGCATCCAGGCCATCGTCCTCAATGGCGCAAAGATCGGGCGCAATTGTCTGGTCGGCGCCGGTGCACTGGTCACCGAAGGCAAGGAATTTCCCGACAATTCATTGATCATTGGCACCCCGGCGAAAGCGGTGCGCACGCTGACTGCCGAAGAGATCGTCAAGCTGACCGGGAGTGCCGCCAGTTACGTCGCACGCGCCCAGTCGTTCAAGACCACGCTGAAAAAGGTGTCCGCATGAGCGACCTGAAAACTCCTGACACGCTGCAAAAATTCATGTTCGATGGCGCACCCGTGCGCGGCGAACTGGTCGAGTTATCGGACACCTGGCGTCAGGTACAACAGCGGCGCGACTACCCGCCTGCCGTGAGAACACTGCTTGGCGAAATGATGGCGGCAGCAGCGCTGTTGTCGGCCAACCTGAAATTCAATGGCGCCATCGTCATGCAGATTTACGGCGATGGCCCGGTGCGCCTGCTGGTGGTCGAATGCGATGCCGACCTGCAGATGCGTGCCACGGCCAAGTTCGATGCCGAAGCCGTTATCAGCGAAGCATCGATGCTCACTGACCTGGTCAATCTGAACGGCGACGGTCGCTTTGTCATCACGCTCGATCCGAAAGACAAACTACCGGGACAACAAGCCTACCAGGGCGTAGTTCCACTTGACGGTGACTCGATTGCCACCGTCATCGAACACTACATGCTGCGCTCTGAGCAACTTGATACACGCTTGTGGCTGGCAGCCGATGCCAATGTGTCGCGTGGACTACTACTGCAAAAGCTGCCGAGTACCGGTGGTGTCGATGCGCCGGTCGATGATGACCTGGCCACCTGGGATCGCAGCGTGATGCTGGGCTCGACACTGCGCAATGCCGAATTGCTGGAAACCGACATCGAAACATTAATGCGACGTTTATTCTGGGAAGAAACGATCCGGGTTTTTGATCCGCAGTATCCGAGCTTTCGCTGTTCATGCAGCCGTGAACGCGTTGGTAACATGCTCAAAATGCTGGGTCAGGAAGAAGTCGACTCGGCGTTGGCCGAGATGGGAAAGATGTCCGTTGATTGTGATTTTTGTGGCCAGCATTACGCCTTCGACAAAGTCGATTGTGCACAATTATTCGTGACAACGGATGTATTGGCGAGCGATAGCAGCGTCAAGCATTGAGCTAGGTGTCACACCGCATAGCAGTCGTAGCGAGGACATGGCACTATCGTGCCCGCGCGTAAGCGCCACCGGAGCGGGATGTGGCGCACATTCCTGTTCCGCGCGCGTGAGTACATAAAGCGGTGCCCACCCCACGGGTTGGACAATGCTACGGAGTGCTACGCACCGGTGGCAATGGCTCAACCGCTGGTGGCGGTTTGACGGCCAGTTCGGGCGCTGCCGTACCGGCGGAAAGCACCTGAATGAACACTTCGTTTTCCTTGACCATTCCAAGTTCGTAACGCGCCCGTTCCTCGATCGCGCCGGTGCCGGTTTTCAAATCCAGCACTTCGGAAGCGAGCTTCGTATTACGGGCTTTCAGGACTTCGGTTTTCTGCACGGCCGCATTGACCTGCTGGTCCAGTTCGGCTACGCGCAGCCAGCCTCCTTTGCCAAACCAGAGCGGGTATTGAATCAGCAATAACATCGCGGCCAGGCAGATCAGGATCAGGCGCATGGTGTGGAATGTGAGTTGACGGGGAAGTACGGGCCACGACGGACCCGTACAGCGTGGTGTTATCGCAGGTTGTAGAAAGCCTGACGACCAGGGTAGCTGGCGATATCACCAAGGTCTTCTTCGATGCGCAGCAACTGGTTGTACTTGGCCATGCGATCCGAGCGCGACATCGAGCCGGTCTTGATCTGCAGAGCGTTGGTACCGACAGCGATGTCGGCAATGGTCGAATCTTCAGTCTCGCCGGAACGATGGGAAATGACGGCGGTATAACCGGCGCGCTTGGCCATTTCGATGGCGGCAAAAGTTTCGGTCAGCGTGCCGATCTGGTTGATCTTGATCAGGATCGAGTTGGCAATTTTCTTGTCGATGCCTTCGCGCAGAATCTTGGTGTTGGTGACAAACAGGTCGTCACCGACCAGCTGGATTTTCTTGCCGAGCGATTCGGTCAGGATGGCCCAGCCTTCCCAGTCGTTTTCCGCCATGCCGTCTTCGATCGAAATGATCGGGTACTTGTCGCACCAGGTTGCCAGCAAGTTGGTGAAGTCGGTCGAACTCAGTGCCAGACCGCCTTCGCCGGCTAGCTGGTATTTGCCATCCTTGTAGAACTCGCTGGCGGCGCAATCGAGACCCAGCGCGATTTGCGTGCCTGGCTCGTAACCGGCCTCTTCAATAGCCTGGATAATCAGCTTGATCGCCATCTCATGATTGTCGACGTTCGGTGCAAAACCGCCTTCATCACCGACCGACGTAGCCAATCCCTTGGCCTTCAGGATTTTTTTCAGCGTATGGAAAATTTCGGCGCCATAACGGATCGCTTCCTTGAAGCTCGGTGCGCCCACCGGGATGATCATGAACTCCTGAATGTCGAGATTGTTGTCAGCGTGCGCGCCACCATTGATGACGTTCATCATCGGTACCGGCATCTGCATTGCACCGCTGCCACCAAAATAGCGATACAGCGGCAAGCCCGATTCTTCGGCAGCGGCTTTGGCCACCGCCATCGAGACGGCCAGCGTGGCGTTGGCACCAAGGCGTGCCTTGTTGTCGGTGCCGTCAAGGTCGATCAGTGTGCGATCAAGAAAGGCTTGCTCGTTGGCGTCGAGGCCCATGATGGCTTCGGCAATTTCGGTATTGATAAACTCGCAGGCTTTCAGGACACCCTTGCCGAAGTAACGACTCATGTCGCCATCGCGCAATTCGATGGCTTCGCGCGAACCGGTCGAGGCGCCGGACGGCACCGAGGCACGGCCCATGACGCCGGATTCCAGCAGGACGTCGCATTCGACGGTTGGATTGCCGCGCGAGTCTATGATTTCGCGGGCGATGATGTCAACGATGGCACTCATGATTTCTCCTGGATCTTGCTGTTTTGAATTGAGGTAAATGGCGAGCGGTCAAGCACGACCGCTCAAGCGAAATCGGTTTCAAGGAAACCATTTTTCTTGACGACACGATCCAGTTCGATCAGCGTCGACAGCAGTTCGCGCATGCGGCCCAGCGGCACCGCATTAGGCCCGTCGGACATCGCTTCAGCCGGATTCGGATGCGTTTCCATGAACAGACCTGCAATCCCCACCGCGACCGCGGCACGTGCTAATACCGGCACGAATTCGCGCTGACCACCGGATGAACTGCCCTGCCCGCCCGGCAACTGCACCGAGTGGGTCGCGTCAAACACAATCGGGCAACCGGTCTCGCGCATGATCGCCAGCGAGCGCATGTCGGATACCAGATTGTTGTAGCCGAATGAAACACCGCGTTCGCACGCCATAAAATTATCTTCCGGCAGACCGGCTTCTTTTGCCGCGGCACGTGCCTTGTTGATCACGTTGACCATATCATGCGGAGCCAGAAACTGACCCTTCTTGATATTGACCGGCCGGCCCGACTGCGCGCACGCATGAATGAAATCGGTCTGGCGGCACAAAAAAGCCGGCGTTTGCAGCACGTCGACGACAGCCGACACCGGCTTGATTTCCTCGATCGCATGGATGTCGGTCAGCACAGGAACACCCAGTTCGCGCTTGACGTCAGCAAGAATCTCCAACCCTTTGTCCATCCCGAGGCCGCGAAACGACGTGCCCGACGAGCGGTTGGCCTTGTCGAAAGAGGACTTGTAAATAAAAGGGATGCCGAGTGCGGCAGTGATTTCCTTGAGCTGGCCGGCGGTATCGAACGCCATCTGGCGCGACTCGATCACGCACGGTCCGGCGATCAGGAAAAACGGCTGGTCGAGTCCAATGTCAAAGTCACAAAGTTTCATGCTGCATCCTTGAATGTACCGGCACCGGCTTGCTTGTGAGCCAGCGCGGCCTTGACGAACGAGATGAACAACGGATGACCGTCGCGCGGCGTTGATTTGAATTCCGGGTGATACTGCACGCCAAGATACCAAGGATGCGCGTGGGCGCCGGCACGTGGCAATTCCATGATTTCGCACAGGTCTTCCGATGGTGTGCGGGCCGATACGACCAGCCCGGCTTCTTCCACCCGGCTCAGGTAATGGTTATTGGCTTCATAGCGATGACGATGGCGCTCGGTGACGACGTTGCCGTAAATTTCAGCAGCCAGCGTACCCGGCTTAACCGCGCAAGTCTGTGCGCCCAGACGCATCGTGCCGCCCAGATCAGAATTAATGTCACGCTTCTCGACCTTGCCATCGTGGTTCTGCCATTCGTTGATCAGGGCCACGACCGGTTGCTCGGTCTCATTGTCGAACTCGGTCGAATTGGCCTTGGTCAGACCGGCGACATTGCGCGCATATTCGAGCAGCGCCACTTGCATGCCCAGACAAATGCCAAGGTAAGGGATTTTATTTTCGCGGGCGAAGCGGGCCGAGGCAATTTTGCCTTCGACACCGCGCTTGCCGAAACCGCCCGGGACCAGAATCGCATCATATCTGGCAAGACCGGCGGGACCGGTGACTTCGATATCTTCGGAATCAAGGTACTCGATGTTCACGCGGCACTCGGTATGGATACCGGCATGACGCAATGCTTCGGTCAGCGACTTGTAGGACTCGGTCAGGTCAACATATTTGCCGACCATGCCGATGGTGACATCGAACTTCGGATTTTCGAGCGCATGGACCAGACGGGTCCACATCGACAGATCCGCCGGTTTCGGAGACAGGCCAAGCTTGTCACAGACAATCTTGTCTAGCCCCTGATCAAACAGCATTTGCGGAATTTTATAGATCGTATCGGCATCCCATACCGAGATCACGGCGTCTTCCTGTACGTTCGAAAACAACGAAATCTTGGCCCGCTCGTCATCCGGGATAGGCCGGTCGGCGCGGCACAGCAGCGCATCCGGAAAGATCCCGATCTCGCGCAATTTTTGTACGCTGTGCTGGGTCGGTTTGGTTTTCAGTTCGCCGGCCGAGACCAGAAAGGGCACCAGCGTCAAATGCACGAACGCGGCCGCATTACGACCGGCGCGCAGACTCAGTTGGCGCGCTGCTTCGAGGAATGGCAGCGATTCGATATCGCCGACGGTGCCGCCGATTTCGACCAGTGCGACGTCATAGCCTTCGGCGCCGCGATGGATGTAATCCTGAATTTCATTGGTGATGTGCGGGATGACCTGCACGGTCTTGCCGAGATATTCGCCGCGACGCTCCTTGCGGATCACCGATTCATAAATCTGGCCGGTCGTGAAATTATTCACCTTGCGCATTCGGGTAGTAATGAAGCGCTCGTAGTGGCCGAGGTCGAGGTCGGTTTCAGCGCCGTCATCAGTGACGAATACTTCGCCATGCTGGAACGGGCTCATCGTGCCGGGATCGACGTTGATGTACGGATCGAGCTTGAGCATGGTGACTTTGAGGCCGCGCGATTCGAGAATCGCTGCGAGAGAGGCTGCTGCAATCCCTTTGCCAAGGGATGAGACGACGCCACCGGTTACGAATACAAATTTGGTCATTGCAGATAGTGCCGAACGGCACGTGCGGGAAATCGGAATTATACCGCACGCAGATTTGCCGGCCGGACTATCGATGGTAAAAAATCTGACCGACTACGGTCTCGCCAACCTTTACAACGCGTAGGCGAACAGCAGGCGCACAAAATTCTGCCTGCCCGGACTGTCTGGTAAGGCGCGGATTTCATTGCCGCGCCGGACCACCGAGGCACTGACGCTCCAGGGCGAACGCTGCCATACCGTGCCAATTTCCGCTTCGCCGACCAGCCGTTTCGGATCAACCGTATGCGGGTTAGCGCTGGAAAAATAGCCGCCCTGCAGCGTCGCGTTATAGCCGACTGCACGCGCTTCGGCGCGCAGGAATCCGTGCAGCGTCGGTTGATTTGGCAGCACATTGAGCTGCCCGGCACGCAGCAACACACTGGCACTGGCATCGGTAAAGATATTGCCGAAGCGTGCCTGCAGCGCGGGGGTCAGGTCGACCGCGTTACCGAGCTGCCAGCGCACCGGGGCGATCTCGCCGTACAGCACCGCGCCAAATTCATTGTGCACCTGCTTGGCCCAACCGCGCGGCAATTGCTGGCCAAGCAGCCGGTGCAAGTGCGTCTGGGTCCACTCGCCACCGGCACACGGGCCCAGGCAACCGAGATCCATCCCCAACTTCCAGCGTGTGCCGTCGGCCAGCGCTTGCTGCCGGTAGACGCCGCCGAACAGCCAGCCTGCATACGGATGATCGGGCGGTCCGATCTGGGCCGGCGACAGGCGTGTATCCGAAGGCGTGTACATTTCCTGACCGATGCGCCAGCCGATGCTGTCGAGGCGACCGGAAGATTGCAGGTCGATGCGCTGGCCAATGCGGGCACCGCTGGTGTAGAAGCCGTCAGCGCGATTGAGCAAAAGACTGTCATTGTCGATTTCCAGCGTCACGTTCGACGCGCCCTCGGCGCGCATGCGCGCGACGTCAGGCAAGTCGACCGCGTGGGCAGTGCTGGCCAACGCACACAGGACAAGCGTAACGAATTTAATCATGCAGTCTCTCCGAGTAAGGATGTAATCATCGCGCGAGTCGCATCGGCAGCCGCCTGCGGTGAAGCCATCGGAAACAGGTGACCGCCGGGAATTTGCGCAAAATGTGAACCGACCAGCCGCCGTGTCGCATCCAGTCCGGCTTGCTGGCATTCGACCGAGTCCAGCCCGCCGATAAATCCGATCGGTACCGGAAAGGTGCCACGCGCGAGCGGCCCGAGATCGTGCGGCAAACCACGATAGACCGCGGTTTCGATTTCGCGCGTGAAGCGCAACGTGACGCCGTCTGCATGCGGCTGCATGCCGTACTGAATGTAATCGCGCAAGACTTCTTCGGGCCAGACCGCGAATAGTGCTTTCGACGCATAGTGCGCATAGGCGGCTTCAAGATCCGGCCAGATCTTGCGGCGTCGCTGCGAAAAACGCGCCGGCGAAAATTTCATGTCCAGTCCGGTCAGCTTCGAGACCCGCAGCGCCAGCGCACGCCAGCCGGCAACTACCGGCGAATCCAGCAGCACCACGGCGCGCACCAGATCCGGCCGCTGTTTGGCCACCATCATGCACAACATCCCGCCCAGTGAATGCCCGACCAGAATCACCGGCTGGTCATAGCGTTCCAGCAGTTCGTCCTGCAATTCGCGCCGCAACGCATCCCAGCCATCACGTACCGGATAGTCGGGGTTGTGCGCATGCATCGGCAGCGCGCGGACATCGTAATGCGGTGCCAGTGCGCGAAAAAAAGCGCGGTAGGTGTCGGCCGGATAGCTGTTGGCATGGGCGAAGTGCAGCAACGGTTGGGTCATCTTTTCTCAGTTCCTATCGGTCATACCAATACCGCGCATGGGTGCTGCGGTACGTGCTCAGGGTCAAACGCTGGGCGAATTGTAATGTGATTGCTCCGGAATCATCTGTTCGTATGCGCTCGATGCCATGTTCTGCATAGCGCGCAAAGACTTCCGGCTTAGGATGATGGTAGCGATCGCGATAGCCCACCTGAAACAACGCCAGCGACGGCGCAACCGCATCAAGAAATCCCCCGGTCGATGAGGTGCCGCTGCCGTGGTGCGGTGCCAGCAGCACGGTGCTGCGTAATTGTCCGGGAATGCGGTTGACCAGTTCGATTTCGGAAGTTGCCTCAATATCGCCGGGCAGCAGGATGGATTGACCGGCGACTGAAATTTTTAATGTGCAACTGCGCGCATTGGGCTTCCATTTATCACTGGTATAGCTGACGGCTGTCGGATGCAGCATCTCGAAGTGCACGCCATCCCAGTCCCAGTGCTGACCGGCAGTGCAGCGCCGGTGCTCACCCGCCGCGCGCACGATGCGATTGTCCAGCGGCAGCGAACTCGACACCCAGCCGACCGGCAAGGCGGCCAGTAATGACAACGCGCCGCCGGAATGATCGGTGTCACTGTGCGAGATGACGACGGCATCGAGCGCCCCGATGCCGCGCGCTTTCAGATACGGCAGCAGCACACGATTGGCCCCGTCGGAGCCGGGCGCATAGGCCGGACCGGTGTCGTACAGCAATCGGTGCCCGGCCGTTTCGATCAACAAGGCCATGCCCTGCCCGACGTCGAAGGCGATCACATCGAACTGACCGGTCTGCGGGTGGGTCGGCAGCGTCGTCAGCAACGGCAACCAGCCAGCCACACCAGTCCAGCGCAGCGGCCAGCCGCGCGGCGCCAGCCACCACAACGTGCCGATGGCGGCGGCGCAAAATGCCCACCACGACGGTACCGGTGCCGACCAGACAGCCCACGACAAACTACTTAGCCAGGTCAGTGC
>JBLHMB010000036.1:0-35351 GCA_047621665.1 Bradyrhizobium sp. | reverse complement strand
ATCTGATTGCACGTCATTTTCAGGCCAAACGGATGGAAAATCCAGTCTGCTGTCAGCGCAATCAAATCCGGCGGGTGGAGCCACAGATCGGCTCCGGGAGCGCCTGACAAAAAATACGGACGGCTTGCAATCGCCAGCACTCTTTATCAGGCGTTCCCTGCAACAGGCACGCAACCTATTGCAGGAAATAAAAACGGGCCTCGCAGCCCGTTTGCACATTTACACCTGCTTAGTTGCAGCAGCGACTTGCGCTGCGACTTCGGCGGCGAAATCGTCCTGTTTCTTTTCAATGCCTTCGCCGACTACAAACATCTTGAACGACTTGATCGAGGCGCTGTTGGCCTTGAGCATTTGCTCGATGGTCTGCTTGTCGTTCTTGACGAAGGTCTGGTTCAGCAACGAGACTTCCTTCAGGAATTTCTGGATCGAACCTTCAACCATCTTGGTCACGATGTCGGCTGGCTTGCCTGATTCGGCGGCTTTCAGTGCGGCAACCGAACGCTCTTTTTCGATCAGATCGGCCGGCACTTCATCCGACGACAACGACACGGGCTTCATTGCAGCAATGTGCATGGCGACGTCTTTACCGACCTGATCATCAGCGGCATCGAATTCGACGGTAACGCCGATCCGGGTACCGTGCAGGTAAGAAGCCAGTTTGACGCTGGTGTCGAAACGTTCGAAACGACGGATCGACATGTTCTCGCCAATGCGACCGATCAAGGTGGCGCGCTGCTCTTCAACCGTCTTGCCATCGAGCGGCAAGGCCAGCAATGCAGCCACGTCAGCCGGATTATGCAGAGCAACCAGTTTTGCGCAGGCGTTGGCCAGAGCAATGAATTCGTCGTTCTTGGTGACGAAGTCAGTTTCGCAATTAACTTCAACCATCGCACCGACTTTGCCGTCCATGTACGCAGTAACAACGCCTTCGGCGGTAACGCGCGACGCAGCTTTCGAAGCCTTGCCACCCAATTTGACGCGCAGAATTTCTTCTGCCTTGACTGCGTCGCCACCGGCTTCGGTCAACGCCTTCTTGCATTCCATCATTGGCGCATCGGTCTTCGCGCGCAATTCGCCCACCATCGCTGCTGTAATTACCGTCATCACTATCTCCTTGCATAAGGGACGCCACACCGGGCGCCCACAATTGAATGGTGCTTAAATTTATTCGAAAAAAAAGGGCAAATTGCTTTGCCCCTTTTTATGAAGCTCAACTATTCAAACGAGTACTCAGGCTTTCTGGCTGACTTCCACGAAATCGTCACCGGTCTTGACGGCTTCGACGACATCGGCGAGGGAGCTGGCACGGCCTTCGAGGATTGCATCAGCAACACCACGGGCGTACAGCATGATCGCTTTTGACGAGTCATCGTTGCCTGGAATGATGTAGCTCACGCCTTCCGGGGAATGGTTGGTATCAACCACGCCGATGACCGGGATGCCCAGTTTGGCGGCTTCGGTGATCGCGCCTTTGTGGTAACCGACGTCGACGACGAAAATAGCGTCAGGAATGCCGCCCATGTCCTTGATGCCGCCGATGGATTTTTGCAGCTTGATCATTTCGCGTTCGAACATCAGGCCTTCTTTTTTGCTCAGTTTTTCAACTGAACCGTCAGCGATCGATGCTTCCATTTCTTTCAGGCGCTTGATCGAAGTCTTGATGGTCTTGAAGTTGGTCAGCATACCGCCGAGCCAGCGCTGGTCAACGTAAGGCATACCGGCACGTGCTGCTTCGGCTGCAACGATTTCGCGTGCCTGGCGCTTGGTACCAACCATCAGGATGGTGCCGCGGTTCGATGACAATTGCTGGATGTACTTCATTGCATCCTGGTACATGGCCAGGGTTTTTTCGAGGTTGACGATGTGGATCTTGTTGCGATGGCCAAAGATGTACGGTGCCATCTTAGGATTCCAGAAACGGGTTTGGTGACCGAAGTGGACGCCGGCTTCCAGCATTTCGCGCATTGTTACTGACATGGTATTTTCTCCAGGGTTGGGTCTGGAATCCGCTCAGTGATCCGGATCGCGCCAGGCATCAATGCCTGCACTGCAACTCGAACACCCTTGTGGAACGGATTCGCGATTTTTGCTACTTGACTACTATCCCGCGGCAAGTGTCGCAAGATAGTTCAAGAGTGTACTCGATAACACCCTAAGATTTCAAGCAACTGGCAACTATTCACCGCCACTGCAAGGACGGTCTCTGTATGCGTCGACTATAATCAAGCCCACAAACAGATTTACTCGCGAAAGGCAACGTTTAATTATGAGTTCCATTTCCATCAAGACCGAAGCAGACATCAAGGGCATGCGCGTCGCCGGCCGCCTGGCCGCCGAAGTTCTCGACTATATTGCCCCCTTCGTCAAAGTCGGCGTTACTACCGGCGAAATTGACCGCCTCTGTCATGAATACATGACCAATGTTCAGGGCACCATTCCGGCGCCGCTGAATTACTGCCCGCCCGGCTACACCCCGTACCCGAAAGCCATCTGCACTTCTGTCAATGACGTAATCTGCCATGGCATTCCGGGCGACAAGGTCCTCAAGAACGGTGACGTCATCAACCTTGACATCACCGTCATCAAGGATGGCTACCACGGTGACACCAGCCGCATGTTTTATGCCGGCGAGCCATCTATCATGGCAAAACGTCTTGGCCTGATTACTTATGAGTGCATGTGGCTGGGCATCTCGAAAATCAAACCGGGCGCCCACCTCGGCGATATCGGTTACGTCATCCAGCAGCACGCCGAGAAAGCCGGCTACAGCGTGGTGCGTGAATTTTGCGGCCACGGCATCGGTACCGTATTCCATGAAGAGCCGCAAGTTCTGCACTATGGTCGACCAGGCACGCTGGAAGAACTGAAAGCCGGCATGATTTTTACGGTCGAACCGATGATCAATGCCGGCCGCCGTGAGATCCGCGAAATGGGCGATGGCTGGACGATCAAAACCAAAGACCGCAGCTTGTCGGCGCAATGGGAACATACGGTACTGGTGACCGAAACAGGTTATGAAATCCTGACCGTTTCGCCAGGCATGCCTGCACCTCCGGACTTCATTACGGCATCCACCGCAGCAATCACTGCTGCCTGACAATGATTTCACTTGCGCTGGCCTTGAAAGAACAACTCAAGGCAAAACAGCTTGCCGCCATTGCGCTGTTTCAGGACGACGGCAAGCCGGATAACCTGCTTGCCAGCCTGCGCAAAAATGTCGATGCAGCATTGACCGAAGCCTGGCTGGGTTGCGATCTGCCGGCCAGCGCGGCGCTGGTTGCGGTCGGCGGCTATGGTCGCGGTGAGTTGTTTCCCCACTCGGACGTTGATGTCCTGATTCTGCTCGAAACCGCTCCCGGCCCTGCCCTGCAGGAAAAACTGGAATCGCTGGTGCAGACGCTGTGGGACATCGGCCTCGAAATCGGTCACAGCATCCGCACCATCCCCGAATGTCTGAGCGAATCGGCCGCCGACATCACCGTGCAGACCAGTTTGCTGGAGGCGCGTCTGGTGACCGGCAATCGCAAACTGTTCCGCTTCCTGCAGGAACGCTGCTCGGCAGCGATGGATCCGCAAGCATTTTTCGAAGCCAAGACGCTGGAACTGCATCAGCGTCATGCCAAATACGACGACACGCCCTACAGCCTTGAACCGAATTGCAAGGAAAGCCCGGGCGGACTGCGCGATCTGCAGGTCATCCTGTGGGTGGCAAAAGCCGCCGGTCTCGGTGACTCCTGGCGCAAGCTGGCACAGCGCGGGCTGATCACGAGTACCGAAGCACGCCAACTACTGCAAAAGGAACGGGCTTTCAAGGTGATCCGCATCCGTCTGCACATACTGACGCGTCGGCGCGAAGACCGGCTGGTATTCGATGTCCAGACGGCGATTGCCGAAACCTTCGATTTCAAGACCACCGAAACCCGCCGGGCCAGCGAATACCTGATGCAACGTTATTACTGGGCTGCCAAGGCGGTGACCCAGCTCAACGTGATTTTGTTGCAGAACATCGGTGCCCAGCTATTCCCGATGCCCACTGTGTCGGTGCCGATCAACCCGCGCTTCAATGACATTAACGGCCTCATTGAGATCACCCGCGAGGACACCTTCGAGACCACGCCCTCGGCGATGCTTGAAGTCTTTCTGCTGCTGGCGCGCGACACGGCACTCAAGGGCATGACCGCGCGCACCATGCGTGCGCTGTGGCACGCCCGCCTGAAGATCGATGCGGCGTTCCGGCGCGACCCGATCAATCGTGAACTGTTTCTCGATATCCTGCGTTCGCCGCAGGGCATCACCCATGCGCTGCGCAACATGAATCAGACCAGCATCCTCGGACGCTATCTGCCGAATTTCCGTCGCATCATCGGACAGATGCAGCACGACCTGTTTCATGTGTATACGGTCGATCAGCACATTCTGATGGTAGTGCGCAACGTGCGCCGTTTCACGATGCCGGAGCACTCGCACGAGTATCCGTTCTGCAGCCAGCTGATCGCCAATTTTCCGCGCGCCTGGCTGCTGTATGTGGCCGCGCTCTTTCACGATATTGCCAAAGGACGTGGTGGCGACCACTCGAAACTAGGCATGGTCGATGCCGAAAAATTCTGTCGCGAGCACGGCCTGTCGCAAGAAGACAGCGAGCTGATCGTATTCCTCGTCGAGCATCATCTGACGATGTCGCAGACCGCGCAAAAACAGGACTTGTCGGACCCCGACGTGATCCAGGCCTTTGCCGGACTGGTGCGCGACGAGCGCCATCTGACTGCGCTGTATCTGTTGACGGTGTCCGACATCCGTGGCACCAGCCCCAAAGTCTGGAATGCGTGGAAGGGCAAATTACTTGAAGACCTGTACCGGATCACGTTGCGCGTGCTCGGCGGCGAAGCCCCGTCAGCCGACCGGGAACTGATCAACCGGCAAAAAGCCGCGCTCGCCACGCTGCGCCTGTACGGCTTGCCGGCCGACGCCCACGAACAACTCTGGAAGCAACTGGATGTCGCGTATTTTCTGCGCCACGATGCGTCCGATATCGCCTGGCAGACCCGCTCGCTGATCGGTCGCTACGACAGTCCGACACCCGTCGTCAAATGCCGGCTGGCGACCATCGGCGAAGGCTTGCAGGTCACCGTTTACCTGAAAGACCAGGCGGACCTGTTTGCCCGGATCTGCAGTTATTTCGATCAGAAAAACTTCAGTATTCTCGATGCAAAAATCCACACCACACGGCATGGCTACGCGCTCGATACCTTCCTGGTGACCGAGCCGAATTTTGCTAATAATTACCGTGACATCATCAGCCTGATCGAGCATGAGTTGACGCAATTACTTAGTAGCGCGGAACCGTTGCCCGAACCCAAACGCGGACGGCTGTCGCGTCTGTCGCGCACATTTCCGATCACCCCGACCGTGGATCTGCGCGCGGATGAGCGCGGCCAGTACTACCTGTTGACCGTCTCGGCCAATGATCGCAATGGCTTGCTGTACGCGATCGCCAGTGTGCTGGCCAATTACCGGATCTCGCTGCATACGGCCAAAATCCTGACGTTGGGCGAACGGGTCGAAGACGTCTTTCTGGTCGATGGCCCGACGCTCAACAATGCACGCAGCCAGATCCAGCTCGAAACCGATTTGCTCGACGCCCTGCGCGTTTGAGCCTCACCACTTTACTTGACCAACACCATGACCGAACCACTCCGCCTTTCCAAACGCATGTCCGAACTGGGCTTATGCTCCCGCCGCGAAGCCGATGTCTGGATCGAAAAAGGCTGGGTCCGGGTTGACGGCAAGGTCGTCTCCGAACTCGGCAGCAAGGTCTTGCCGGGCCAGCACGTAACGATCGAACGACAAGCCGCCGCCGAACAATCGAAGCTGGTGACCATCCTGATCAACAAGCCGATGGGCTATGTCAGCGGCCAGGCCGAAGATGGTTACCAGCCGGCGGTGACGCTGATCAAGCCGGAAAATCGCTGGGCCGAAGACCGTGCCACGACCCAATTCCACCCTACCCAATTACGCAGCCTGGTACCGGCCGGACGACTCGACATCGACTCGATCGGCTTGCTGGTACTGACCCAGGATGGCCGCGTCGCCAAGCAACTGATCGGCGAAACTACCGAGGTCGAAAAAGAGTATTTAGTCCGTGTGCAATACGACCGGCCGGGTCGCCTGCCGGACAACCAGCTGCTGAAATTGCAGCATGGCCTGACGATGGATGGCAAGGAACTGCTACCGGCCAAGGTGCGCTGGCAAAACGACGACCAACTCAGCTTTATCCTGCGCGAAGGCAAGAAACGTCAGATCCGGCGCATGTGCGATATGGTCGGTCTGAAGGTACTTGGCCTCAAGCGCGTGCGGATAGGCAATATTAAGCTGGGCGATTTACCGGTCGGTGAATGGCGCTATCTGGATGCCGGCGAGGGCTTCTGAACCGGACCGGCCTGAAGCCGGTGCATGACCGGTTTCAGAACCGGATACAAATCGCGATAGACCCCGTACGCGTGTTCGTACGCAGCACGCGCCACCGGCTCCGGCTCGGCACGCGGCACCAGTGTCACCCAGCCCTGCTGCGCCTTCAGCTGGTCGACCAGCCCGATGCCTAGCGCTGCCAGCAAGGCCGCGCCCAACGCGGCTTCAACATTCTCGGACAACGTGTAGACCGGATAACCGGTGACATCGGCAATGATCTGCATCCACACGTCCGAATGGGTCGCGCCGCCAACGACGATGAGCTTGTTATCGAGTGATTGCGCACCGCGTGCACCGGCTTCCATGTTGTGTCTGAGCGCAAAACTGACACCTTCCAGCACGGCCCGATACAGATGAGCACGGGTATGAAACAGACTCAGGCCGATAAAGGCACCGCTGGCTTGCGGGTCCCATACCGGACTGCGCTCACCCATCAGGTAGGGCAGAAAAATAATCCCCTCCGATCCGGCGCTCACCTGCGCCGCCTGCCCTTCCAGCACCCGATGCACGTCACCATGACCGGCTGCGCGGGCAGCCTCGACATCGGCCTGACAAAAGGCATCACGAAACCAGCTGACCGATGCACCGGCCGTAATTGCGCCGCCAAATACGTACAAGTCCCCGGTACCGTTGAACACATGCGGCATGCTGACCAGCCCGTGGCGCGCATCAACGCGCTGGTTAATGTAGCCCCAGCACATGCTGGTACCGATCATCGCAACATGATGACCGGGCCGGGTCACGCCGGCAGCAAACGTGGCGACCGCCGCATCGACGCCACCAGCGACGATGGCGGTACCCGCCAGCAGACCCAGGCGCGCCGCCATCTCCGGCAGCAAACCGCCGACCACCTCGCTGGATTCGACTAGCCGCGCCGGCATCATGCTGGCCGGAATACCTAGCTGATCGAGCAGGTCGACCGACCAGCAGCGCTGCCGCATGTCATACACGCCACCGATATTACCGGCCGAACTGTGGTCGACAGCGACCTCACCGCACAGCAAATAATTGATGTAGCTATTCGGAGGCAGAAACAGCTGCGTGCGCTTCCAGAGTTCGGGGCGCTGATTCTTGAGCCACAGCATCTTGGTAAATCCGTAGTAGCTATCGACCGAGTTGCCCGTCACATCAAACAACTGATCCTGGTCCAGTGTGGCACGCACCCAGTCGACTTCGGCGGTGGCGCGCCGGTCCATCCAGATCAGGCACGGATGCAGTGGCACCATCGCCGCATCGACTGCGATACCGGAGCCGCCATACAGGCTGCTGACACAGATCGCCTTGACCTGTGCGGCTGCCACGTCGCCCTGCTGCATCAACGCCGCAATACAGACAACCACAGCATCCCACCAGACATCCGGCCACTGCTCGGCCCACAGCGGGCGCGGTGTATCAACCTGGTAAGCCTGCGCATGCCGGGCCACGATCGTGCCTTGGGTATCAACCAGCATGGCCTTGGTACTTTGCGTGCCGATATCGACACCGATGACATAGTCCATGGTGATCCTCAGTCGGCACGCGGTTTGAGCAAGACCTTGATCGAATCGGTCGAGTTGGCCAGCGCGAACGCCTGCTCCCAGTCGTCGAGCGGAAAGTCGTGCGTGACAATACCTGTCGACGTAATCAGGCCGCGCTCGAACAGATCGATCGCGACCGGATAACAATACGGCCCGAGATGCGCCCCACGTACATCGAGTTCCTTGCGGTCGCCAATGATCGACCAGTCCGCGCTGGTTTCCTTGCCGAACACGCTGAACTCGACGAAGCGGCCCAGCTTGCGGATCAGATTCAAACCCTGTGTGACACCGGCCGGCGCACCGGTGGTTTCGATGTACACGTCGCAGCCATAGCCATCCGTCAGGCCGCGGATAATGGCCAGCGCATCTTCTTTGGTCGGGTCGATCACCACATCGGCCCCGAATTGCCGGGCCAATGCCAGACGCTCCGGCACGAGGTCGATGACGACCAGTTTTTTCGGCGATTTCAGGTGAGCGATCTGGACCATCATCAGCCCGAGCGGACCGGCGCCGGCAATGACCACGACATCATCGAGCTGGACTTCGGCACGGTTGACGGTATGAATGGCACAGGCCATCGGTTCGATGATGGCAGCGTCTTCCAGCGAAATTGCGTCGGGAATTTTGTGTACCAGCGCGCTCGGTGGAATGCGCATGAATTGCGCCATGCCGCCATCGGCAACATCACGCTGGAAGCCGAAGATATTGTGCACTTCGCACATCCAGTACTTGCCGGATTTGCAGAAACGACATTTTTCGCACGGCACAATTTGTTCGGCAATGATGCGCTCGCCGATCTGCACGCCGAAGTGCGCTTCACCGCCCTCGCCGGCCTCGACCACGTAGCCAAAAAATTCATGGCCGGGCACCACCGGCGGCTTGACCCACGCAGGCTGGCCATCGCCACCCCAGAACATCGCCGCGCCGGAGTGGCATTTGCAATCGCTGGCGCAGATGCCGCAGGCGGCAATCCGGATCAGCAATTCGCGCGCACCGGGTACCGGTCGTTTGATCGTTTGCAAACGGTAATCCTTGGGGCCGTGGCAGACCACGGCCTGCATATCGAGTTGGTCAGGGTTCATGTGTTATCCAGAAAAAGAGTTGAAAAAGTGCGCATCAGGTACGCTTGCCGGAATTACGGCTGATGTAGATGGCCAGCAAAATGATCACGCCCTTGATGATGTTTTGCAGATAAGGCGACACGCCCATCATGTTCAGGCCGTTATTGAGCACGCCCAGCATCACGGCACCGATCAGGGTGCCGGCAATGGCGCCACGTCCGCCGTTGATGGCGGTGCCGCCCATCACCACGGCAGCGATCGCATCGAGTTCGAATGACACGCCGGCATTGGGCTGGCCACTCATCAGGCGCGAGGTCAGCACCAGTCCGGCAATCGCCGCGGTCAATCCACTGATGCCATACACCAGCAACTTGTAGCGTGGCACCCGCACGCCGGTCAGCCGGGTGGCTTCTTCATTGCCGCCGATGGCGTAGATGTAGCGGCCCACCGGGGTGTGTTCGAGCACAACATAGGCAACCGCGAACACCAGCAGCATGATCAGCACCGGCGTTTGCAGACCGAGCACGTTGCCGCGGCCGAAGAATTCAAACCAGCCCGGCAAGTCGCTGATCGGATAGCCTCCGGTGTAGATCAAGGCCAGTCCGCGCGCAATGCCCATCGTCGCCAGCGTGACGATAATCGGCGGCATCCTGGCGTAGGCAACAAAGAATCCGTTGGCGGTGCCAAACGCAATACCGGCGGCCAGTCCGAGCAGGATCGCCAGCGATGGCGGTACGCCACTGGCCATCATCCCGGCCATTAGCGTGCCGGTCAGCGCCATCACCGAGCCGACTGACAGATCGATGCCGCCACTGAGAATCACGCAGGTCATGCCGACGGCGATGATGGCGTTAATCGATACCTGTCGCGCAATATTGAGCAGGTTATCGGCCGACAGGAAATGCTCGGTCATGACACTGGCTACCAAAAACACCAGCAACAGGCCAACGAACGGGAAGAAAGCCGGTGATTTTTTCAGATCAGCCAGAATTGCGGCAGCAAAGCCGGACGGCGCAGCGGAAGTGGCCGCCGCAGAAGCATTACGTTTTTCCGGCAGTTGCATGGCGCATTACCTCCGTTGAATTGATGGAATCGGCCGTCAGCATCTGCACGATCGCGCCTTGCCGGAAGACGGCAACGCGGTCGCACATGCCGACGATTTCGGGTAACTCGGACGAAATCATGATGATCGCGTAGCCCTGTCCGGTCAGTGCGCGCATCAGCTTGTAGATCTCCGCTTTGGCACCGACATCGATGCCACGCGTGGGCTCATCGAAAATCAGGATCTTGCAGTGATGGTTCAGCCAGCGCGCGATGACCGCCTTTTGCTGGTTACCGCCACTCAGGGTCGACATCCGCGTATGCGCACCGGGCGCCTTGATATTGACCTTCCCGATCATCACGTCGGTCGCCTGCCGCTCCGCCGAGCGATCGATCAGAAAACCACGGTGCCGGTATTTGCCGAGGTTGTTGACCGAGATGTTTTCGCGGATGCTGAAATCCATGATCAGTCCTTCGGTCTTGCGGCTTTCCGGCAGCAGCCCGATGCCGCTGGCCAGCGCATCGGCCGGATCGTTCAAGGTCACGGCCACGCCGTGCACCCGGACCTGCTTGTGAAAGACCGGATCGGCGCCGATTACCGCACGCGCCAGTTCGGTCCGGCCGGAACCGACCAGCCCGGCAAAGCCGAGAATTTCGCCTTCATGCAAGGCAAAGCTGTTGCCGGTATCGCCTTTATGAATGCGCACATCCGTCGCTTCCAACACGATGCGAGCCCATTCGACGGATGCCGGTTTCGCGGGAAAGCTGCTGGCCAGCTTGCGGCCGACCATCATTTCGACCAGCGCATCAATGGACGAACTGGCAGTCTCGGCAACCCCGACCTGCACGCCATCGCGCAACACCGTAATGCGGTCGCAGATCGCGAATATCTCTTCCATGTGATGCGAGATGAAGATCATCGCGACACCCTGTAGCTTGAGTTCGCGCATGATGCCGAACAACTGTTCGGCCTCGACCGGGGTGAGCGTCGCGGTGGGTTCGTCGAGAATCAGGATGCGGGCATTGAGCGACAGCGCCTTGCCGATTTCAACAAACTGCTGCTGTGCCACGCTGAGTTGACAGACTTCGACCGACAGGTCGATGTCAATGCCGAGCTGGTCGAAAAGTTGCTCTGCCTGTTTGCGCATGCGCGCCTTGGCCAGCAGGCCGCAGGCATTGGTCAGTTCACGGCCGAGGAAAATATTCTCGACCGCATTGAGGTACGGGATCAGGCTGAATTCCTGAAAAATAATCGCGATGCCGGCATCGATCGCATCGTTATAACTATGAAAATCCTGCGCGATGCCATTGACGATAATCTGCCCTGCGTCGGGTCGGTAAATGCCACTGAGGATTTTCATCAGCGTCGATTTTCCGGCACCGTTCTCGCCCAGCAGCGCATGGATTTCGCCTTCCCGCACCGACAGGTCGATACCGGACAGCGCCTTGACGCCTGGGAAACTTTTAGAGATGTTGTCCAGCTTCAGGATCGTGTGCATGGCTGCTCCTGCAATGGGTCGGGATGCCACTGCGTCGCTGCACGCAACGACGCAATGGCAGGGAAATTGCAACGGCCTTACCAGCTAAATGTTTTGGCGCCGGCCTTATCGATCAGCTTGACGTCGACCGGCACACTGGCGGGCACGTTGGCGCCCCACTTCTTCGCCAGTGCAATACCCAGCGCGAGCCGGATCTGGTCACGCGGGTACTGGGCGGCTGTCGCAATGAACTTCGAGTTCGGTTTCAGGATGGCCTTGATCGCTTCCGGCGCACCGTCGACGCTGACGAGCTTGATGTCCTTGCCGCTGATATCGATCGCCGTCAAAGCACCCATCGAGCCGGTATCGTTGACGCTGAAAATACCTTTCAGATTGCGATTGGCTTGCAGAATATTTTCGGTCACGGTCAGTGCACGATCACGTTCCTGCTTGCCGTTCTGGACGCTGACGATCTTGATGCCGGGGAATTTTGCCAGCGCGTCGCGACAACCGCGCACACGCTCAAGAATCGGCACGACCGGAATACCGTCGAGAATCGCGACATCACCGCTTCCCTTGAGTGCATTACCCAGATAGGTACAAGCCAGCTGGCCGGCATCGAAGTTTTTTGAGCCGACGAACGAATCGACCGGCCCTTGCGCATTCGCATCCACGGCCACGACCACCACACCGGCGGCATGGGCCGATTTCACCGCCGACTGGATACCCACGGAATCGGTGGGATTGAGCAGCAGGATGTCGATTTTTTTCTGGATCATGTCTTCGACATCGCTGATTTGCTTGGAGACATCATGGCGGGCATCGGTGATGACGACGGTGGCACCCATGGTGGCAGCGGCTTCTGTCAGCGCTTCCTTCATCGTCACAAAATACGGATTGTTGAGTTCCTGAAAGGACATGCCGATTTTCAGTGGCTCGGCCAGCACGGGCGCGCTCAGGGCAAGCGTCCACAGCGACGCGACGGTGAGAGCAAGGGTTTTTTTGGCGATGCGCATGATGGTCTCCGAAATTATTTTTAGTTGGTGAGGTACAGGTATTTCCAAGGCGGTAAAGCAATACGACAGGACGGCACGTACTGAGCCACACCCGCTGGTCGGGCAGCTGTTCTCCTCGATGAAAAAGCGGTGAAAGGTCAGGGCATCGCGGGGTGCGACAGGCGTACTTCGTCGTATTGCCGGAACTTGGAAGGCGACATGCCTTTTTGCGCCAGGAACTGACGATTGAAATTCGACAGATTATTGAAGCCGACCTTGAAGCAGATATCGGTAATGCTGAGCCGGCCATTAGTCAGCAATTCGCACGACACCTTGATACGCAACTGGTTCACGTAGCTCACGAAGGGCAAACCGGTGTGCTTCCTGAATGCCCGCGAAAACAAACTGATACTCTGGCCAGTCAGTTCAGCCAGTTCGGATTCGCGCAATTCGGACGCCATCTTCTGGCTGATATAGGCAATCGCCAGGTTGATTTTCGAGGACATGTAGTTGACCGGATCAGGTGAATAACCGGCACTGGTGAGGCGCCTGCGACCAGCGGCATCCGACAGCAGATCAAGCAGGGACAAAAATAATTGCACGCGCCGGAAGCCGCGTGCGTCGATCAGCGCCTGCATCAGCGGACGGGCTAGCAAGCCGGTTTCCGGCGTAAATAAAATTCCGCTGCGTGAATCCGACAGCAATGACAGGACGCTGTGCAACTCGGGAAATACCTGCATCGCGTTATTGATGAACTCACTGGAAAATTGCAGCACGATGCACCGCTCGGCCACCGGCTGGTTATCGGGTAATTCGCTCACCCAGTTATGCGGCAGATTGGGACCGGTCATGACCAGATTGCCGGGCGCGAAATCACCGATGTAATCGCCAATAAAAAACTTGCCGGTCGTTTCGGTAATCAGCTGAATTTCATATTCGGGATGAAAATGCCAACGCACGGTGCGATACGGATAACCGTGCGACCAGGCAGCAAAAGACTCATCACTTCGTACACTTACCAGTTCCAGATCGGGATTCATGCTGTCTCCTGCTATTTTTTTGCTGATCGCGTCAGTGAATTTGATTGGCATCGCCTTCCTGCCACCCATCGCACTGCATCGCATCGTGATGGTTTATGCAATTCATTCTAGGCATTGAGCAGCAAGCGCACTACCCAATAAGCCCGTTATTACTGATACTTTTTTGCCTGTTTTCTGTCAATTGCACTTGAAACCGCAAATTTGGTGCAACGCATCAAATATAATGACGAACGCGAGCGTGTTTTTTGCAGCAAAAAACCAGGCACGCTTCAAAATAGTATTGATGATTTAATCTTTCTGACGTGGTTAGTCCCCGCTAATCGACTTACCATTCATCGCGTGCCACAGCAGGCACCGTCCGCCCCTTCCCTATCCGCCGGAGCCATCGCATGAAAATTTCCCGTGTTTGACCATTCCATTCCCGACCGTCCCCCCACACACCTGGTCAGTGATTGCGATGGCGTACTCATCGACAGCGAAGCCGTCGCGCTCGATACCTTACTGACGGCATTGCAGTCGCGCATGCCCGACCGCGCGCAACTGGCTGACTTGATCCGGCCCCGTCTCGGGCTGCCACTCGTCACCGTGCTGGCGCAATTGTTCGCGCACCTGCATGCCACCGCAGCCGATGGCGAGCTGGCGGCGATCGGCGAGCATGTCGAGAGCGAGTGCGACCGCAGGTTATCGCTGGTGCCCGGCGTGGCGGCGGCACTGGCGGCGATTGCATTACCAAAGGCGGTCGCCAGCAATAGCCAAAGCGATCGGGTGCGTGCCGCACTGGCACGGACCGGTTTGACCGCGCAGTTCGGAACACGTATCTACACGCCCGACAACAGCGGCCATTCGAAGCCGCATCCGGCTGTCTATCTGGCAGCCGCGGCCGGCTTCGGGGTCGCTCCGGGCCAGTGCATTGCCGTTGAAGACAGCATCACCGGCGCCAGCGCCGCCGTCGCTGCCGGCATGGTGGTGCTGGGCTATATCGGCGGCGGACACGTTCCTGCCGGACAGGCCGCGCGCATGCAAGCGCTGGGAGTCCATGCGACTTTCGATGACATGATCGACTTGCCCGGCCTGGTACAAGCATTAGTGCGCCCCGTCTAGCCAACAGCATCAGCCCGACACGCCCTGCCGGTATGCTGCCGGCAGGAATCGTGACCAGCACGACTTCCCTCCCGCATTATTCTTTGCGCTACCACAGACCTCTTGAACGCCTTATGGTGCAACCTTTGTGCACCACAATTAAATAACCTCATCGTGCATGGTCTACGCCAACCTCCGGCCAACCCGAAACAGAAAGAGACGGGAATGCATACCGTCGCTCAAACGCTGCAAAACCTGATCGACCTGGGACGTTCGCTCAAGCCGGTGTCGACCGCCGTGTGCCACCCTTGCAGCGAAGTATCGCTGCAAGGTGCCGTCGACGCGGCGCATGCGCAATTGATCGATCCGGTTCTGGTCGGTCCACGACAAAAAATTTTCGCTCTTGCCGGGCAGGCCGGTATCGATATTTCACGCTACCGCCTGATCGACACCGCCCACAGTCATGCATCGGCACAGCGTGCAGTTGCACTGTGTCGCTCCGGCGAATGCCAAATGCTGATGAAAGGCAGCCTGCACACCGACGAAATGATGCACGAAGTTATCAACACCGAAACCGGCCTGCGCACCGCAAGACGAGTCAGTCACGTCTACCTGATGGAAGTCTCGACCTATCCGAAGATGCTGCTCATTACCGATGCGGCCATCAATATTTACCCGACGCTCGATGACAAACTTCATATCGTCCAGAACGCCATTGATCTGGCCCGCGCGCTGGACATGGCCGTGCCACGCGTGGCCATCCTGTCTGCTGTCGAGACCGTCGATGCCAGGATACGCTCGACGATTGATGCGGCGGCATTATGCAAAATGGCACAGCGTGGCCAGATCAGCGGCGCCATCCTCGACGGACCGCTGGCGTTCGATACCGCGATCAACCACGAAGCAGCGCGTATCAAGGGTCTGGTTTCGGATGTCGCGGGCGAGGCCGATATCCTGCTGGTGCCCGATCTGGAGTCCGGCAACATGCTGGCAAAACAGCTGGAATATCTGGCCAATGCGCGCGCGGCCGGCATCGTGCTCGGCGCGCGGGTACCCATCATCCTGACCAGCCGTGCCGACAGCACCGAAACCCGTCTGGCCTCCTGCGCGGTCGCCGTAAAGCTGGTGTACGCAAGCCGGCACACCACGACAGCAGTGCTCCATGCCTGATTCCATCAACCCCGCAGCACTACCGGAAAAATGCCTGGTCGTCATCAATGCCGGTTCGTCCAGCATCAAGTTTTCGCTGTTTGCCGGTGCTACGTGCGCGGCCTTGACTGGCTTTGTACATGGCGGGATCGAACTGATCGGATCAACGCCGCACTTTTTTGCCGACAGCATCAACGGCCAGCGACTTGCCGGGCACCGATGGCAATGCGCCACCTCGCACGACGACCTGCTCGGCTATCTGATCGCATGGATCAAAGACACCGTCGGACCGGATCGACTGATGGCCGCTGGTCATCGCGTCGCCCATGGCGGTTTTTCCTGCACCGGACCGCAACGCATCACGGCGGACGTGCTGGCGCAATTGCAGGTAGCGACTCCGCTGGCGCCGCTGCATCAACCCCATAATCTGGCGCCCATCGCGGCGCTGGCGGCGTGGCATCCGGACTTGCCGCAAGTGGCCTGCTTCGATACCGGTTTTCATGCCGGCAATCCGCGCATTTCCCGCCTGTATGGATTACCGGCCGCGTTGACCGATGAAGGCATAAGACGATTCGGTTTCCACGGCTTGTCGTACGAATATATTGCCGGGGAATTGCCACGCGTCGATCCGCGCGCCGCCGCCGGACGCACGATCGTGGCCCATCTGGGTAATGGCGCCAGCCTATGCGCGCTGGTCAATGGAACAAGCGTCGCCACCACGATGGGCTTTAGCGCACTCGATGGCCTGCTGATGGGCACCCGCTGCGGCGCACTCGATCCCGGCGTCGTGCTGTATCTGCTGCAAGAAAAAAAAATGTGCGCCGGAGCGATTGAAGCGCTGCTTTATCAGCAATCCGGTTTGCTCGGCGTATCGGGGATCAGCAACGATATGCGTTGCCTGCTAAGCAGCAACGACCCCGCTGCACGCGAGGCGATCGACCTGTTTGTTTATCGTGCGATACGCGAAATCGGCTCGCTGGCGGCCGCCGCCGGCGGCCTCGATGCACTGGTCTTTACCGCCGGAATCGGCCAGCACGCTCCGGAAATCCGTGCCCGGATCTGTGCGCAATCGGCCTGGCTCGGTATCCGGCTGGACCCGGTATCGAATCGCGCAGGAGGACCGTGCATCAGCATGCCGGATAGTCCCGTGACGGTGTGGGTCATACCGACCAACGAAGAATTGATGGTCGCACGCCATACCTTTTCCCTGACCGGAGCTCGCGACCAGCAATAGGCCGTCACCTGTTGCATTTGATCGAACGCATTCCGAAGTCATGCTTGCACCACTCATTCCCGCGCCGGGCCACAAACATCCAATTGCTGTTACGGACGCGTACTATCTACAAAACTATGACGAATTTTTAAAGAGAATCAACCACTGAAAAGGTCAGAATGAAAATTAAAACCAATGATTTTCGGGTAAAGGAAGGCGATACGGTCCAGCTCGAAAAATGGCCGACGCGGGTCAAACCCGTCTACAAATCGAAGGACAAGTATCAGCAATTGCTGGCCGAGCAGGTCGAACAGTTAAGCCAATTGCAGCAACTACTTTACGCATCGAGCCGCTATGCAGTGCTACTGGTTTTTCAGGCGATGGATGCCGCCGGCAAAGACGGTGCGATCAAGCACGTGATGTCGGGCATCAATCCGCAGGGCTGTCAGGTGTTCAGCTTCAAGCATCCCAGTGCGGCCGAACTGGAACATGATTTTCTGTGGCGCACCACCCAGTGTTTGCCGGAGCGCGGCCGCATCGGCATCTTCAACCGCTCCTATTACGAAGAGGTGCTCATTGTGCGCGTGCATCCGGAAATACTGCGCAGTCAGGGACTGCCGGATGGACGACTGGACCAGAAAACCATCTGGAAAGAGCGCTACCGGTCCATCGTCGACTCGGAGGATCACCTGCATCGCAGCGGCACCCGCATCATCAAATTTTTTCTGCACCTGTCCAGGGACGAGCAGCGCGAACGCTTCCTCGACCGGATCGACGATCCGGCAAAAAACTGGAAATTCAGTCCCGCCGACATCATCGAAAGAAAATTCTGGCCGCAATACATGAAAGCCTATGAAGCCTGCCTGAGTGCGACCAGTACGAAAGACGCGCCCTGGTATGTGGTGCCGGCCGACGACAAGGAAAACGCGCGGCTGATAATTTCCGAGATCATTCTCGATACGCTCAAGGGACTCAAGATGCAGTATCCCGAAACCGATGCCAAGCGCCAGCAGGAATTACTGTCGATTCGCAACCAGCTGACGAGCGAATGACGCACGAATGACGAGCGAATGAAAAACAACCCCGCCGCTTCCCTATTGAGCGCGTGAAACGACCGATGACTTATTTCCGGTTGCGTATGCTGCGTATTTTTCTTGCCTTGTTTTTCATCGTTGCCGGTGTGCTGCATTTTATTTTTCCGGAACAGTACGCCGGCACGATGCCGGCGTGGATACCGTGGCATGACGCACTCGTCGCGCTCAGTGGCCTGTGCGAAATGGCAGGCGGTCTTGGCGTGTTGCGGGTGCGTACCCGAATGGCCGCAGGGATTGGCCTGATCCTGCTGTCGCTGGCCGTCCTGCCAGCCAACATTCAGATGCTGATTGACGCACAGCAGACAGATGCCTCCTGGTGGCTGCTCACCCTGCTCTGGCTGCGCCTGCCGTTGCAGGGACTGCTGATCTTCTGGATAGCCCGCCTTACGCGGCGTACCTAAAACCCGATCAATGACGCTGTCACCATGGCGAGCCGACCTCGTCATACGAGGTTGTCATCCGTGCCGGGCGCAACGTTCATCGGCAGGTATAGCCGCCGTCCACCGGCAGGCTCACACCGCTAATCATTGATGCGGAGTCACTCAACAGGAACAGGATCGGCAGCGCGACTTCTTCCGGTAGAGCGAAGCGACGCAGCGGTATCGCTTGCAGCATCGGTACGCTTTTGGCCGGATCGCTCCAGGCCTGCTGTGCCATCGGCGTCAGTGTCACAGTTGGATTGACGCTGTTGACACGGATGCCGTGCGGTCCCAGCTCCACGCACATCACGCGCGTAATCGCGTCAAGCGCGGCCTTCGAAGCGCAGTAATACAGATGATCTTCGAGTGCCACCAGCGATGCCTGACTGGAGACATTGACGATGCTGCCGGCACGCCCTTCCGCAATCATCCGGCGGGCGACACAGCGCGACACGATTGCCGCCGCGCGCGCATTGACTGCCATCACGCGATCAAAGTCGGCAGCCTCGATGGCAAGACTCGATTCGCATAAGGCGATGCCCGCACAATTGACCAGCCCGTCAAGCCCGTGCACCTCAGCCAGTGCAGCATCGACGGCGACGCTATCGGCGATATCAAGTTGTACGATCCGGCAACCGGTTTCGGCCTGCAGGTCCAGCAACGGTTGCTGACGCTGACCAACCGCGACCACCTGTGCGCCTGCCACATGCAGCAATTGCGCAGTGACCCGGCCGATGCCGCTGGTGGCACCGGTGACCAGGTATTTCCTGTTGCGAAAATCAAAGGGAATCGTCATGTTCTTCGACATCTGCGCGCGCGTCACCGTCCGTCGTGCCGGTTGATTAATTGTTCGAGCCTGACCGTATCGACACAAAATGAACGAATGCCTTCGGCTAGCTTTTCTGTCGCCATCGCATCATCGTTTTGCATCAGACGAAAACTCTTTTCATCCAGCGTGAGTTGATCGAGCGTCGCTGCGTGGGCCATGTGCGGCGTCAGTACCGGCTGCAGCGGCGCATCGCTGGCGGCTAGCTGTTTCAGCAAATCCGGATTAATGGTCAACAAGTCGCAACCCGCGAGCGCAACGATTTGCGTTGTATTACGAAAACTCGCGCCCATCACTTCGGTCGCGTAACCGAACTTGCGGTAGTAGGTGTAAATCCGCCGGACCGACTGCACACCCGGATCGTCAGCACCGACGACCTCGATGCCGGTCGATTTCTTGTACCAGTCGGCAATGCGACCAACAAACGGCGAGATCAGCGTCGCACCGGCATCAGCACAGGCGATTGCCTGCGGCATCCCGAACAGCAAGGTCATGTTGCAGTGGATGCCTTCGCGCTCCAGGACTTGCGCCGCACGGATACCTTCCCAGGTCGCGGCGATCTTGATCAGGATGCGCTCGCGCGCAATCCCGGCAGCGTCGAACAGCGCGATCAGCGTACGACCCTTGGCAATCGTGCCGGCGCTATCGATCGACAATCCGGCATCGGTTTCGGTCGAGACACGTCCCGGAATCAGACGCAGGATTTCACTGCCGAATGCCACCAGCAAATGGTCGATGATCACCTCTGCCGGTTGGCCCGGATGGTCGCGCAGTACTTGATCGAGCAGAGGCCGGTAAGCCGGGTCGCTGACAGCCTTGAGGATCAGTGACGGATTGGTGGTTGCGTCTTGCGGCGCATACGCCAGCATGTCCTGGAAATTGCCGGTATCGGCGACGACGGTGGTGTATTGCTTGAGCTGATCGAGCTGATTCATGAGCGAAAGCTCCCTGTGGCAGGGCACGGTAGGTGGCGAAACGGACCTCCCTGACGGAACGCCCGACGTAACCTGCCAGCCGGGGAATTCCCGATCGGCGCGGCTGATTCCAGTTTAAGGAATGGACCCGGCAGCTGCCACGCCTGCGCGGCGCGATAGTCGATACTTTTTTTGCACACCCATTACCAGCACGCGAAATTCAATCGTCTTCGTCGCCATCCAGCTCGGGAAACAGCACACTGGTGTAACCGAAGCGACTGAAATCAGTCACCCGCATCGGATACAAAATACCGATCAGGTGATCGCATTCATGCTGGACGACGCGGGCGTGAAAGCCCTCGACATCGCGGCTGATGACGGCACCGAACTGATCGACTCCCTCGTAATGCAGCGCGTTCCAGCGCGGTACCACGCCACGCAAACCGGGCACTGACAGGCAGCCTTCCCAGTTCTCAACGATTTCTTCCGACATCGGTGTGAGCACCGGATTGATCAGGATGGTTTCCGGCACTTCGGGCGCCTCCGGATAGCGCACGTTATTGCGCGAGCCATAAATCACCAATTGCAAATTGACGCCGATTTGCGGCGCGGCGAGGCCGGCACCATTGACTGCATGCATGGTCTCGAACATGTCAGCGATCAGCAGGCGCATGGCCGGCGTATCGAATTCGGTTACCGGCTCAGCCACACGCAGCAGACGCGGGTCACCCATTTTTAAAATCTCACGTACTGTCATCGTAGACTCGCTAAGTAATCAGTAAAAGCCTTGCCGGTTTCCGGATGCTTCAGGCCCATTGCCATCGAAGCTTTCAGGTAACCCAACTTGGAACCACAATCGTAACGCTGGCCTTCATAGCGATAGGCCAGCACGCGTTCAGACTCGATCATCGCCGAAATACCATCGGTCAGTTGCAGCTCACCACCGGCACCCTGCTCGAGATTTTCGAGGTAATCGAAAATCCCGTTAGTCAGCACATAACGACCCACCACCGCCAGCGTCGAGGGTGCCACGTCGGCAGCCGGTTTCTCGACGATCGCATTGACCTGTTCAAGCATTTTTGCGAACGGCGAAACGCTGACAATGCCGTACTGCTTCGTATCGGCACGCGGTACATCCTGCACCGCCAGCAGACTCGAACCCTGACGTGAAAAAATGTCCGTCATCTGTGCCAGCACCGGCGCCGTACCATCCGGCACATCCATGAAATCATCGGCCAGCAGGACTGCGAACGGTTCACTACCAACCACCGGCCGCGCGCACAGCACCGCATGACCAAGGCCGAGCGCGGCGGACTGGCGGATGTAAATGCACGAGATATGCTTGGGGATCACGTTTTGCACCAGCTCCAGCAACTGTTTCTTGCCGTGTGCTTCGAGTTCGGCTTCGAGTTCGTAGGCCTTGTCAAAATGGTCTTCGATGGCGCGCTTGTTGCGACCGGTGATGAAGATCATTTCGGTGATGCCGGCTGCGACAGCTTCCTCGACCGCGTACTGGATCAATGGCTTGTCAACGATGGGCAGCATTTCTTTCGGTTGCGCCTTGGTCGCCGGCAGGAAGCGGCTGCCAAGCCCGGCAACCGGAAACACGGCTTTCTTGACTTTACGCATCAGGGATTGCTTTCAAAAGTTGGACCAATCCGGCCTCATCGAGTATCGCCAGGCCAAGCTCCTGCGCCTTGGCGAGCTTGCTGCCGGCATCGCTACCGGCGACGACGTAACTGGTTTTTTTCGAGACCGAACCGGCTACTTTGCCACCGGCCGCTTCGATTAACGCGGCGACTTCGTCGCGTCCGAGCGTTGGCAAGGTCCCTGTCAGGACGAAAGTCTTGCCACTCTGCGGCAGGCTGATGACTTGCCGCCCTGCGTGCTCGCTCCAGTGCAATCCAGCCGCGCGCAATTGTTCGACCAGCTCGACATTGAGCGGATCGGCAAAAAATTCAAGAATGGAGCGCGCCACCACAGGACCGACATCGGCCACCTCCAGCAATTGCTCTTCAGTTGCCACCAGCACGGCGTCGAGCCGGCCAAAATGGGCTGCCAGTTCTTTCGCGGTGGCTTCGCCGACATGCCGGATACCGAGCGCATAAATGAAGCGTGCCAGCGTGGTCGATTTCGATTTTTCGAGTGCGGCCAACACGTTGCGGGCTGACTTGTCGGCCATGCGCGCCAGTTCCGACAAACCAACCAGACCGAGCTTGTACAAGTCGGCCGGCGTACGGATGACTTCGCGATCGACCAGTTGCACGACCAATTGCTCACCCAAGCCTTCGATGTCCATCGCCCGGCGTGACACGAAATGCAGCAAGCCACCCTTGCGCTGCGCCGCACACTTTATCCAACCGCCGGAGCAGCGCGCAATGGCTTCGTCGTCGAGCCTGACGATGGTTGAACCGCACACCGGACAAGCCGTCGGCATGACGAATTCCTGCACATCCGGGCCCCGCAAATCGGCAATGAATGAAACAACTTCGGGAATCACGTCGCCGGCGCGGCGCACGATGACGGTGTCGCCAATGCGGATGTCCTTGCGCCGCACTTCATCTTCATTGTGCAGCGTGGCATTGGTGACGATCACGCCGCCCACCGCCACCGGCGCCAACCGTGCCACCGGTGTGATGGCACCGGTGCGACCGACCTGCACATCAATGCCCTGCACCACGGTGCTGGCTTCTTCGGCCGGGAATTTATGGGCCAGCGCGTATCGCGGAGCACGCGCAACGAAACCCAGTTGCTGCTGCTGTACGGCAGCATCGACCTTGTAGACCACGCCGTCGATTTCGTAGGGCAAGGTGGTACGCCGGGCACCGATATCACGATAAAACGCGAGCAGGCCGGCCGCGCCCTGTACGACTTTGCGCTCGTCGCAGACCGGGATACCGAGTGCGCGATACCAGTCCAGCAAAGCGGAGTGCGAGGCTGGCATTACCGCGCCATCGAGTGTGCCGATGCCATACGCAAAAAAGCGCAGCGCACGCTGCGCGGTGATGCGCGAATCAAGCTGGCGCAAACTGCCGGCAGCGGCATTGCGCGGATTGGCAAATTCCTTCAGACCGGCGGCGCGCTGACGTGCATTCAGGCTGGCAAAATCGGCCTTGTACAACAGGACTTCGCCGCGCACATCGATGATTGCGGGCGGCGTTTCAGTATGCAGGCGTAGCGGTATGCCACGTAGTGTGCGGATATTGTGCGTGACGTTTTCGCCGGTGCTGCCATCGCCACGGGTGGCGGCTTCGACCAGCACGCCAGCTTCATAGCGCAAGTTGATCGCGAGTCCGTCAAACTTGAGCTCAGCAGCATAGACAACTTCGCCGATGCTCTGCAAACCGTCGCGTACGCGGCGATCGAAAGCGACCACATCTTCATCGGCGAACCCGTTCGACAACGACAGCATCGGCACCGAATGACGCACCTGAACGAACTCGGGCAGAGGCGGTGCACCAACCCTGGCGATCGGCGAATCGGTCGTCACCAGCTCGGGATGAGCGTCTTCGAGCGCCTCGAGTTCACGAAACAACAGGTCGTAATCGACGTCCGGAATGGTCGGCGCATCCAATACGTAGTAGGCATGGGCATGGCGATCCAGCCGCCTGCGTAAATCCGCTGCCCGCGCAGCCGGATCAGTCGGAGCAACGTTGGTCATGGTCAGCTGAACAAGCGCAGCGCACGGGCCGAACCGGCCGGGATGTCGGCCGCCATCATGTTGGCGTAAAACTCATCGACCTGCATAGCAATGTCGGTCAGCGCCTGCTCCGACAGCGGCTGGCTGCCATCATCAACCACTGTGCCGTCCATCCGTAGTGCAAGGGAGCGGGCGCAGGCAGTAAGTGCACCGAAGCCGTTGTGGGCCTGACTTACGCGCGGCACATCGAGCAGCAAGGTCAGACGCGAAGTTGTGTCAGCGGCCAGCGTGACATTGGTCGACATCGAAAACAGCACATCGCCTTCGCCATCGGGCATCACTAAACGGCCATCCGGACGGACATCAAATCCCTGCTTTTCGAGCGCGATGAGCAAGGTGCTGATCAGCCATGGTTCCCCATTGGACTGGATATTGACGCTCAGGTGCGCATCGAATTCGGTAATGAACTGGTGCAGCGCGCGCGCGCTTTGCATCACGTGCTTCATGTCCGGAATATCCGGATCCGCACCGAGCTCTTCGGCTACGGCGCGCAAAGCCATCACCAGTCCGGAATATTCGATTTCGTTGAGGGAAGAAGATCGGTTGGCCAGTTGCACACCAACCTGCAGCGCGCTGTATTGCCCACCGTGGGCAATGGCTTCCCAATGAGACCCATCCCGTAAGCCGATGATGTGCAATGGCTTACTACCGGCTTGACGCAAGTCGCGGAAAGCGGCTAGAACTTTTTCGCCACGTAATGGCTGATCTAATGACAGAGCAATAAGGCAGTCAACCAGTTCGTCGACCGGCAAGTCCCGGGCAACCGTCGCGGCACGAGCCGGAATGGCAAAATCTTCTTCCGCGGACGGCACACCATCGGCAGCTGGTAACGCATTACCGTCAGGATCAGAGGGCTGTTCTCCCGCAGCAAAAAATCCCGGTTCCTGCCGCGCTGCCGGAGGAGAAATTTCTTCACGTGAGGAGGGGGTCATCAACACGTCGTCGCGGGTCGAGGCAAAGGCCCGTTCGACACTTTTCTTGGCCTTGAATTCCTGCCACTTGTTGTAGCCGATTACGGCGATGACAATTGCTCCACCAATGGCGATCAGGCTGGCTTGTAGGTCGGTCATACCGCAGTTGCCTCGCTGGCTGGCTGGTGCATTGCACTGCCGTGCCTCAATGGGGAATCGGTAAAGGGTATTAGTCTGCAAAAAAAAGGCACGGGTATCTTTGAAAGTCAGGGCAAACAATGAAGGAATTATAAGTTTTCTTACTCTACCAGAGTATGAGCAAACGTCTTCCAGAATGGCACTCAGGGTAAGTGTTGATACCTGAAGTTGTCAAGCCAGCCAAAGAATGAACAGTCGAAATAAAGGACAAGGATTACGCCCTTGCCCGAATCGCACTGATCGCCTTGTCGGATAGTTTCTCCTGCAAACGCAGGATTCAAAAAAAAATCTACACCCGATGGAACTTATAGTTTCCAAACAACAAAATTTCTTAAAAGTACTACCAAGAAAAGAAACTAATGGTTACCATCGAGTTGCTTAATTGACTTTCGATCGCAATGTCAGCGCTCTGTTCTGCTGCCGGTAACACCGCAAAAGGAATGACGATGTGTGTGGGAATGCTTACCTTTCGAAAACTCTGGAATCTGGTCGTACCGGGCTTGCTGGTAGTCAGTAGCTGCTACGGTGTCGAAGCCTTTGCGCAGATGCAGATTCCGAATCCGTTGATACGTCCACGTGGCCTGACCAATCCTGTGATCGGAGACATACCTGCCTTGCCTGGTAACGCCGGGTCATCTCCGCGCAATACCGCGCTAACAGCCGACCGGATTATTCCGCTCCCTCCTAATGCCAACGACGATCCCCTAGTTCGCGAACTGAACGAACAAAAAGAACGCTTTGCGGGATTTTATGTTTCAGCCATTGTCGACAAACAAGCGGTATTGCGGCGTTCGGCGGTACCGCGTATTCCCACGGCTGTCCCTGCGTCGCCCGCGATCGGTTCGAGCATGGCACCGGTACCGCTGGGCACGCAGATCGCAGCGATGACAACACGTAACGATGCACTGATGCTCACCGATGGCGAATCGTTCGATGCCACCGGTAACGTAGGCAGTCTCTACGCACGGGTCAGTAACCGCCAGGTCGTGATTTATCACGTCGCCGACAGCAGCGCGCCGGAACCCAAACCTGGCAAGCGTTACCCCATCGTGTTTGTCGGTGAACTCGAAACCTCCGGCAATCCGGCTCAGCCTGCCATTGTTCTGGAGCGTCCGGACCCGCTCTACAAGCGCAGTCTTTCCGTCGAGATCAAAGCACGCAGTAATGCGACTTCCACGGCAGATATCCAGAATCAGCAGGCTCCGGGCGCCACCCCGGTATCGTCGCAATGAGCCGGGGAACACAAAAATGAATCCCGCCCGCCCGACTAACAACAGCCTGCAAAGCCAGATCGGTACCTTTCTGGTGACGACCGGCGTGATCACTGAACAACAGCTCGACGTGTGTCTGCGTCAGCAAAAATCAACCCGCGAGAGCGGTCAGCAGGCATTACTGGCTGAAATCATCGTACGTAACAAGTTTGCCAGCCAGGCGCAGATCGGTTTTGCGGCTAAACGAATCGACGGAGAAAGTGATTCGCTACTGTTCCGGCAACTACTCCCTCTGGCAATGTGCAAGTTACATAGCGTTTTTCCGGTTCAGGTGGAAAGTGGCGTGTTGCAATTGAAAGCCGCGCGTGTTCTGCCAGAAAACGCCCGCCGCAGCCTGATCGATGCTTGCGAAGTAAAAGTGACCGGTTTGCGCATCGAACCTACCGATATCGGGGATATCCGCCGGTCGCTTGACAGTATTTATAGCGCCTCCCACAGTTTTGAATCCATTGCGCTGCGGCTACGCAGCGAAGAAATTAATGGCCTGTTGCTCAAGCAGGCGCTCGACGCAATGCTCTCTGAAGCAATCATGCTGCGGGCCTCCGATATCCATCTGGACAAACTGCGCGACCCCGGTGCATGGATCAGTTACCGCGTCGATGGCAAACTCAGGCCAACGCATCTGGTGCCGGAACGCACCATGGCGGCACTGTTTTCGCGTATCAAGAACGAATCCGGGATGGATGCCTCCGATACCCGGCGTGCTCAGGACGGCAGATTATCGCTGGCAGACGCTGGCACCGGCGTCGAATTCCGGGTCGCCACGCAACCGATCGCCGGTGGTGAAACGATTGCCATCCGGGTACTCGATCCGGCCTCGATGATCGGGCTCGATGCACTGTTCCCGTACCAGTTGCAGATGAACGAACTGTTCCGTCAACTCGCTGACGTACGTGGCAAGACTGGTGGACTGGTTTTAATTTCCGGTCCAACCGGTTCCGGTAAGACCACGACGCTGTATGCACTGGCTCAGAATTTTGGCCGAGACAGCATCAATGTCATTACTGTCGAGGAACCGGTCGAGTACATCCTGCCGTTCGCACGCCAGATTCAGCTAAACCAGTTGCTCAATGAAAAATCGGTCGATCTTGAACGCTCGGTGTTGCGACAGGATCCGGACGTTCTCATTCTGGGTGAAATCCGCGACAACGATACGATGCGCGCGGCGCTCAAATTTGCCGAGTCCGGCCATCTTGTCCTGGCGACCGTGCATGCAAAAGATGTTGCTCAGACTTTCGAGCGGGTACTGTCGTTCTGCGACTCTGCTACCAAGCAGGAAGCGCTCTATATTCTGGCAAATCAACTCAGAGTGGTGGTTAATCAGGGTTTGATCCCCAAACTGTGCAGCTGCGCTAGCGAGATCGATAGCGAATCGGCCATTGAACTCAATGGCACGCTGGGACTCGCCTTTCATGGGCACGCGCGTTTTCTGCGCCGCGCCGGTTGTGCTGCTTGTAACCAGACGGGTTATCGCGGCCGGGTCGCCATCCACGAAACTGTGGTGATACCCGATACCGACACGCTGCGCATCGACATAACCCGCCTGCTCTTTGAGTCGATCCACAACTTCCAGGCCGTATTGGCTATGGAACCGATCACCCATATCGACAAACATCAGGTCATGGCACGACTGCTTGAATGCCATGTCATCGACGCGGAAACCGCCACACAAGCAATCCGGGCGGGCTTCTGACATGGAATCCCTGAAAAACTTCAGCGTGACTTACCTCTTGCCATTTGCCGCCGATGCCGATGCAACACGGGACCGCAGCGCACGCAAGCACTTCCGCCATAAACGCATCATGGTCGCCACCAATCGCGAGCAGGTCGTTCATGACGTACGCAAGAACGGTGGCATGCCCATTGAGGTCCGTGTCATCAAGCCAGCCATGGCATGGCTCAATCCGGTATCACGCGACTACAAACAACAATTCCTGCTGGCGATCTTTTTTAACACGCAGGCCGGCCTGAGCGCCGGTCGCGCCCTGAAACTGGTCATCGATGCAGAAAATGGCCCGCTGCGCCAGCGCCTTAACTTCGCCAACCTGATCCTCGATGGCGGTGGCAGTTTCCTCGAAGCGATGGAAGCGCTGGACTTTTTCGATCAGACCACGCTCGCCATCCTCGAAGCCGGCGAAAAAACCGGCACGCTATCGAGCGCCATCAACACCGCCATCGATTATTTCCAGGCCCGTGCCGGCACCCTCAAAATCCTGATGGGAACAGCCATTTTCACCAGTATTGAAGTGGCGTTCTCGGTGCTCTCGCTCATCGGCAACCGGGTTGCCGTACTCCCTGCCATTGAAAAAGAAATCAGCGAAAACAACACGCCGGAAAAAATTGCCAGTATCAAACGCGGCATTGCGATTGCCTATTTTGCCAATGACCTGATGCTGCTGGTGTCGCTGGCATTGATTATTTTTGCCGCGATTTGTACCTGGGGTTACTTCGATGGCAGCCGCGCTTTTCGCAAGAAGATCGATGACATCATCCTGCGCATTCCGCAAGTCAAGGACATCATCCTGCACGGTGCACTGGCCAACAGCACCAAAGTAGCGGTCTCGCTAATTCGCGGTGGTGTTGATTTGATGGCATCGTTCGCGATTTCCGAAAAAGCCTCACGCGTGCCGCGCGTACTGGGCTACTGGCGTGACGCGGTCAGCCGCATCGAAGATGGTGAAGGCATCGCCCACGCACTGGCACAAGCACCGCTGGAAAATTCCGAGCGCACGCTGATCCGGTCGCACACTGACCGCCATCAACTAGCCCGCGCCTTTGAAGTCATCGCCGGACGGCGCGAAGTCCTTGCCCAGCGCGCCGCCAAAAAATTTCAGGTGTTTTCATTTTTTGCCACGCTCATTTTTTCGCTGGTAGCCGTCCTGATTGCACTCTTTGTTGCGCTGATCCAGAGCGAGGGCAGCCTGGCCTCGATGACGTCGCTATAGGACACCGATACCGTGAGCAAACTCAACCCCGTACAGTTCGAGAGCGCCTATGCCGGCATGATTGCCGGTACGATCCCGCTACACAGCGGCGACATCGACAAGAGTATTTTTATGGTCGCGCAGGATATCCTGGGGACGGCGCGCCTGCATTTTCTGGTAGCGATCGATCGCGATAACAGCACCGTCTATTACTTTGCCGCGCCGTCCAGCGCCTTTGCGTCGATACCCGCCTTTAATACGCCACTGGCAGCCGCCCTGCCGGGGCATCCGCAACATCGCGGCGATGGCATCTATTTTTTGTCCGGCGCCAGCCTGGTCGTGGCGGTCGAAAAAACCCGTGACCAGATGCGTCTGATTGCCAATACCCCCGAAGTGATGGCCAACTGGCTGTCGGAACACAGCGATCAGGCGGTCTATCCGGTCGACGATAACGACGCCTGGGCGATGGAATCGATTCCCGGTGCGTATCGACGCATCGCTGATGGGATTTCGCTGACCGTTAGCTGGTACTCGGTGGTGGTCGCGGCCATTGCGTTGCTGGTGTACGTCGGCTCAGCCATCGGCATCTCGTTCCTCAATGCCTCGGCGGATAAATCGAACCAGGCCCACATGAAAGCCATCAACGATGCAGTCACCCGGATCGACTTCGTGTCACCGCTATCCCGGCAACTGGCCCGGGTACAGAAAATTTCGGCGCTGGTTGTACGCGCCGGCGGCTGGATTGACGACTACGAGCTCAAGAATGGCAGCGAAAAATTCATCCTGATGATGCCCGCATGGATTACCAGGGACTACATCGATGCACTTGGACCGGGCGTCGTCGCCGATCAGTCCGATGACGAGAACCTGATCCGGATCGGACAAGGGGTCGCGCTACTAGCAACAGCTCCCACGCCGCAGCGGACAACTGGCAAACCGGCCACAGCGCCGCGCTGATCAATGAAAAATCCCTTCTCCTTCAAGTCCGTTCCCAAGGCTGCCACATCAGACAGCCGTCAGGCGCCACGTGCCCATGCGTTCGGCAAGCCGGCCAACCATGTCCGTCCTTTTCTAGGCGCTGCATTACAGAATTTCTCGTTGATCGCACCGTTGCTGTTTGTTGCTGCCATCGTGCTCTGCGTGATGGCAGCGAATCAGAGTGCGGTATTCATTACCGCACTCACGCGTGACATCAAGAGTGCCGAGGCCAGCAGGATCACGCCATTGCTCGACAAAAAACCGCTCACCGCAGCCGACTACCGGAGTGCCGCCGGCATCATGGCAAAAAACAATTCGGCTGTCGCCATTGCATTGAACACCAGTAACAACGCCTTACTGGTCAGCATCAAGGATCCGGCGCGGCTACCCGAATTTATGTACGCCCTGGCAACGCTGCAATCGTTTCGTCAAGGCGTGGCCTGGGATGGCAGCGCCATCTGCCTGGCCAAATGCGCTGGCGGCCTGGCGGCAACTGCCGAAATTACCGGCTACACCCAGGGAATTTCCTTCAACGGATTCGACAGGTGATGATCAATTTTCCCCGACTAGGAGCAATCATGCCCCCCCTCCATGGCAATCACAAGCCACTCATCGCCAGCGTCCTTGTTACCACCATGGTGCTGGGGAGTGCTGCGTATTTTGGTCTTGAGATCCTGCGTTCGGCCGCAGCGAGAGAGTCCCGCGCCGACATCGGCCAAGTCCGGCAAACGACCAACCGCATTGTCGCCGTCGTCGATGGTGCCGAAATCACTGAAGCCGAACTACTACCTTTCCTCAATGCCGGGCTCGACAAGGCAGTCGCGGTCGACCGTGCGATCAACAAGGTTGTCGCCGCCAACAATGCCGACAAGCTATACCGCCAGGCCGCCAGGGTGGCGATGCAAAGCGCACGCAACGAGGTACTGGCCAGTGTCTTCATCAATCAGCGTTCGATCGAGATGCGCAATGGCGTCACAGAGAAGGATGTCAAGGAGTTCTACGACACGCGCGTCAAGGATGAAGACTTCACCTCTTTCAAATTGAAATTCTTTGTGTCGGTCGATGGCAAGGAAACGCAGGACATCTTTGACGGCATCGGACGTGGCGAGAAAGAAGCCATCGCCAAGCTGACCTGGGTCAAAAAGGATGGCGAGCATTACCTCACGGCAGCTGAAGTCCCGTACGGGCTGGGCATCGCGATCAAGAAGCTCAAAGCCGGCCAGCGATTGCAACCAGTGACGGTACGCGAAGGAGCGCTGGTGTTGTACGTCGACGAGGTCAAGACCAGTCCGAAACCCGCGCTGGTCAAGGTCGAGAACGAGATCAAGGACTTGCTGGTGGCAGAACGTTTCAACGAAGACATGAAGGCACGCAGGGCAGCAGCAAAATCGAATTGCGCAGTTAATCGCAATAATCCTTTTTTTAACTCATCACCGGAGCTTGATCATGAACACCACTTTTCATCAGCATCCTCTTTCCAGGCAGCGCGGTATGGGTGCCACCATTGTGTTGTTCACGATTGCCCTCATCGTGCTGGTGGGGGCGGCACTGGCGTATGGCAGCCGAGGCAATTCGAGAGCGTTTTCCAATGAAAGCGCAAAGGTAATGAGTTCCGTCCTGCTCAAGCAAAGTGCCGAATATCGCGATGCGTACAACCGGTATATTTTTGACGGAGGGGTTGCCGGGGACATGAGCTTTACTGTCACGGCAGTATCGCCCGCAAAAGCCCTATTCGATCCGGTAAAACAATACGGCAGCCTGCAGGCCGCACCAAGCGACGCCCTAAGTGCTGCAGGTGCGGCAGATTGGGCGTACAAAAAGAACGCTGCGCTCACCGGCGTGGGGGGAACATCGGCAGACAGTATTGTGTACGTAACTAACGTCAAAGAAGATGTCTGCAAGCAGATCAATAAGCAAATGTATGGAGATGACCTCGCCACAACACCCCACAGTCTCGGCATCGCATTGTCAGCCATAGGCGCTGCGGTCGCGCTAGATATAACCGCTGGTCGCGTCACCGGTTGCGAGATCACGTCGGATTCGATCTACGTCTTCTACAGCACCCTCGCCGAGAACTGACCCGCCATGACAACCTCCCTCTGGAGTCCCGACCTCGCTGTCGGCAGCATCGCTCTCGACCGCCGCAACCGCGACATATTCGACCAGCTCGCCGCCGCCGGCAGCCGGATCGAGCGTTTCGATGCCGCCGACCTGACGCGATGGCTGCGCGCCATCTACACGCAGTTCGACACCCTGCTGCTGGAAGAAGAAGCCGAGCTGGCCGAAGTCGCCTACCCGGAACTGGCCTTCCATCGCACGCTGCACGAACAGGCACGCAGCATCATCCGCACCGCGCGCCTGCAACTTGCGCGCCCGGACAGCGCAGAACGGGTCGCCGTGCTGGCGCACGAGAGCTGTACCGCACTGTCATTCTGGCTGATGCGCCATGTGATCGATGTCGACAAGCTGTTCTTTCCGTATATCGATGCCCGTTACCGGGTGGCCTGAAAAGAGCCGACATGAGACGCTGCCCGCCCCGATCCGCAACCGGTTTTGCTGCCGCGACAGCGCTGTTTGCGATCGCGCTCTTCGTGTTGCTCGGCTTCGTCGCCTCGAGCACCGCGCGCAACAACGCACGGGCAGAAATGTTTCATGCCACAAAAGACCAGATGGTGGCGCAACGCGACCTCATCGCCAACCTGCTTGTGCTGTGCCGGACGGTCTATCCGGACGGGGATAACGGCACCGGATTCCATCCGTCTTATCCAGCCACACCAGGAGGTGGCCTGGTCACATCGCTGGTCTGTCCGAAAACGGCACCGCGATCGATCTGGTCCGGCGATGCCAGCGCAATGAAACCAAGGCCGATGGCCGGCTTCACACCGTGGAGTTACATCAACGACGCCACCAGTATCCGCATTGAAATTACGGCGAACGAAGCCGCATCGACGTTCTATCAAAATCTGCTCGATGCCGTCATCGTCAAGATCGGCAATGCCCAGGCAGTCCGCAACGGTGACACGCTGACCATCACGCTGGTGGGCTCATGACCACACTGTCTACAGGCTTGCCGGTGACGCGACCGACCTGCCGGAACGTATGTGCATGCCTGCCGCTATCGGGAACTCCGCCATGAAAACACCGGGTCTGCTCATTCCCATCGCTCTGCTGATGGCACTGCCCGCCCAGGCGGTGCGCACCAATGAGCTGATCGGCTCATTCAAGATTGCGGCCGATCTGGCGCGCCGCTCGTCGCAGGAACTGGCGGTCAAACAAGCAGCTGCCATCATTACCACCGTGATTGCCTCGACGCCGGATACGGATGGCGACCCGTTCCCCGAGCCGCCGGCCTACCTGTCCGGCTCCGGCCCGACCGGCGGCGGTCTGATCCCCACAGGGTTGGGTGCGCCGATCAACGATGGCTATGGTGCCAAGCTAGGCTACTGCGCCTGGGATAACGGGAGCGTCATGAGCGGTGGCAACCGTCTCAACGGCAGTGCCACTAATACCGGCGCGGTCACGTTCGCGGTCGTGTCAGCCGGCCTCGACGGCGTGTTCGACCGCACATGCGCTCAAATTGCCAGTGGCGCGGCTACGACCGATGATGATTTCGTTGTCAGTCTCTCCACCGCACAAATTCGCCAGGGTGTCGGCGGCACTGTTTATTTTGCTGATCCGGTCGCCGACATGACGGCGCTAGGCTTACTCAATAGTGCCAGCCAGACAGTTGGCGAAATGCGGCTGGTCAAAAGTGATAACACCTTGTGGCGCTGGGACGGCACTATCTGGCAACCCGTCGCCAACACCTATGCGGCCAGCAATGTCGCGATCACTGGTGGCACCATCAACAACACCATCATTGGCAACACGACACCGTCATCGGGCGTTTTCACGACGCTCAGCGGTACGCTCACCGGTAACGTCACCGGCAACCTGACTGGCAACGTCACCGGTAACGTCACCGGTAACGTCACCGGTAACGTCACCGGCAACCTGACCGGCAATGTCACTGGCAACAGCGACACCGCCAGCCGGCTCATCACGGCACGCACGCTCGCCATCAGCGGTGATGCCGTCTGGTCGGTCGTGTTCGACGGCTCGACTAACGCCAGCGGTATCCTGACGCTGGCCAATAGTGGCGTGGCAGCCGGTGCCTACGGCTCGACCGTCTCGGTACCAACCTTCACTGTCGATGCCAAAGGTCGCCTGACCGCTGCGGCCAATGTGGTTGTCACACCAGCTCTGTCATCGCTGACAGGCGCCGCTGCCAACAACACCATCGGCAACGGAGCCTACGCGCAAAGCTGGAACTGGTCACTGACCGGCAATACCAGCGCCATGTCGATCGGCGAAACGGCCGCCTCCTCGGGTGGCAGTGGCAGCCAGATGCTGGTAAACATTGGCACGCTGTCCGGTTCGACGGCGATCCCGTTGCGGGTCGCATCGCGCGGGATCGAAGCATTCCGGGTAGACAGCGTCAATCCGCAACTCGTCGCCAATAACGGTAGCGCCGCCGCACCTGGCTATGCTTTCGCAGGCGAACAATCGACCGGACTCTATTTGCCGGCAAGCGGCCAACTCGCCGCCAGCGTGGCGGGCACCCGCAGCCTGTGGATCAGCAATAACAATACGGCCTTAGGAAAGAATTCACTCACAGGCATTACCTCCGGCAACTTCAATGTTGCCACCGGCGACAACGCACTGAAAAACAATACGACCGGCGCCTACAACATTGCCACCGGTAGCAGCGCGCTGGAGTCCAACACGACGGGATCGAAAAATTCTGCGTTCGGCAATGCCGCCTTAAAAAATAACACCACCGGCTATGACAACGTTGCGATCGGTACCGATGCGTTAACCCAAAACACCGATGGGTTTTACAACACCGCAGTCGGCAACTACTCCCTGATTAACAATACCACCGGCGTCTGGAACACCGTGCTCGGTAACAGCGCGATGAAAAACAATATTAATGGCCAATACAACGTCGCCGCGGGCGGCAGTGCAATGGAGTCCAACACAACAGGAACGAACAATGCGGCCTTCGGCCAGGCAGCATTAAAGAGCAACCTCAGTG
>JBLHMB010000035.1:0-36353 GCA_047621665.1 Bradyrhizobium sp. | reverse complement strand
AGACCAGGGCAAATTTCTTCGACGTAATCCGGGTACCACCAGTCTTCCCGCGTCGTTGCGGTATGACTACCTAGATCAACCATCCGACCCGCCTTGATTTCCTTCTCAAAGCTTTTGGCCATGGTGCCTTCCCATATTTCCATTTGCAGATGCAGGTCGCCCAGGCCCATTGCAGGGAATTGTCCCTGGCTATCCGACGGCACGATTCTGGTTTGGTAACCGGTTTTCTCCAGCAGTTGCTGCGCAACGCGCGCCAGCACTTTCTGGCTGGACCAATTATTGTCGATAATCTTGATAGGATCATTCGATTCAGGGACAGCGGCTTGAGCCGGCGCCAAAAAAGCGGAGGATAAGACCAGCGCACCGAGGACGAGTTTATTAATTATATTCAATGTTTTAGCTCTTTCTATGGTTGAACATGCCTGTTGCTAGCGCATGCCAGATGGGACGGAAACGACAAAGTCAAGCCTGACGTAAAGCGCTTTGCCGATCGTGAAAAAGTAAATAAGAAGATGCTGACAGGAGTACCGGCATTGATGAAAACTGCTGCTGGCTCCACAAACAAAAAAGGACTTGAGCGCTAGGCCAAGTCCTTGAGTGCAACTATAGTCTGGTGGGCGGTGCGGGTTTCGAACCTGCGACCCCTGCCGTGTGAAGGCAGTGCTCTACCCCTGAGCTAACCGCCCGATGCGACCCGCATTATCGCATGAATGTGGGGTAAAAAGCCACATTTGCTTACACTTAATCAATTTTCAGCCATGCGCCAGATCGAAGTGCCGCGCATTTCCTTGTCGAGCGCAGTCAATGCCAACTCGTGTTCGGCCAGCTCATCGGCGCTGGCTGACAGCACCAGAATACTGGCTAAGGGCACCAACTCGGTCTGCGCACCTTGCTGGTCAGTTTGTCCGACATCCTCCAAATCCATACTGAGACTGTTCTGACCGCGCGTCATGGCCAGATAGACCTCCGCCAGCAATTCGGCATCCAGCAGCGCGCCATGCAACGTGCGGTGCGCATTCGATACACCATACCGATCGCATAATGAATCGAGCGAATTGCGTTTTCCGGGATGCAGTTCCTTGGCCTGAACCAGCGTATCAATAACGCCGTTGACCTGGGCGTTAAACAAGGGAAGATCGAGCCGCTTGAATTCCGCATCGAGAAAGCCAACGTCAAACGGCGCATTGTGAATAATGACCTCGGCACCGCTGATGTAGTCACGCAACTCGGCGACAATGGCAGCAAACTTAGGTTTGTCACGTAGGAATTCGGTGGTCAATCCGTGTACCGCCAGCGCACCTTCTTCGGAATCGCGCTCCGGATTGAGATAGCAATGAAAATTCTTACCTGTGAGCCGGCGATTGATCAGTTCAACGCAGCCGATCTCAATGACGCGGTCGCCGGAGCGGGGATTGAGACCCGTAGTTTCTGTATCTAAAACGATTTGTCGCATGAAGGTGTTGTCCTGAATAATTAACGACAGAGTTCTGCCCGGTTAGCGGATCGAATCGACGCCACGATTGGCCAGCACGTCCGCGCGTTCGTTGCCGACATGCCCGGAATGGCCGCGCACCCAGCGCCATTGAATCTGATGCATTTGCTGTGCCTTGTCGAGCGCCTGCCACAGGTCAACATTTTTAACCGGTTCGCGCGCGGCAGTTTTCCAGCCGCGTTTTTTCCAGCCATGAATCCACTCGCTGATACCCTTTTGGACATACTGGCTATCGGTATGCACAATCACGTCGCAGGGGCGAAGCAGAACCGTTAATGCTTCGATGACCGCTTTCAATTCCATCCTGTTATTGGTCGTGTCGCGCTCGCCGCCAAACAGTTCTTTTTCATTGCTGCCGGCGACCAGCCAGGCACCCCAGCCGCCGCGACCGGGATTGCCCTTGCAGGCGCCATCCGTATAAATTTCAACTTTTTCCATACTCATTTTGTTTGTATTTTGTTAGTGGCAGGCACCGAACGGACCGATCTGGTTGTCGGTCGTCGCCATACCGGACCAATCAGCCGCATGCCTTTGACCCGCTTGATCGCATGCACCACATAGACAGCACCAAGATAAGGCCACCAGCGCTGACCGGATTTTTCCATAAAAGAAAACCGCTCCAGCCATTTTTCGGAACGGCATGGTGGCGCGTAGCAGCCAAAATGGCCATGCCCGACCTCCATGTTGAGCAGCTCAAGCCAATCTTTCAGGCGGGGCAGGCTGATAAATTCGCCGTCACGCGGCAGGAAAGCTGATCCGCTGAGCCGTCCGGCAAATTGCCGCGCCCCCCACATACTGGTCGAATTGAACCCGCAAATAATCAACTGCCCTTCCGGCCGCAGCACCCGTTCAACCTCGCGCAGAACCTGATGCGGCTCTCTTGAAAATTCAAGTACGTGAGGCAACACCACCAAGTCCAGACTTTGTGAAGCAAAAGGCAATTCGGCCAGGTCATGGGCAATCGCCACCGACGGTCTGATGCCGGATGCCGGATCTCCATGGGTGTCGGCCAGCCACTTGTTGGGCATCCGGTTGGCTCCCAGCGCATTGATTTGCGGCATCCCGATCTGTATCGCATTAAAGCCGAAAATATCAGCGGTCAAGGTGTCCAGACAGCGCTGCTCCCAGGCCAGTACATAGGCCCCTGCGGCACTCTCCAGCCAGGGGCCGAGCGCTATAATATGTTTTTCTGACAGGTGGTGATCCATGGCAAAGTTACAATTTTTGACGATTCCTGCGTTTGATGACAATTACCTGTGGCTCATTCATGACGGCGTGCATGCTGCTGTGGTCGACCCGGGTGACGCCCGACCAATACTGGCGGCACTGGCACTCCACCACTTATCGCTGTGCGCTATTCTACTGACTCACCACCATGCTGACCACATTGGCGGTGTGCCCGAGCTGTTAAAGCACGTCAGCGTGCCGGTCTATGGTCCCCGCCACGAATCCATACCGACAGTAACCCATCCGCTGGACCAGAGCGATACCGTCGTGATACCCGAACTTCAATGGCACCTCGGTGTACTGGATGTACCCGGTCACACGAGCGGTCATATCGCCTACTATGCCGCCATCGAAGAATGGTTATTTTGCGGCGACACGCTATTCGCCGGTGGCTGCGGACGACTGTTCGAGGGAACTCCCGAACAAATGGACGCATCGCTACAGAAACTCGCCGCCCTGCCCGGTCAGACCAGCGTCTTTTGCGCTCACGAATACACGATGGCTAATTTACGCTTTGCGCAAGCCGTCGAACCGGGCAATCTTGCATTACAGCAGCGCATTGCGCGCGAGCAGGGCAAACGCGATCGCCACGTACCAACCGTTCCATCAACCATTGTGCTGGAGAGCGAAACCAATCCATTCCTTAGATGGCGAACCGCCGAAATCAGGCATAGCCTGCAACAGGCAGGCAAGCTCGGTGACGATATTGGCATTGCCGGATTTGCCGCACTCCGGGCCTGGAAAAATAGTTATCGCTGATCTGGCACAAGGCCGTTGTGAGGTTGCGTATCCTGACGATGATTTTTTCGGATAGAGTTCAACGTCGTTACGCTCGACGGCACCTCCTTGATAGACAGTCGGCGGGAAGCCTTCCGCTGATGCAAATTGATTCTGAGTACCCCCTAATCTGTAACTATTGTTGACGACCTAAATGGCCGTTACGTACACTATTTCTTTGAGTCGGCAATCCGGCTGCATCGAGTCCAAAAAACAAGGAAAGACCCATGCAGCAAAAACTACTCCGCACCCTTGCCTTCACCGCGTCCCTGCTGATGGTTGCGCCGTTTTCGAGCCACGCCAACGATCTCAGCATCTCCCCTTCAATTACCGTGTCAACCTATGACCCTACCGATCCTGCTACCCAGGTGCTGGCGATGGAAGAGCTCGATGTGTGGGGACGCATTCGCAATGGGTTCGGCATTCCTGATCTGGAAAACCCGCTGGTAGTCAGCCAGACGAACTGGTACAGCACGCGTCCCGAATACATCCAGCGCACCACGCTGCGGGCTTCACGCTATCTGTTTCATGTCCTGCAGGAACTCGAAAAACGCGATATGCCAACCGAGCTCGCCTTACTCCCGTTCATTGAGTCTGCCTTCAACCCGGAGGCCTATTCATCCGCCAAGGCGTCCGGCATGTGGCAGTTCATTCCGTCCACCGGACTCGACTTCAACCTGAAACAGAACATGTTCAAGGATGAACGGCGCGATGTACTGGCCTCAACTGATGCCGCCCTGACTTATTTGCAAAAGCTGCACGGCATGTTCGGCGACTGGCAACTGGCGCTGGCAGCCTACAACTGGGGCGAAGGCTCGGTGCAGCGTGCCATCAAGAAAAACGAGGCGGCCGGATTGCCAACCGATTTTAATAGCCTGTCGGCATTGATGCCCGCCGAGACCCGCAATTACGTTCCCAAACTTCAGGCCGTCAAAAACATCATTGCCACACCAGAGGCGTTTGGTATCACCTTACCGAAGGCCGAGAATCAGCCCTATTTCGTGACTATCGGCAAGACGCGTGATATCGATCTGAAAGTCGCCGCACAGTTGGCTGAATTAACCCTCGACGAATTCAAGGCACTCAATCCGCAATTCAACCGGCCAGTCATCACCGGCAGCACCAGCACTAAGATACTGCTGCCCCAGCAAAATGCCGAGCGCTTCAAAATCAATCTGGCGCAATGGAATCGCCCGCTATCGTCATGGATGGCCCACACGGTCACGAAGCGCGAACGGATCGAAGCCATCGCCACGTTATTCGACACGGAGCCGCAATTGCTCCGCGATGTGAATCACATTCCTCCCAACATGCGTCTGAAGGCAGGCTCGACGATCCTGGTCCCCAAGACTGCGAAAGCCGCCGAAACCGACATTACTGCCGAAGTCGCCGATAACGCGGTAATGGCAATCGAGCCGGACGTTCCGGATTTTCGCCGTGTCGCCGTACGCGTTGGAAAACATGACAATCTGGCCTCGATTGCGCAGCGCTACAAGGTCACTGTGGCGCAAGTCAAAAGCTGGAACGACCTGCAGCGCGACAATCTCCGTAACGGTCAAACGCTGCAGGTGAACATCCCTTTCCAAGCCAATTCCAGAACAGCGCGGGGCACGGCGCATACAAAAGCATCCCGACATCATCCGAAGGTTGTCAGATCTGATAAAAAACTGCGTAGCGGACCGATGCTGGTCTCGGCGCGCTGACGAAGCCGGCCGGTCTGCGGGCTTGCTCCTAGCGCGGCAAGCCCCTACAATCTTGCTCGTTCTGACCGCAAAAGCGGCGACCCGTCTCATTATCCCGATCGACACCCGCACTGACGCGTGTCTTTTTTAAAAGAATCACGCGCAAGCACTTTGATCCCACCAGGAGTTCTGCATGGCTTTTTTGCAAGGCAAAAAAATCCTCATCACCGGTCTGCTATCGAATCGTTCGATCGCTTACGGCATCGCCACTGCCTGCAAACGTGAAGGTGCCGAACTGGCATTCACTTATGTCGGTGAACGATTCAAGGAACGCACCATCGAGTTTGCGCGGGAATTCGACAGCGAGCTTATTTTTGATTGTGACGTCGGCAGCGACGAGCAGATCACGGCATTATTTACTGACCTCGCACAATCATGGGATCAGCTCGACGGTCTGGTGCATGCGATCGGCTTTGCACCGCGTGAGGCCATTGCAGGGGATTTTCTGGAAGGACTGTCCCGGGAAGGCTTCAAGATCGCCCACGATATTTCGTCTTACAGCTTCCCGGCCATGGCCAAGGCGGCCCTGCCAATGCTGCGTCCCAATGCGGCCTTGCTCACCCTGACTTATCTCGGTGCTATGCGCTCCTTGCCAAACTACAACACGATGGGATTAGCCAAAGCATCGCTTGAAGCCAGCGTGCGCTACATGGCGGAGTCGCTGGGTCCGAAGGGCGTGCGTGTGAACGGCATTTCAGCGGGCCCGATCAAGACACTGGCTGCAAGCGGAATTAAGGATTTCAGCAAGATTCTCAACTTCGTCAAGACCCATTCGCCACTGCGCCGCAATGTCACGCAAGACGATGTCGGCAATGCCGCCGCGTTCCTGTTGTCGGACCTGGCGGCAGGCATCACAGGTGAAATTACTTATGTCGATGGGGGCTTTTCGCACGTCGTGGGCGGTATTGCCGAGTAAGCCAACCTTTGGCAAAAAATACGGACCGCCTTACCGGTCAAGGCGGTCCGTATCTCACGGCACCAGACTGCGACATTCGCCGCAGTGCAATAATCATTAGACACAAGCCATCTTTCCCCTGTACACTTCGCCTCGTTCATTGCATACCGCAATATTCACCGTAGCACCGCAAACCCTTCGCATTAACGATAAGCCCCCCGCCTCTTGGTGTTGATGTTCAAACACCGTCCCGGCGCAAAGCTTTATGTGCCGAAATTTCTCTGAGTTTACTAGCTGTTGTTACTTAGCTGTTTCGTTGGTTGGCGTTGCATTTTTTTTGCGCTATCGCATGCACTGTAGAGTGCCGCGCAGCGCTGAGTTCACGAAAGATAAAAAATGACTTTTGAAGCCCTTGGCCTACACACGTCCGTAATTAAAGCATTGACCGAATCCGGCTATATCAAGCCAACAAGCGTACAAGAGCAGGCTATTCCTGCCGCCATCGAAGGCCGCGATCTGCTGGTTTCCTCGCAGACCGGTTCCGGCAAAACTGCCGCCTTCATGCTGCCTGCACTGCACAAATTTGCTACCGCCGCCGACCTGCAACTGGCCGACAGCAGCAAAACCCCGAATCAAGAAAAACAATCCGCACTGGCCCGTGGCGAGCGCCCGCGTTTCAAGGCTGCCCAGCCTAAGATGCTGGTCCTGACCCCGACCCGCGAACTCGCGTTACAAGTCACGACCGCCACCGACAAGTACGGCTCACAGATGCGTCGCATCAAAGCCGTCTCGATCCTGGGCGGCATGCCTTACCCTAAACAAATGCAATTGCTGGCAAAAAATCCGGAAATCCTGGTTGCCACACCTGGTCGTCTGATCGACCACATGGAATCGGGCAAGATCGATTTCTCGCAACTGGAAATTCTGGTTCTCGACGAAGCTGACCGCATGCTGGACATGGGCTTCATCGACGACATCGAAAAAATTGTCGCTGCTACACCAGAATCCCGCCAGACCATGCTGTTTTCGGCAACACTTGACGGTGTCGTCGGTAACATGGCCAAACGTATTACCAGGAATCCGATGATCATCCAGATCGCCGGTTCGGCCACCAAGCATGAAAACATCAGCCAGCGCGTCCACTTTGTCGACGATCTGTCGCACAAGAATCGCCTGCTGGATCATCTGCTGCGCGACGAAACGATGGATCAGGCTGTTGTGTTTACCGCCACCAAGCGTGACGCCGACACCATTGCAGATCGTCTGAATATCGCTGGCTTTGCTGCTGCTGCGCTGCATGGCGACATGCACCAGGGTGCGCGTAACCGTACTCTTGACGGCATGCGTCGGGGTCAAGTTCGCGTTCTGGTTGCCACCGACGTCGCTGCCCGCGGTATCGATGTGCCGGCAATCACGCACGTCTTCAACTACGATCTGCCGAAATTTCCTGAAGACTACGTCCACCGTATCGGTCGTACAGGCCGCGCCGGTCGTAACGGCGTCGCTGTCTCGCTGGTCAACCATGCCGAAGGCATCAACGTCAAACGCATCGAGCGCTTCACCAAACAGTTGATTCCGGTGGAAGTGATCGAAGGCTTCGAGCCTAAGAAAACAGCATCAGCTCCACGCGCAGGCCAAAAGCCAGGCGGCTGGAAACCTGGCGACAACCGCAGTGCGGCCAAGCCAGGTCAGCGTACCTTCAGCAAGCCATCAGCACCGCGCAAAGATGGCACCAGCTTCAGCAAGGGTCCACGTACCGGTGACGCCGGCGGCGCTGCCCGTCGTCCCTACGGCGATCGTTAATCGATCACCACAAGGATTCCCGGGGCAACCCGGGAGGACATAAAAAAACCCGCGACAGCCTGGCTGCCGCGGGTTTTTTATTGCCTGTTAAATCGTACAGGTACGAAATCCGATAAACATATCACTGCGTTGCGGCAAATAAAAATTCCGGTAATGTATAGAGCGAAATCGTCCCGGTGTCGCAAACGATGCACCCCGAACCGACTGGTGCGAATCGAACCATGGGGCTGAGTATTCACGATATCCATCGGCTGAGAATCCTGCATACGGCGTGAACGGCGAGCAGGTCCATTCCCACAGGTCGCCCCAGTGGAAACCGGGTTGTCCGGAACCGGCAGCACCTTCCCACTCGGCCTCGGTTGGCAATCGGCGGCCTGCCCATACGCAATAAGCTTGCGCCTCAAACAGACTGACATGACGCACCGGCTCATTCATCGGCAGCATCAGTATTTCGCCGAAGCGACGGCAGCGCCACTGCCGTCCATCCCGTACCCAGTCCAGCGGCGCCGAACGCTCCTGTTGCATCAGCCAGTCCCTGCCACCAGCCGTCCAGTACTGCGGCTTCTGATAGCCGCCGTCAGCAACGAACTCACTGTATTGCGCGTAACTGACTAGTGTCGCATCGATACAGAAGGCATCCAGCTGGCACCCGTGCTGCCATTTTTCGTTATCAAACACGAAGCCATGACCGGCACGACTGCCGAGTTGAATCGTCCCGCCCGGAAAATGGATGTCACGCTGCATCCCACCCGGTGTCTGCGGCAGCACCAACGCATCCGACAGAGCAATCCCTAATAGATTTAGCGTTGCCAGCAAGGCTTCGCCATGCATATCTTCATGCGCGAGTGCCAAACGGTATGGATAGAGCGTAGCGTCGTCAGATGCGCTACGCGAAAGCTTATCGATACTCCGGTCGAGCACTTCATGGCAGTAAGTTTTGAGTGCTCCGGTACTTGGCAAACCCAGTGTCCAGCGCGCCCGATGCGGCACCGTATTGGAATCGAACCAGTCATCTCCCTTGGTCAGCAACGAGGTTCGCAACGCCGAATCGGGCGCACTGGTCTGCGCTTCCCGCAGCAAATACCATTCAGCAAACCAGGCCAGATGACCGAGTTCCCATAAAGGGGGATTAAGAATGGACAATCTGGGTACATTGACCGGATCATCCAGCCCTGCCGCTTGAAAACAGTCGAACAGGGCGAGCGTATAATTTCGGACTTGGTGCAAAGCATCGGCAAGCTCGCCGGGTGGTAACTGGCGAAAAGAAGCAACTGCAGCATTCATGGTTAATCATCAATTTCAAAAAAATCAGGTTCACAGGAAAGGTGTCTTGGCTAAACCACTCGTACTCATTATCAGTCCCGCGCTGGCAAAAGCCAATAATGGTAACTGGCAAACTGCGGCGCGCTGGTCGCGCTTCCTACGCGACAGTTATACCGTTGTTTGTGCTGCCAGCGATACCAGCCTGAGGGCCACGTTGCAACCTGATGTACTCATCGCGCTGCATGCGCGCCGTTCGGCAGACGCCCTGCTGGAATTCGAGCAACGCTGCCCTTCCATCCTGGTGCTCACCGGCACCGATCTCTATCGTGACATCCGCACGGACCTTGCCGCACAGCATTCACTGGCAATTGCCACCCGCCTGGTTGTACTGCAAGCAGCCGGCATGGATGAACTGCCGCCGCCGTTGCTTGAAAAAACCTGCGTCATTCATCAATCGGCGCGTACGCTGAAAGCAATCAACCGGCATCGTGCGGCGCTCAAGGTGATCATGATAGGCCACCTGCGTGCGGAAAAAGATCCGGCCACATTTTTGCGCGCCTGCATGCACCTGGAGCACGACGACATCGACTTCATGCATGTTGGCGGCGCACTCGATGCATCAATGGAAGTGCAGGCAACATCGATGGCTGACCGGAATCCACGTTACCGCTGGATCGGTAACCAGCCGCATGCCGCCACCCGCCAGCGTCTGAAACACAGCGATCTAATGGTCATCAGCTCGATCATGGAAGGCGGCGCCAATGTCATCACCGAAGCCATTACCAGCGGTGTGGCTGTCGTTGCCAGCGACATCTCAGGCAATCGCGGCCTGCTCGGCGACGACTATGCCGGCTACTTCCCGGTCGGCGATGCTTCCGCATTGTCGACACTGATCCGTCGCTGCGCGAGCGAACCTCTTTTCCTCGCCCACTTGCAGGCACAGTGCGATCTACGCCGCCCCCTGTTCACACCGGAGCGCGAATGCGCAGCGGTGCGGCAGTTGGTGGATAATTGCCTGCACATTCACGGTCAGGCACTACGCTACCCGTCCATTCCCGCTACCCAAGGATTTCCATGAACACTCCCATTAATGCGCCGGTCAACGCGCCCGTCAAGCTCACCTCTTTTTCCCATGGTGGCGGTTGCGGCTGCAAGATCGCACCTGGAGTACTGGCGCAAATCCTGAAGAACTCGACCGGCTTCTCGGTTCCAAAAGAACTGCTGGTCGGGATTGAAACTGCCGACGATGCCGCGGTGTATCAGCTCAATGACGAGCAGGCACTGATTGCCACAACCGATTTTTTCATGCCGATCGTCGATGATCCATTCGACTTTGGCCGCATCGCCGCTACCAATGCCATTTCGGATGTCTACGCAATGGGCGGTACGCCAATCATGGCGCTGGCGCTGGTCGGCATGCCGATCAACAAACTGCCGGTCGAGGTCATCGGTCAGATCATCAAGGGCGGCGAGACAATGTGCGCAGAGGCCGGTATTCCGATTGCCGGCGGACACACAATCGATTCGGTCGAACCGATCTATGGCCTGGTCGTGCTGGGTCTGATTCACCCATCCAAGGTCAAACGTAATGCCGATTCGAAAGTAGGCGACCAGCTGATACTTGGCAAACCGATAGGCGTAGGAATTCTGTCAGCCGCATTGAAAAAAGAAGTCCTTGATGCTGACGGCTACAAGGCCATGATCGAGAATGCAACCAAACTCAACAAGCCGGGAAAAGCCTTGTCGGAACTACCGGGCGTCCACGCGATGACCGATGTAACCGGTTTCGGCCTGCTCGGTCATACGCTGGAACTGGCGCGCGGCGCCAAGCTGACGGCACAACTCCGGATGTCGGACATACCGTTATTGCCTAACGTACAGGCACTGGCCGAAGCCGGCTGCGTCACCGGCGCATCCGGACGCAACTGGGATGGTTACGGCATGGACGTCGTACTCGATGCCTCCGTCACGATGACGCAGCAAATGCTGCTGACCGACCCGCAAACATCAGGCGGCTTACTGGTGTCCTGCGACGCCGGCAGTGTCGATGCAGTTCTGGAAATTTTTCGCCAGGGCGGGTTCGAACACGCCGCAGTCATCGGTGAAATGATGAGCGGCGCGGGTCGCGTGAACGTCTCGCAGTAACTTCCGGGGCTCCGCGCCGGTGCAAACAACGCACTGGCGCAGTGCAGCTCAGTTACTCGTCCTTGGCGCCGTCGATACCCAGCTCCTGTATCTTGCGTGTGATGGTATTACGGCCAATGCCGAGGCGAATCGCTGCATCGTTTTTGCGACCATGCGTGTGCTTGAGCGCCGTCTTGATCAATGCGGATTCGAACAGCCTGCCCAGAGTATCCATCACTTCAGGCTGGCCGGCAGCGAGCATCCTGGCCGCCTCTGCTTCCAGCAAATCCAACCAGGTTTCACGCTCGACCGGCGCAACAACCGGCACACTGGACGCGGTTGTCACGACCGCGTGTGCGGACACCTCCGGGGTCGATGGAGCCGTCGCCACGTTGGACTGTGGCGTCGCAATTGCCGCAAAACTTCCGCCGTCAATCAGGTCGCGCGGTAAATCTTTGACCTCGACACTTTGCCCCGGTGCCATCACCGTAATCCAGTTGCAGAGGTTTTCAAGCTGACGCACATTCCCTGGCAAATCAAGTCCTGTCAGAAACTGCATCGCCCCATCGGTCATCCGCTTGGGATCACCGCCGAGCTGTTTGGCGCTCTGTGTCAGGAAATAACGGGTCAGGATAGGGATGTCCTCGCGCCGTTCACGCAAGCTTGGCAGGCGCAGGCGGATCACATTGAGACGGTGATAAAGATCCTCGCGAAATAGTCCTTCCCGCACGCGCTGCTCGAGGTTCTGATGGGTCGCGGCGATGACGCGCACGTTGGCTTTCATTGGTTGATGACCGCCAACGCGATAAAAGTGGCCATCTGACAGCACACGCAATAAGCGTGTCTGCAAGTCGAACGGCATGTCACCGATTTCATCGAGAAACAAGGTCCCGTTTTCGGCCTGTTCAAAGCGACCACGCCGGCTGGCTTGGGCGCCGGTGAACGCACCGCGCTCGTGACCGAACAATTCGGATTCGAGCAAGTCCTTCGGAATTGCCGCTGTATTCAGCGCGATGAATGGTTGTGATGCACGCGGACTGTGCTTGTGCAAGGCCCGTGCAACCAGTTCCTTGCCGGTCCCGGATTCTCCCGTAATAAGCACGGTCACATTCGATTGCGACAAGCGACCGATCGCGCGAAACACATCCTGCATTGCTGGTGCCTGGCCGAGTATCTCCGGCGTTTCTGCGGGCGCCTGCTCGACACTGGCTTCACGCAGGCTCTCGTCGAGCGCCCGCCGGATTAACTCGACGGCTTTTTCGAGATCGAACGGTTTGGCCAGATATTCAAAAGCGCCTCCCTGGAATGCAGCAACAGCAGAATCAAGGTCCGAAAAAGCGGTGATGATAATCACCGGCAGACCAGGGTGCTTGGTCTTGACGGTTTGCAACAATTCGAGGCCGGAACCGCCTGGCATCCGGATGTCGGAAACCAATACCTGCGGTGTATCGTGCCGCAATGCCTCGTTGGCATCCCGCGCGTTGGAAAAACTCCGGGTCGCGAGATTTTCGCGCGCCAGTGCTTTTTCAAGTACCCATCGTATTGATTCGTCGTCGTCTACAATCCAGATTGGTTTCATGATTTCTTTAATGTCCACGTCAAGTAGCCGCACCCGCGATGCCTGCTACGCTCCGCACCCTGGGTCTCAAGGTAGCGGTATCAATATCCTGAAATCCGTGCATCCCGGCTGACTTTCGCATTCGATCACACCAGAATGCTGTTGAATAAAAGTCTGGGCCAGTGTCAACCCTAAGCCACTACCGCCCTCTCTGCCTGACACCAGCGGAAAGAATATACGGTCGCGAATCTCAGTCGGGATGCCGGGGCCATTGTCGAGGATATGCAAGTCTAGTGCCAGCCTGTAGCGGACTTTCGCCAGCGTCACTTGTCTCGCCACGCGTGTCTGCAAAGTGAGCACTGCGTCACCACGACGAATGCGTTCAGACAGCGCATACGAGGCGTTGTGGGCGATATTCAGGACCACCTGGATCAGCTGCTCCTTGTCTCCCCGGAAATCCGGCAACGACAGGTCGTAGTCACGCCGGATTTCCAGACCACTCGGAAATTCAGCAAGGATCAGGCTCCGTACCCGTTCGCATACCTCATGGATATTGACATCACCGACGATATGCGGGCGCCGGTGGGGGGCCAGCAAACGGTCCACCAATGTCTGCAACCGATCGGCCTCTTTGATAATGACTTGGGTATATTCACGCAATTCTTTCAGGTGCCGCTCCGGCAACTCGAGTTCGAGTAATTGCGCCGCGCCACGGATGCCGCCAAGCGGATTCTTAATTTCGTGTGCAAGGTTACGGATTAATTCCTTGTTCGCCTGACTCTGATCCAGTAATCGCTCTTCGCGGTCAAGCTTGAGTTGCTGGACGTTTTCGCGCATCTCGATGAGAACCGGCGAATCCGGATTATCGAGCGCTGTGACCACCACATGGACTTGTAATGATTCCCGCCCGATGCGCTGCAGCGTCAGGTCTTGCCCTTTTTCGGCGAACTCATGGGCCACCGCTTGCCTGAACACGGTTTCGAGCTTGTCACCATTGACAAAGAGTTCGAACAACAGATGCTGCTCCAACAAGCGAAAGGAGCTTTCCAACATGTTTTCAGCTGCGGCATTAGCGTAAGAAATACGTCCCTCGGCATCGAGAATAACGACAGCCGAAGCCAGCAGATCGAGACCTGCGACAGAATTAAACAGAATTTTCACAATGATCCAGACAGGCAAGCCGCCTTACGCGGCCAGGTTGATACACGTTCCCGCATTACTTGAGATTGCCGAGTTCGCGCTTGAGGGCTTCGATATTTTTCTCGGCACGACCGATTTCTTCTTTCATGCCAGCTACGCGTGACAGATACTTGGCGTAATTTTTTTCATCTCCCAGGCGCTCCGGCTCACCACCGCTGTAGTCTTTCTTCAGTAAGGCCAGCTTACTTTCCTCAGATTTCAATTCATCGAGCAGTATCTGACGGCGGTCACTGTCACGCGCTTTCTGGGTCCCGCTATCAATTTTCGGAAAGTCTCCCGAGTCGCTCCTGGCTGCCGCGCCGGAAGTCGCCGCAGACGACCGCTTCGGTGTCGCAATGATCGTCATACCGGGCAAATCGATTTTTTTGCAACCTCTAGTTGTACCGGTGTTCTTGTATTCCTTGTTGCCGCGCTCATCGACACACAGAAAGACTTCACTTTGCGCATGCGCCTGATGCATGCACAGCGAAACGAGGATGAGGCTTAAGACGGGGAGTTTCATAAATTTCATTTGGGGAACGGATGACACGGACTCTTAGTTTAGGACAAGAGGCTGACCAATACAAACGATGTTCAGAACCCCTCGCTGCCATACGACACAGGGACGGTGCAAAAGATAAAAAAGGGCGGGAAATATCCCGCCCTTCTTTGTACAACACGTCAGCTTATCAACGTATTACAGCGAATAGTACATATCGAATTCGACCGGGTGCGTGGTCATGCGGAAGCGTGTGACTTCCTGCATTTTCAATTCAATATACGCATCAATCATGCTGTCGCTAAACACGCCACCACGTGTCAGGAATTCGCGGTCACTGTTCAGGTTCTCGAGCGCTTGCTCAAGCGACGAACAGACTGTCGGGATCAGCGCATCTTCTTCCGGCGGCAAATGATACAAATCTTTCGAGGCGGCTTCGCCTGGATGAATCTTGTTTTGCACACCATCCAGACCTGCCATCATCAGTGCTGAAAAGCACAGATATGGATTGGCCAGAGGATCCGGGAAACGTGTTTCGATGCGACGGCCTTTCGGATTCGGTACATGCGGAATACGGATAGAGGCCGAACGGTTACGGGCTGAGTAAGCCAGCTTGACCGGTGCTTCGAAGCCGGGAACAAGACGCTTGTATGAGTTCGTACCTGGATTGGTGATCGCATTGAGTGCCCTGGCATGCTTGATAATGCCGCCGATGTAGAACAACGCAAACTCGGACAAACCGGCATAACCGTCGCCAGCGAACAAGTTCTTGCCATCTTTCCAGATCGATTGATGAACGTGCATGCCCGAACCGTTGTCACCAACGATAGGCTTAGGCATGAAGGTTGCCGTCTTGCCGTATGTGTGCGCTACGTTCCAGACCACGTATTTCAGGTTCTGGGTCCAGTCAGCGCGCTCGACCAGTGTCGAGAAACGGGTACCGAGTTCATTTTGTCCCGCGCCAGCGACTTCGTGGTGATGGACTTCAACCGGGATGCCCATGCCTTCCAGGATCAGCGACATTTCCGAACGCATATCCTGCATGCTGTCGACCGGAGGAACCGGGAAGTAACCACCTTTGACTGCCGGACGATGGCCAGTGTTGCCGCCTTCAAATTTTTCGCCCGTGCTCCATGATGCTTCTTCGGAATCGATCTTGACGAAACAACCGTCCATACCGATCTTCCAGCGCACGCTGTCGAAGATGAAAAATTCCGGCTCGGGACCAAAGTAGGCGGTATCACCGAGGCCGGAAGATTTCAGGTAGGCTTCAGCGCGCTTGGCGATCGAGCGCGGATCACGATCGTAGCCCTTACCATCGGATGGCTCGATAACATCACACTGCATGAACATCGTCGTTTCTTCCATAAATGGATCGATGTTTGCCGTGTTAGGGTCCGGCATCAGAATCATGTCGGAGGATTCAATACCTTTCCAGCCAGCAATGGAAGAGCCGTCAAATGCATGGCCCGACTCAAACTTGTCCATATCGAAATGGGAAACCGGAACCGTTACATGCTGTTCCTTGCCGCGCGTATCGGCGAAGCGGAAATCAACGAATTTAACTTCGTTGTCTTTCGCCATTTTCAGTACTTCTGCTGCCGTCATTGCCATGCGTATCTCCTCTGATAGATCAATAAAGTCCAAAATATGCGAAATGGTCGTGAACCGAATGATTGCATGCGAAAGTCGTCAACAGCAAGCTACGTACGTCCCAAAACTCAGCGTGAAATAATAGCAGATTCCATAGCAGGTTCCATGCCACCGCGAGTGCGAATTACCGCCCGCCCAATTCTTGCAGAACCCGGCAAGATACTGGGGCATCCAGCAGCCTTGTTACTTTCCCGATTGCCGGCACCCGGGGAAGTCACCCCACAATGGTGCCTGAATTATCCTGAATTTCTTATATTGGTGCACTAGTGTTTTATTTCCTAAATAACGCACCAACTTAAGCAGACATGTTCACCCCCCCTTCTACCCATCATGATTGGACTTTAGAGATGACATCGCCCGAAAAATTATTAGAGCGCGCCCGCGAGCGCGGTCAAAACGATACCTTACCTTATGCCGGTGCTGTTACACCGGTCGAAGCGTTCGCATTGCTAACGGCAAATTCCGACGTCCGGCTGGTTGATGTACGAACCAACGCCGAACGCGACTGGGTTGGCAAGGTCAGCATTGCAGAACACCAGCACTTGTCCGTGCAATGGAGCTTGTATCCAGGATCGGTTCCGAATCCTCATTTCATGGATGAACTCCATGTTGCAACCAACGAGGAAACCATCATTCTGTTCCTATGCCGCTCCGGTGTACGCTCGCGCCACGCAGCGAAACTAGCTACCGAATCCGGCTATCTCCATTGCTTTGATATTCTGGAGGGCTTTGAAGGCGACCGGGATGCTGAGGGGCATCGCAAGACCGTCGCTGGTTGGTGCAAGTCAGGCTTGCCTTGGGCAGGTGCTTAGGGACTTGCCATTTGCTGCAATCCGACAATGCGGTTGCGCACAAAGTTGATATGACTACGCAATCCATACAACTCCTCAGCGAATGATAACGGGATCGAAATCTGATTAACCTTTTCCTCGATCTGGTTGAGACGGCTAAGCTGGCTGGCGTACACCTCATAGCGCTGAAGTGGCGCCACTTCTTCAATGGCTTGTTCCACTGCCCGCAACTGGCCATACCAGCGATACACCCGTGACCGCACTTTCCATACGTACAACGGTGGCACGATACGTGACAGAGGAATGAGAAGTGCGCCGACGGCAACGACAACGACCCACATGCGCTCCATGAAACTGGACAACCAGAACGGAAAGTAATTCTGCAGGAATGAGGGGCCGGTCTTATAGAACTTTGATGCCGCCGCCAAAACCGGAACCTCGGTAAAATTCGCTGTCGGAAACTCATTGCGCTTCTGAAACCAGCCAGCGCTGCCGTGGATGTTTGTCGCCGCCTGAATAAACAGATCCGCCAGCGCCGGATGAATCGAGGCACGCGCAACCAAGGTTGCGGTGGGTGCGATGAGCTGGTAGTCGCGCGGTGGCAAGTCGCGGCCCAGATCAACGATGCCTCGCGGGAGCACGACATGCGACAAGAAGGGGAAACGACGCGTATAAGCCTCCGCCTGCGTGAAGTCAAATAGCTTGATACCGGGTGTCTGCAACAACATCTGAATTAGCAATTCATCCGGCGATGAACTAAATACCATACCGTCGATTGTTCCCGCCAGCAGTGCCACGGTAGCAGGCGTATTCTCCAGTTGTCCTAACGTCAAATCGGCCGCGTCGACACCGTTGACCGATAACAGTTTCTTGAATAATTGCGGTACACCCGTTCCGTCGGGGCCGACATTGATTTGAAGTCCCTTCAACTGGTTCAGTTGGGTGATGTCGTGCGCATCACGATAAAACAGCCAGACTGGCTCGGTGAACAGACTGCCAAGGGAAATAAGTCCGTGTCGCTCGGCATCGTCCTGCCCGGAAGAGCCGCTTTGAACGAATCCAATATCAACGCCCGAATCCGGATCCATCAGACGCTGCAGATTTTGCTGCGACCCGAGCGACGGCTTCAGGTTGACCTTAATATGCTGACGCGCCAACTCGGCCGCATATTTTTTCCCGATCAATTCGTAGGCACTATTTTCCTGACCTGTTGACATCGTCACGCTTGATGGTGGTGACGGATTAGCCAGCAAATAGATAAGCAAACCTGCTACAGCGATGACAACTATTGTTGGCGCTACCGTAGCGAACAGGTCACGCAAGGAAAATCGGGGGAAATCAAAAATTTTTGGCATGCGATGGTGTATTTCCTACAGTTCAAAACACCATGCCAACAATCAAGCTGGCGCGCAAGTAGAAAACCTCCATTGCTGGGGGCATCAATTCGTGGCGGTACTTTCACTGGAAATAACTGCCGTCAACTGGACCGGAGACGGCAAGCTGCTGCGCGACGTATATTTTTCACCGTCTTCCGTCAGAAATCGTGCACCCAATGCAAACCAGTCCTCTCTGGTGAGCACCTCGCTGACCAAATACATCAGTGATTCGTCTTCCTTTTCCAGTCGCTGAGCCATGCTCTCGCAATAGTACTCAGCGGCCAAAAAAATGGGCCGGTAGTCGCCGCCACTTGCGCACTGATGCAAATAATGTTGTAACTTCGTTAGTCCTCGCCGTGCCGTAAGACTGAGCATCTCCAGCTCTTCCACCAGCAGGTCGGCCTCGTCGGTCGCGCAGCAGAGAACAGGAATGACATGCCTCTCGATCTTACGCCCGTGTAGGTACTGATCGAATTGCTGCAACTGATTGATCATTAACATCAGCTCCGGCTGATCAAGACAGTTCTTCTCACGCTGAATCGCATGCAAATGGTATCGCAGGCGGGCCAGTATCGTGCATGCATTTTTTTGCTCAAACTGGATGGCAAGCAACGAATAGGTGGCGGTGAGCATGGCGACTCCTGAAGCCTGCCACCTGCTTGTCAGTGGCACGGGTTTGAATAGGTAAATTCCCCCCGTGACAGAAACTTTCCTATTGTGTACCTGTCACGAGCACCTAATTATAGGAAAAACACGCCACAAACTAATTGATATAAATCACATCATCACAAGACTACCGTGAAGATTTTCATTTTTAGTGTAATCAGAAGTGCGCTTTATTCAAGTTTGACGGCGTGTTCGCGCGTGGCATGAAAAGTCAGCAACGGCCAGCGCTCCTGAGTGTGCCTGAGATTGACACCTGATGTTGCCAGATACGCCATATTACCAGCAGCATCGTAAGCAACATTGTGTCCGGCAGCTGATTTCTCGAAATCTGCGATTGCACGCTTGTCTTCACCTGTGACCCAGCGCGCGCTACTGATACTGGTTCCTTCGAATACGGCGTCGACGCCATACTCGTTGAGCAAACGACTGGCCACGACTTCAAACTGGAGCACACCAACCGCACCAAGGATCAGCTCTCCGGTATGCACCGGCTTGAAAACCTGCACCGCACCTTCTTCACCTAGTTGCTGCAAACCTTTGTGTAGTTGCTTGATCTTTAGCGGATTACGGATCCGTACCGAGCGAAAAAAGTCCGGTGCAAAATAGGGAATCCCGGTGAACTGCAACAGCTCGCCTTCTGAAAAACTGTCACCAATCTGCATGTTGCCGTGGTTCGGCAAACCGATGATATCCCCGGCGTACGCTTCCTCGACTTGCTCGCGGCTTGCAGCCATGAAAGTCACGACGTTCGACACTTTAATTTCACGATTCAGACGCAGGTGCTTGATCTTCATGCCGCGCTCGAAACGTCCGGAGCAGACACGCAGGAAGGCAATCCTGTCGCGATGAGCCGGATCCATGTTGGCCTGAATCTTGAACACAAACCCCGAAAAAGGTGTTTCACCCGGCTCGACTGAACGTACGCTCGCGTCCCGTGAACGCGGCGCAGGTGCCCAATCCAGCAGCGCATTGAGAATTTCCCGAACACCAAAATTATTAATCGCCGAACCAAAAAAGACCGGCGTCTGCGTACCCGCCAGAAATGCGGCCAGGTCGAATGGATGGGAGGCGCCATGGACCAGCTCGACCTCCATCTTCAATTGTTCTATCTCACGCGGAAACATCTCGGCAAGACGCGGATTATCAATACCTTTGATGATTTCGAATTCCTGGTCGGCACGCGCATCACCTGGTGCGAATAACAATATCTCGTCGCGCAGCAGATGATAAACACCGCGGAACGCCTTGCCCATGCCGATCGGCCAGGTCACCGGTGCGCACTGAATATCCAGTACTGACTCCAGTTCATCGAGCAGTTCAAGCGGATCACGCGTCTCCCGGTCCATCTTGTTCATGAAAGTGATAATTGGCGTACTGCGCATGCGGCAGACATTGAGTAGCTTGATGGTTTGCGTCTCAACACCTTTGGCCGCATCAATCACCATCAGCGCCGAATCAACGGCAGTCAGCACCCGGTAAGTATCTTCAGAAAAATCCTGGTGACCCGGCGTGTCGAGCAGATTCACGACATGGTCACGATATTCAAACTGCATCACGGAACTGGCGACCGAAATGCCGCGCTGCTTTTCGATTTCCATCCAGTCAGAAGTGGCATGGCGACCACTCTTACGTGCCTTCACGGTACCAGCGAGCTGAATCGCACCTGAAAAAAGTAACAATTTTTCAGTTAGCGTGGTCTTGCCGGCATCTGGATGAGAAATAATGCCAAAAGTGCGCCGGCGCCCGCCTTCCCTGCGAATCAGCTCTGCCGGTACGTTGCGTGGTTCTGCAGGAGACGGCTCGGCCGTGGCATCTGCATCGGTGTGAGGTAAATCGTGATTGCTGGCCATGGGACGTTCCTGCGGAAAAGGGGCAGAGTCTACCGGCTATGTCCCGCGAAGTCGATTCCGCCGATCAAAACAAGCATGCTGCTGCTGAAACTAAAATATGAAAAACCCGTGCAACTTACGGTGCACGGGTTTTTCCGAGGTACTAATTTATGCTGCGTTAATTGCGGGGCGTTAATGACACCCTAAGCCGGAGTCTTTCGCCAGGATCATAGGGCATCACGTTGGTGTAGGTACGGCCATTGTATTCATAGGTAACGGCATACCCATTGGTCCGTGACTGCCAGTTATCGACATTACGGCATTGGCGCACCACTTGTTCCGACGGTTGCTGGTTATTGTTCTCAACCCGATCACCAACAATTGCACCGGCAATTGCACCGGCAGCCGTTGCTGCGGTCCTGCCGCTACCGCCACCGACCTGATTACCCAGTAATCCGCCTGCCAGCCCGCCAATGATGGAACCACCGAAACTGCGCTCCTGACGTTGCGCCTGAACATATTCGTTGTGACACTCCTGCTGCGGCTGATTGAATTGCTCAACTTGCGGCACTACCCGCACTACGCGGGCAGTGTCTTCGAAATCAGCCGCATATACCCCACCGGAAAATGCACCGGCAAGTAAAAAGGCTACTGTGGTCTTAAATGATTTATTCATGATTCCCCCGTTGTTTTGATTAGTGTAAGTTGGTAGCCCAGAACCGATGTTGCCACCGAGGGAAATATTGTAATGACTTGTGTCGGAACGTGTTTTTTTCGAGGTCTTTTTGCAACGATCACTTAAGCCTTCACACCTTTCATTTCATGTTCAACGCTGTTTGAACTATCGCCGAGCTTGCTGGCCCATGCTTTTTCGAAATATCCTTTTTCAGCGTCACTCGGCTGTGAGAGCCAAATCACCAGCAAAGTTCCCTTATGGTCATGAATTTGCCAGATTTTGGTAATGAAGTCGGGATTTTGCAGATAGTCGGCAAGTCCAACCACGTAACCATAAATCCGATTGAGTCGCTCAATACGATCAGGCTCGGTACTGGCGCTAGTTGCAGTGATGGTGGGATGGTCCAGAAACATGCGGTCTCTCCTGATAAAGCCGACTACGAAAGCAGTCTGGCGGGGATATTGAAAAGTATAAGCGGATCACCCGCTGCATGGCTATGGACATAAATCGCTATAGCCCGGAACGCGACTGCACAACCCAGTCAGCCCGCGTGAACGGACGTTCGTGTCCGGACAATTTCAGCGCAAACCCGGTCAATAATTCCTGGGTCGGTGCTGGCTCGGCAAATGATACCCAAAATAATCCTACCAGCGACAGCACAATAAGCCAGACGTTCATGGCAGGCAGTATTACCGGGGAGGTAATACGCATGAACATCCAGCTGATAGCCGTCCCGAGCACGGCACCGCTAGCGGCTTCAGAGACAGAGTGCGCCTCAACAATCACGCGCGATACGGCAATGAGCAGTGCGACACTTAGCCCGGCAGCGAAGCCTGCCAGGCGGACCCATCGACGACAACCGTTGAAGGCCAGACAACCGATGATGGGTAGCACGGCGGTGGCGCGCATCGCATGTCCGCTAATACCGGTGAAATCGATGGCAGCGACACCGACACCCCAACCAATAAATGCAATTTTAGTAGCGACAACGAGTGTCATGCCGGCACCAAACAGGACTATCCACCACCCTGCCATACGCCAGGCCCGACCGGATATCAACCAGAGAATAATCGCGGCAGCCGCTGGAACAGTCACGATGGAATCACCAAAACTGGTCACACGTAACCACCCTGCCATGGGAATAAGATAAAACAACAATTTCTTTCTAGCAACAAAACACCGGGAGTTTATCTCACACTGGATCTCAACGATCTAACAATCAACAAGCAAAGGGCCCGGTACAGTGACGCACCGGGCCCTTGTTGGCTAACACGATCACCTACCTTGCTTGATCTATCAGCGACGATATCCGTCACGCCCGCGCCAATCGTCGCCGTGGTTCCAGTGACGTTCATGGTGATCCTCACGCCACTCCTGGCGATCCCGCCACTCGTTGCCGCGATACGACGGCTGGACATAAATCGTTGCCGGAGCGACATACACCGGCGACGACTGGTAGTAACTCGGCTGCGTCTGGTAATAAGTGGGATTAGCCTGGTAATAGGTCGGCTGGGGCTGATAGTACGTTGGTGCAGGCTGGTAGTAGGTCGGTGCAGCCTGGTAGTACGTTCCGCGCCCCTGATAATAATTATTGTTGGCGCTGGCTCCTACTGCAGCACCAAGCACGCCACCAACAATTGCCCCGTTGCGGCCGCCGACCGAACTACCAATGGCGGCACCAAAAATTGCACCTACTGCCGTGTCGACACCGCGGTCACCGGCATGTGCCGTGGCGCTAATTGTAGCAAGTGTGACCAACAAGACTGAAACATATTTTCGAATCAACATAAGGTACTCCTCGAATCCCGTGTGACTGCCAGATATGGCAGCATTGGCACGCAGGTTTGATTATCAATATACCGATCGACCCGAAAAATACAGGGCACTCATACAGACTATTACAACTGCAGTATCTGAAGCGGCGTTCGTCCTGGCATAGTCCGGTCTATTTTTGCATCATCGCACGACAAGCTCAGACTGCGAACTCAAATAATAAGGTACTACATCATTGCAAGGTTTGCTTTGTAGTTGCCCATACCCTGCGCGTCCAAGTAGACTCGCCGTCTGGTTATCCGTTCCAAATCACTCTCATCAAGCCAACCATCATGATATTTTTAACCGTCCCCTTTGCTGAAAAAGACCAGGCCAAAGCACTAGGTGCGCGCTGGAATGCAGCGCAAAAAAAGTGGTACGTGCCTGACGGCACCAACAGCACCCTGTTTGAGAAATGGCATCCGCAAGCCGTGGCGGGCAGCGGAGATACCGGTAAAAGCGTTGCGAAAGGAGCGTCAATGATGGAGGTCGGGCTGACAATTACCGGAGAGAAATATCTGGCACGTGATCATGACTGCATTCCCTGGGACCCTTGCACGCAGTGCGACGAAGCCATCGCCAAACCCAAGGTCAATTTCGCAATCAAGTAACACCGCGCAGCGGAATTAACAGTAAAAAAAAACGCCTATCGACGATAGGCGCTTTTCTGCGGAAACCGCGAATTACTTGTTGACGGCGTCTTTGAACGCTTTGCCAGCAGAAAACTTGACTGTTTTCGCAGCAGCAATCTTGATCTCTTCGCCAGTACGCGGGTTGCGGCCTGTACGCTCTGCGCGGCTACCGGAAGCAAAAGCGCCAAAACCGATTAGCTGTACCGAATCACCATTGACGACGGCCTGAATCACATTCGACAAGATGGATTCGAGTGCGCGTTGGGCAACAGTTTTAGGAAGATCGCAATCAGCTGCGATGGCATCGATCAGTTCAGTTTTATTCATGAGGACTCCAAGGGAAAATAAGCGCGGATTTTAGCATCAGCGCTTGATGAAAAGGTGCGGTTTTCTGCAGGGTGATCGTGTTGCAGTGCAGCGCACGACAAACCCGACAACGACATAACCTTACAGGAACCAGGTTCGCAATCCGCTGCCGGTCGACCAGCATTGACATCCGAAGTTGCATCAAACATCGCGGCCGGCCAGAATTTGCCCGCCACCATAACTTGTCTGCGCCGTGATAATACCCCCAAGCCGCATCCGGATTGCACAATACTTGAACTCGGGGATTTTTGCGAACGGATCGAGGGCTGAATTAGTCAACTTGTTGATCGCGGCTTCGTAGAAACAGAACGGCACGAAGATCGCACCACGCGGCGAACTGTCATCAGCCCGCGCATACAACGTCACCTGCCCGCGCCGGGACTCCAGCGTAATCACATCGCCCGGCTGCCCACCGAGAGCGGCCAGATCGAGTGGATGAATCTGCGCCACCGGATCGGGCTCCAGCGCGTCGAGGACCGCCGCACGTCGCGTCATGCTACCTGTATGCCAATGCTCCAGCTGGCGACCCGTAATGAGCACCTGCGGGTACTCAGCATCGGGGCGCTCATTGGCCGGGATGATGTCGGCCGGAACAAAGCGCGCCTTGCCGCTGGCAGTTGGAAAATGTTCGGTGAACACCACGGGCAAACCGGGATCGCCTTCGTTCTCGCACGGATAGGTGATGGCTTGCTCGCGCTCCAGGCGCTCCCAGCGCATGCCGCCAATACTTGGCATGCAACTGCGCATTTCCTCGAACACTTCGGCCACGTTGTCATACTGCCAGTCCAGGCCCATCCGCGCGGCAATCTGCTGGATGATCCACAAATCCTGACGTGCCTGGCCTGGCGCATCGAGTGCCTGACGCCCCATCTGTACCACCCGGTCAGTATTGGTAAAACTACCGGTTTTTTCCGGAAAAGCCGTGGCCGGCAAAATAACGTCGGCCAGGTAAGCCGTCTCGGTCAGAAAAATATCCTGCACCACGAGATGATCCAGCGCCGCCAGCGCTTCGCGTGCATGGTTTGCATCCGGGTCTGACATGGCCGGATTCTCACCCATGATGTACATGCCACGCACACCGCCGGCCTTGATCGCATTCATCACTTCTACCACGGTGAGTCCCGGCTGCTGGTCGAGCGGCACCCCCCACAGTTTCTCGAACTTGGCGATAGCCGCCGGATTATCAACCCGCTGGTAATCCGGATACATCATCGGAATCAAACCGGCATCCGACGCCCCTTGCACGTTATTCTGGCCACGCAGCGGATGCAAGCCGGTGCCGGGCCGGCCGATCTGGCCGGTCATCAATGCCAGCGCGATCAGACAACGCGCATTGTCGGTGCCATGCACGTGCTGGGAAATCCCCATGCCCCACAGAATCATCGAGCCTTTCGAGGTCGCATAGAGTCTTGCGACGTAGCGGATGGTCTCGGCCTCGACACCACAAATAGGCGCCATCAACTCGGGACTGTAGCCCTCGACATTCGCCTTCAGTTCCTCGTAGCCGATGGTACGACCATCAATGAACTCCTGATCAACCAGGCCTTCATGCACGATCACATGCATCATCGCATTGAGCAAGGCAACATCGGTATCGGGCTTGAACTGGACAAAGCGATGCGCCAGTCGCGACAGGTCCGAGCGACGCGGATCCATGACGATTAACCGGGTGCCATTGCGCGCTGCATTCTTGATCCAGGTCGCGGCAACCGGATGGTTCACGGTCGGGTTGGCACCGATGATGATGACGACATCGGCCTTCATCACATCCATCACCGGATTCGATACCGCTCCCGAACCGATCCCTTCGAGTAGCGCCACCACCGACGAGGCGTGGCACAAGCGCGTGCAATGGTCGACATTGTTCGAACCAAAACCGGTCCGTATCAGTTTCTGGAACAGATAGGCTTCTTCATTGCTGCACTTGGCCGAACCGAAACCGGCCAGTGACTTCTTGCCATGCTTGTCGCGCAGAGCGACAAACTGACTGGCCACAAGGTCGAGCGCTTCTTCCCAGCTGGCTTCGCGGAAAACTTCGTAGACCCGATCCGGGTCCATCGAAAAATCACCCCGCTTGGGCGCATCGGTACGACGGATCAGCGGCACCGTCAAACGCTGCGCATGTTGGGCGTAATCGAAACCGTAACGTCCCTTGACGCACAAGCGCTTGTGATTGGCCGGACCATCGCGGCCTTCGACGTACAGAATCTTGTTGTCCTTGACGTTATACGTGAGCTGGCAGCCAACCCCGCAATACGGACAGACCGAGTCAACTTTCTTGTCGGGTACGGCAAGCGCAACATCGCGTGCCGGCATCAGCGCACCGGTCGGACAAGCCTGGACGCATTCGCCGCAAGCCACGCAGGTCGAAGCCCCCATCGGGTCGCCCATGTCGAAAACAATTTCGGCATGACTGCCACGAAAAGCCAGTCCGATCACATCGTTGACTTGCTCGTCACGACAAGCCCGCACGCAGCGGGTGCACTGAATACAGGCATCGAGATTGACCGTCATCGCCGGATGCGAATGATCAGGGCGCACAGCCTCGCGCGGTGCAAAGCGCGGCTTACCGACGGCCAGTTTGAGCGCCCACTGATCGACTTCGTTATGGCGCGTGTAAGCCGTTTCGGGCATGTCGGACTGCAGCATCTCGAATACCATCTGCTGCGCCTTCAGCACCCGCGCGCTATCGGTAGTGACGACCATGCCGGCTTTGGGTGCGCGACAGCACGACGGTGCCAGCACCCGTTCGCCATCAATCTCGACCATGCAGGCGCGGCAATTGCCGACCGCATCGAGACCCGGCTTGTAGCACAGGCGCGGCACCTCGATGCCTTCGCGGTCGGCCACTTCGATCAGCGTTTCATTGCTGCGCGCACTAACCGGACGGCCGTTAATCGTGAAGTCAACCATCGGTACATCGATGGCTGACAAATCCTGACGGGTGATCGCATTCATGCTGCTGCTCCGTTGCTAAGTTCGTGCGGAAAATACCGCACCACGCAATCGATAGGATTTGGCGCGGCCTGCCCCAGCCCGCAAATTGATGCATCCCGCATCACGCTCGACAGGTCAGCCAGCAAATCAATATCCCATTGCGGTTGTTCGATCAGGGCCAATGCCTTGGCCGTACCGACGCGGCATGGCGTGCACTGGCCGCACGATTCTTCCTTGAAAAAACGCATCAGGTTGCGCGCCGCATTGACTGCCGTATCGTGCTGCGACAGCACCACAATGGCCGCCGAACCGATGAAGCAACCATGCTCCTGCAAGGTATCAAAATCCAGCGGAATGGTGTTCATGGACGCCGGCAAAATACCGCCCGAAGCCCCGCCCGGCAAATACGCGTAGAGCTGATGTCCCTCCTGCATGCCGCCGCAATGTTCATCAATCAGTTCCTGAATCGTGATCCCGGCAGGCGCCAGATGCACGCCGGGAAGCCGGACCCGGCCCGATACCGAAAACGAGCGCAAGCCCTTGCGACCATGGCGGCCGTGGCCGGCGAACCAGCCGGCGCCCTCTTCGAGAATGCGACGCACCCAGTACAAGGTCTCGAAATTGTGCTCCAGCGTAGGCCGTCCGAACAGACCGACCTGCGCCACATAGGGTGGTCGCAAACGCGGCAAGCCGCGCTTGCCTTCGATCGATTCGATCATCGCGGATTCTTCGCCGCAAATGTACGCACCGGCGCCGCGCCGCAAATGGATCACCGGCAAATTAGCCATTGGCGGAGCGGCGCGTAATCGCGCCAGTTCGGTTTCCAGTAGCGCGCGACAGGCATGGTATTCATCACGCAGATAAATGTAGATTTCGTCGATGCCAACCGCCCACGCAGCGATCAGCATGCCTTCCAGAAAACGGTGTGGATCGCTTTCCAGATACGTTCTATCCTTGAACGTACCGGGCTCGCCTTCATCGATATTGACCGCCATCAAGCGCGGGCCGGCTTCAGCACCAACAATGCGCCATTTGCGACCGGCCGGAAAACCTGCCCCACCGAGACCGCGCAAGCCTGAATCTTCCATCGTCTTGAGAACCGATTCCAGTTCCCGCGCGCCGCCGACGCAGTCCGCCAGCAAGCGATAGCCGCCGAGTGCACGGTAAGCCGCCAGGTCGATATAGGGCGCCGGAACATGCACGGTGGTCCCGGCCTGCACGGCCGCAACGACCTGGTCGACATCGGCATGTACCAGCGGCAACTGGCCGATCACCGCGACAGGCGCCTGTTCGCAACGTCCGACACAAGGCGCCGGGATCACACTGATCGTGGTCCCCAGCAGCGCCGGCAAACGCGTCAACAGGTCGCGCGCACCAGCCATTTCGCAGGACAATCCATCGCATATCCGTACCGTAATCGCCGGTGCCGTGGCGATCTGCCCGTCGCTGTCTTCACGCACCACGGCAAAGTGATGGTAAAAGGTCGCCACTTCATACACAGCCGCTTGCGACAAACGCATTTCCTGCGCCAGTGCCGCCAGGTGCGGCGTGCCGAGCTGGCCGAAGTGATCGTTAATAAGATGCAGATGCTCGATCAGCAAATCGGGCTGACGGGACGCCTCGCCCAACAAGGTCTGTACCTCGGCCAGTGCCTGCGGCTGAACGCGCCGCCCTTTTGGCGCTTCGCGTTTGCGTTGCCTGGTCGCGGCAACAGCGATAGGAATGATGGTGTGTTTCAATGCGACCTCGTTATGACGATGACTTGATTACTTGAAGAAAATAGCGGCTTTCTGTAGCGTAATGCCGACCCCGACAGCCAACGGGATACCAACCGCCGCCCATGCTAGCCCAACCATCGCCGGGCTGCTGACGGCACCGCCGGCGGCGGCACTGCCGACACTGGCGGCAACCGCACGGTCATGCGCCAGACGGCGCTCTTCGGCCAGTTCGGCCTCACTCATGAAATCTTTTTCGGCGACAGGCCGGACCATCAGGTTACAGATGAATCCCAATATCAGCATGCCCGACAGGATGTACATGGTCACGTCGTAGGCCTGGGCTTTCGGCACGCCATTGGCGATCTGGTATTCGCGGATGTAGTTCACCAGCACCGGACCGAGCACGCCGGCGGTGGCCCAGGCGGTGAGCAAGCGGCCATGAATCGCACCGACCATCTGGGTACCAAACATATCGGCCAGATAAGCCGGAATCGTGGCGAAGCCGCCGCCGTACATGGACAGGATCAGGCAGAACGCCAGCACGAACACGCCCAACAAGCCGGCATGGGCGGCCGACGGAATCGCCGCGTACAAGGCAAACCCCAGCGCGAAGAACACCATATAAGTGAACTTGCGACCGATGTAATCCGACAGCGACGCCCAGAAAAAACGCCCGCCGATATTGAACAGCGACAGCAGTCCGGTGAAGCCGGCAGCGATCGCCGCAATCTGCCCTTTCTGGGGACCGGACAACTCATTGAACGACAGGGCAACACCGATCAGGCGTCCGCCAAAGACTTCCTGTAACAGCGGCGATGCCATGCCGATGATGCCGATACCGGCCGATACATTGAGCGTCAATACCGCCCATAACAGCCAGAAAGTGCGGGTTTCGCTGGCCACCGACAAATGCACGTGCCGGTTGGTAATCATCACATTGCTGGTCTGCGATTTCGCCGCATTCCAGCCCGCCGGTTTCCAGCCCGATGGCGGTACCCGGTAAGCGAATGCACCACCGAGCATGAACACAAAATAAATCGCCGCCAACGTCAGAAAGGTTTCCCACACGCCGACCGAGACCGGCGTGGCAAACCACTTCATCAGCATGTCGGCCAGTGGCGCACCAATCATCGCACCGCCACCGAAACCCATGATGGCCATGCCGGTGGCCATGCCGCGCCGGTCCGGGAACCATTTGATCAGCGTCGATACCGGCGAGATGTAACCAAGGCCAAGCCCGATGCCGCCGATCACGCCGGAACCCAGCCACATCAGCCAGATCTGGTGGGTATAGATTCCCAGCGCCGAAATAACCAGTCCTCCGCACCAGCACAGCGCCGACACGCCCCCCGCTTTACGCGGACCGGCATGTTCGAGCCAGCCACCGAAGACGGCCGCTGACGAGCCGAGAAAGACGAAAAACAACGTGTAGATCCAACCCAGTAGCGAGATTTTCCAATCGCAAGTCGTGGCGAACAACTCGGCAAAAAAACCCATATCTTTGGCACACACCACCGGATCCTTGATGCCGATAGCCTTCGACAAGGGCAACCAGAACACCGAGAAGCCGTAAGCCATACCGATACACAAATGAATCGCCAGTGCAGCCGGCGGTACCAGCCAGCGGTTGAAACCGGCACCAGCGATAGTTTTTTCCTTGGCGAGAAAATCGAACATGTGTGTTGTCTCCTGAAATATTTTCATATGCTTGGCAGTGCTTATATTTTGTTGTAGCCTGCGCAAGAGCCCGCTGGAAAATAACACCGAATATTTAATTGATCAATAGCACGGAGTTTGCCGAATGTTCAAAGTCACCATCCACCCGCAATGGGAAATCCTGCAGGGCGCAAAAAAATCGCTCAACACCACTGCCCTGCTTGCATTACTGCGCGCCGTCGAGCAAACCGGCTCAATTGCGCAAGCGGCAAAAAGTATCGAGGTATCGTATCGCTACGCCTGGGGCGTGCTCAAGGATGCCGAGATCCTGTTCGGCAAACCGTTGATGCATACCCAGCGCGGACGCGGCACACTGCTGTCGCAACTGGCGCAAAAACTGTTGTGGGCCGACCGTCGCATTGCCGCGCGCCTGTCGCCGACACTCGAAAGCCTGGCTTCGGAACTCGAAAGCGAACTGGGGAAACTGGCGGACAATACCTCCGGCGCAGTGCGACTCGATGCCAGTCACGGTTTTGCCGTGGCCGCGCTACTCAATCAATTGCACGCCATCGAATTGCCCATTGAACTGCGCTACCGCAACAGCACCGATGCAGTTACCGCACTGGCCCGGCGCGAATGCCACCTGGCGGGATTTCATGTGCCGATAGGGCCCTTCGAAAGCCGTGCCGCAGCGCGTTACCTGAACACCTTGAAAGACAAGGAACATTGCCTGATCCATCTGGCGGTGCGCCACCAGGGCTTGTTCGTCAATCCGGACAACCCGTTGCACATCACCAGTCTGGCTGATCTACGGCGTCCCGATGTGCGTTTCGTCAATCGTCAGGCTGGCTCCGGAACGCGCGCCCTGCTTGAACTGATGCTGGCCGATGCGGCTATCCCGATGACGGCCGTGAATGGCATACAAAGCAGCGAATTCACCCATTCGGCGGTAGCGGCCTACATCGCCAGCGGCATGGCCGACGTCGGTTTCGGGGTGCAGACCGCCGCCGAGCGTTTCGGCCTGACGTTTATTCCGCTGGTAAAAGAACGGTATTTCTTTGCGATTGAAAAAACCGCGATGGACTTGCCGCTGATCCGCCGGGTGCTGAGCGTGATTCGATCGGAAACTTACCGCGCCAGCGTCAACGTGCTGGCTGGTTATGATGCCAGCGATACCGGCAAGGTCCTGTCGCTCGGCGAGGCGTTTGGTACGCCCTGAAGCCAGCTTGCTGCGGCCCTAAAAAACCACGCCGGCAATGAGCACGATGTTGGCATACGGCGTGCATTCGCCGGTGCGTATGATCGCGCGTGCGGTGCGACTGCGCTGCTTGACATCGTCATGGCTCATGGTCACGCCGCCGGGTAAGGCCAGCGCGGCGATGCCAGCGGCAATCGCCGGATTATGCTGCGCCAGTTCGCTTGCCAGCACATGCTGCTCGACTTGCATTTCGGTCAGTATCGCTTGCAGCGTATCCATCAATCCCGGAATGCCGCGCGTCAATGCGAGGTCGATCAGTGGTACGCCGGGCGGTACCGGCAAGCCGGCGTCGCCGATCACGATGGCATCGCCATGACCGAGCGAAGCGATCAGTTGTGACAGGGCGATATGGAGTAACGGAGTTTTTTTCATGATGCCCTAACAGTAGTCGGCCGGGTCAAGCCGGGAATGTCGCCGGATAATTCGTGCCGATGCGGAATCGAGGTTTGTGCGCCGTGTCGCGTCACACTCCAGGCGGCGGCGCGCTGGCCCAGCGCAATTGCATCGGCCACCGGTTCACCGCCTGCCAGCGCAGCAACAAAGCCGCCGATAAACGTATCACCCGCTGCGGTGCTATCGACCGCGGCGACCGGATGGGCGGCGAACGCGCGGGTTGCTTCTGCCAGCGCCGCATGAACGCCTTTCGCACCCAATGTGACAAGAACGTTGCGGCAACCGCTGGCGCGTAATGCGGCGGCGGCGGCCACCACATCCTCCGGCGCGGTGCCGGCCAGCATCGCCGCTTCGATTTCATTCGGAATCAGGTAATCGACCCGGGCCAGCATCGCCGCCGGTAGATGCGTCGAAGGAGCCGGTGCCGGATTAAGTACGACAATCTTGCCGAGTGCATGGGCGAGATTGATCGCGTACTCGACCGTCACCAGCGGTGTTTCCAGTTGCAGCACGACGATGCTGGCTTGTGCAATCAGGCTGCGGGCTGCATCGATATGCCCGGGTGTCAGCAGGTCGTTAGCACCACCGGCAATGACGATACTGTTCTGTCCGTTGGCATCGACCAGAATCGAGGCAATGCCGGAGGCTACACCGGCCATCGTGCTGACGTGACTGACATCGATGCCTTCGGCCACCAGCGCAGCACGCAGGGTGTCGCCAAAACCGTCATCACCGAGGCAACCGATCAGCGCCACCGCCGGTGCGCCGCCGGCGGTGAGCCGGGCGCACGCTACCGCCTGGTTAGCGCCCTTACCGCCGGGAATGGTGCGAAATGCACTGCCGCACAGGGTTTCTCCGGCGGCCGGCATGCGCGGTACGCGCAACACCAGGTCCATGTTGATGCTGCCAATGATGACGATCATGAGAGGTTTCCGTTCACTGCAAAAAAGGTTCAGGACAACAGGCTCGACGCGCGCACATGCAACTCCGGCGTCATCCTGTGGCGCTGGTGCGGCAGACCGGCATCGGCGATACGCGCCAGCAGGCATTGCGCCGTCAAGCGGCCGAGCGCGCGGGTGTTTTGCGCCACGCTGGTCAGCGCCGGATAAACAAACTGGGCCAGATCGATATCATCGAAACCGACCACTGCCAGTGCCTGCGGCACAGCGATACCCGCCTCGGCAGCAGCCCGCAGTACACCGATCGCCATCAGATCGTTGCAGCAAAAAATCGCATCGGGACGTTGCGCCGCAGGCAAGGCCAGTAACGCGCGGGCTTGCTGATAGCCACCCATGCTGGTGAAATCGGCATAACGGCACAGCGCCGGCGGCAGCGACAGTCCGGCCTGTTCCAGCGTGACGCGCACGCCATCAAGTCGCTGGCGCGACAGCATGATCTCCTGTGGCCCGCCGATACAGGCAATGCGGCGCCGGCCCTGCGCCAGCAGGTGCTGTGCGGCCACCACGCCGCCTGCCACATTATCGACATCGACCACGTCGAAAGCCTGTCCCGGCGGTGCGCGATCCAGCAGCACCACCGGGATTTTTTTTGTATGCAGCAATTCACCGTCAGCCGGCGCCAGCGCCGCCATGATCAGCCCGTCGCAACGTTTGCCCAGCAAGACATTGAGATAGTTGCGCTGACGCGCCGGGTCATCCCCGAAATTGCACAGGATGACGCTATAGCCGGCGCCATAACACTGGTCTTCGATACCCCGCGCCACCTCCGAAAAATACGGATTGGTATTGTTCGGAATGATCAGGCCGATGGTGCCGGTGCGCTGACTCTTGAGCGAACGCGCCAGCGCACTCGGTACATAGTGCAGCTGAGTAATCGCCGCCAGCACGCGCTCGCGCGTCGCGGCATTGACCGGCCGGGTGGCGTTGATCACATGCGACACCGTCGTAAACGACACGCCGGCCAGTTGCGCGACTTGCTTGATGGTCGTCATGTCAGGCGCGCTGGCCGCGCCGGCGATAGGTGTCGAGCACCACCGCCGTGACGATAACCAGACCGGTGACGATGCGCTTGAGCGGCTCACTGACGCCGATCTGCGCCAGCCCGGCTTCCAGCACCACAATGATCAGTACGCCGATGAAGGTGCTGATCACCGAGCCGCGCCCGCCCATCAGGCTGGTGCCGCCAATGACGACGGCGGCAATCACCTGTAGCTCGAGGCCGACGCCACCGTTCGGATCGGCCGCCTCCAGCCGCGAAATCTGGAACAGCGCGCCGACGCCGGCCAGCAAGCCCATCAAGGCAAACACCAGCACCTTCGACGGGCGCGGATCAATACCGGACAACCGCACGGCTTCTTCGTTGGTGCCTATGCCTATCCACAAGCGACCCAGCACGGTCCGGGTCAGCACGAGGTGGCCGGCAACCACAATCAGCATGGCAGCCATAAAAGCCGGCGACATGCCCATGAAGACCGGTGCGCTGATCCCGGCGACGATGCCGCCGATGTACTCGGTGCGCGAATCGGTAACCTGATAGGCCAGGCCGCGCGCAATTTCCAGCACGCCCAGCGAGACAATGAACGACGGCACCCGCCAGCCCACCGACACCAGACCGGTCAGCATGCCCAGCGCCGCAGCGGCCAGCATGCCCAGCATGCTGGCGGCATAGACCGGCCAGCCCCAGTGCACCATCGCCAGCGACATGATCGAGGCCGCCAGCGCCATCACCGATCCGACTGACAAATCAATCCCGCCTATGATCAGAATGAAGGTCATGCCGACCGCCATCACCAGCAAGGTCGGGATGTCGTTGGCCAGTGTGGCGAGCGTCCTCCACGTAAAAAAATATTCGCTGAGAAAGGAAAACAAGACGCACAAGGCAATCAGCGTACCGAGCAGTCCGGCATAATTTTTCAGGCCCGCAAGGGTGCGCTGAAGCGAAGTCAATGGCATGGGTTCTCCGGAATGAATGGGGTCAGCGCGCGGTAACGTCCGGCATTGTATCGGTGCCGGTAGGCACCGCAAGGTAACCGCTGAAGGCGGCAGCCAGCAACGCATCCTGGGTCCAGGTCGCGCGTTCGAAGGTCTCGACCACGCGCCCGGCGCTCATGACAAGGATGCGGTCACACACCAACATCAGTTCACGCAGATCGCTCGACACGATTGCCAGTCCTTTGCCTTCGCGCGCCAGCCCGACCAGCAACTGGTAAATGTCGAATTTGGCACCGATGTCGATGCCGCGGGTGGGTTCATCAAACAGCATCACCGGACAGTCACGATAGAACCAGCGTGCCATCACGACTTTTTGCTGATTGCCGCCGGACAGTTCCGCCACCGGCTGGGCGGCATCGCGCGCCTTGATACCGAGGCGCTGCATGAAGTCGGTCGCCACCACCGTTTCGGCCGCCGCATCAAGCCAACCGGCGCGACTGACCGACGGCAGACTGGCCAGCGTGGTGTTGAGCGCAATCGATTGCTGCAGTAGCAAGCCCTGCCCCTTGCGGTCTTCGGTCACCATGGCAATACCGGCGGCGACCGCGTCCTTGGGCGAGCGGATGTCTGCGGCGACCGTTGCATCACCGACGAACACTTCACCCTGATCCGCCCGGTCGGCGCCGAAAATCAGACGCAACAACTCAGTGCGGCCCGAGCCGATCAGGCCGGCGATACCGACGATTTCGCCGCCGTGAATCTCGAACGAGGTCGGCGCAACCGCGCCCTGGCGACCCAGCCCGCGCACCCGTAACACCGGCGCACCCGGCGTGCGCCCGCTCAGATCGACCTCGGCATCGGCGGCGCGCCCGACCATCAGCTTGACCAGATCGGCGCTGCTGTGGCCAGCGATCGCATCGTCACAGACCAGCTTGCCATCGCGCAGCACGACGATGCGATCGGCCACCCGCTTGAGTTCTTCCAGCCGGTGGGAAATATAGACCAGTGCCACACCTTCGGATTTCAGGCGGGCGATCTGGACGAACAGCAACTCGACTTCACGATGGGTCAGCATCGCGGTCGGTTCGTCGAGGATCAGCAGGCGGCAATCGCCAATCAGGTTGCGGGCAATCTCTATCA
>JBLHMB010000034.1:0-38025 GCA_047621665.1 Bradyrhizobium sp. | reverse complement strand
GCTTTTGCTTTTTAATGACGGTACTCGCCCTTTCTTCCGGCATCACTATGTCGAGTCATGCTGCGGCGAATAGTTACGCCATTCCAGTGGTGAATCTTCCCGAGATATCTGATGCATCGGAATATGTCACCAATAATTTGTCACCGCAATTAATCGATACCTATCGGAAAAATGATCTCGTCGTGTTTGGAAGTATCGGCCGGGTAGAATTTGCTGAAAAGTATGTTTGTTTTGTTATCCTCGGACCCACCAAGAACGTACCTCCAGACAGGAACCCACGAATACCTGCTGTGATGTCCGCAGGTTTCGCCCGCACAGTGAAGACGGATGCCAACAAAGAAAGTTGCCTCGCAACTGCATTTCGCAAGGCGGTAGAAAACTTGAACGAAGATACTCCGGTAAGCATGTTGAAAGACGTCGATAGGGTGGAGCCACATGGAGGGAATCTGATGTCTGAGGCAGCTAACGATACATTGAGACAGTTAAGTAGCCGTTCTTTGTCGGAAGCCGGGAAACGCGCAGTTTTTGCGATCATGGACGACTACCCCATCAGCAATCTATTCGACTATCGTCAAGTGCAAACCTATGTGTCAACGTACTCTGCAAAGTTTGAAAATGGCGATAAAGTTTGTGTTGCCATCGCGGGGTTAGGAGCACGCACCCCTGAAGGTAGGGAACCTCGTTCATTAGGATATTCACACTCAACTGGCTTTATTACGAGCAACGGAGACGAGTGCGAGACATCCGCAGCCACTCTCGCTGTCAAAACATTATTCAACCAACCTTGGACAAATGCTGGTATTTTCAAGGACTTTGCCCGTACGCGTGAAGACGGCTTGTCTTTGCCGGACCTCCGTGTCGTAGAAGCTAAACGAAAAGTGCAACTGGCGGAGCAAAAGCGTTCTGAAAAAGCGGCTAATAAAACACAAGCGCTTGTAGCTGCGAGAAACGTAAAATCGACTCAGCGTAACTACCTAAGCTGCCGGAATCAGTGTACGAACGGCAGTTGCCTTCGCACATTCCCCGACGGGAAAACTGAACGCTGGCAGGCTCCGCGTACCTTTGATGCCATGAGTGGTAACTGGAAGTGGGACACAAGCAGCTGCGGCGGCTGAGTGGCCGGATAGCAGCAGAGTACAGCGGTGACACCGCCGATCTGCTGCTCCTTAGTTTCCATTTACTTCAACGCATGGATTTTATTTTTGTTCGTCCAAGTCAGTTCTGTTGGGCGGTATTGTCTTTGTGGTGATCTTGTCGCGCTAGTCACCCGGCGGCGATGCGGTCTCTACAAACCCGGTTGTCGGCAGTAGTTTGGCCAGCTGGGGCTAACATAAAAATTTCGTGAGATTAATGTTATGCCATCTATTTTGAGTGGCAACTATTAGGGTAATTTAAAAGCCTATATTTTCAGATGCCAATTAAAAATCACTTAGGGTTTCGCCAGATCCCCCTTAATAATTGCGTCAGGAAATTGATCCCCTTGCATGCCGGCTGCGCTGGTCTGTGACGCACTACGCACTACGCATGGCCATTGCCATTGCCAGTCGCCGTGTCCGCCACCGGGACGGATTGTGCATAGGGACTGTGGGAGTCAGTACGCCAGCATCGAATATCAGACATTGCTGGAACGGTACGGCTTGGTGTGCAGCATGAGCCCCCTATGTCACGATACCTGTCGCGTCACCTGATTTATTACTAACGATGGAGTGCGTCTGGCGCACGGGGTATGCCAACCAGGAAGAGGCCCGTAAGGACGTTACGACCTATATTGTCGACTTTTATAATTGCACGCGTTTGCACTTCGTATCGGGCAACCTGTCGCCCGCCGTCTTTAAACGGTAAATGGCAGAAAAACTTCCATTGATGTGTCCGCAATAACTTGACCACTACACTATCCCGATGGCCCGGTCGACTGCGGCTCCATTGACCGCTTCCGGATCCGACTCAGGGCGCCATGCTGGCTAAGGCTGAGTCCGACATCCTGGTGTCAGACCCGCCAACCGTCGACCCCGCATTGACCCTGCCATCCGTTAATTTAGCAGCGAATCGTTCTCGACCCGCAGGCCGTTTTGCCAGGAACCTCGAGATCATTCGCGGGTAACCTGCGGTCAAGTCAGCTTGCCGACTCAAATACTGCGGCAGAGCATGGAATTGAAATGCAATACAGAAAGAAATATTTATAAATAAACAAAATATCAGCAATACTGCTGCCATCCGGCCGTTGGTTCAGACGGAATCGCCCGCTGCCGCTAACCCTGGACCTCTTCCTGAAGGCACACATGCAGAATTCGAAATTGTTGCCGGTTATCTTGATGATCGCATCGACACTCGCCGTCGCCTCGCCCTTGAATGATCAATGGCATGCCAAGGCTCGTGCACTACTGGAGCACTCGGTCAATATTCCGACCGTCGAAGGTAGGGATCGCGTGCCGGAGCTTGCTGCCTATCTGGCGCAGCAATATCGCGAAGCCGGCATCGGAGCCAAGGATATTGAGATTCTGCCGTACGGGAAGACAGCCGCATTGATCGTGCGCTGGCGCGCGCCTGATCCGGTCGGCAAGCCGATCATGGTGATGGCGCACATGGACGTGGTCGAAGCCAAGCGTGAGGACTGGGGCGAGACCGATCCGTTTGTTTTCACGGAAAAGGATGGTTATTACTACGGCCGGGGTACCAGCGACATCAAGGCCGGTATCGCTGCGACGACCTCCGCGATCCTGAAGTTGAAGGCGAGCGGATTCCAGCCGAAGCGTGACATCGTGGTGTTCTACACCGGCGACGAAGAAACAACCGGGCTGGGTGCCAAATACGGCGCGACTACCTGGCATAACCTGCTCGACGTGGAGTACGGCCTGAACACGGATAGCGGCGGTGGCGGCTTTGCGCCCGACGGCCGGGCGCTTGGTTTCACCGTCCAGACTGCCGAAAAAACCTATGCCAGCTATACCTTGACGGTGCGGAACCGCGGTGGTCATTCGTCCAAGCCACGTGCCGACAATGCAATCTATGCGCTGGCCAATGCGCTGCACCGGCTCGAAATTTATCGCTTCACCCCTGCGATGAGTGACACCACCCACGCCTACTTCGAGGAACGCCAGAAAACTGAACCCGGACCGCTCGGCAATGCGATGCGCGCCTGGCTGAACAATCCTGCCGATGGTGCGGCGGCTGACGTCATCGAAGCCGACGAAGTTGAATCCGGCGTCACGCGCACACGCTGCGTAGCCACGCGGCTCTTCGGTGGCCATGCGGACAACGCCTTGCCGCAACTGGCGACGGCCAACATCAACTGCCGCATTCTGCCGGGCGTGTCACCGGACGCTATCAAGGCCGAACTGGAAAAGATTGCCGCCGACGCCGACGTTGTGGTCACCCGTAATGACAAGAACTTGCCATCGCTAGAGTCTCCTTTACGCGCCGATGTCGTCGAGGCTTATACCCAGGTGGTACAAGCACGCCATCCCGGCATGCCTGTATTCCCGGAAATGAGTACCGGCGCTAGTGATGCGGTTCCGTTTCGCGTTATCGGCATTTCGATCTACGGTGTCGACGGCAGCTGGGGCATCGTACCCGACGACATGCGCGCCCATGGTCGCGACGAGCGGCTTCCGGTCAAGGCGCTCGACGACAACGTCGATCACTGGGAAGCGATGTTGCAAAAACTCGCTGGTTAAGCAGTGCGCGTCGGGCATGGCAGATGCGCTAACTGGTGTCGGAAATACCCGATGCCTTGCTGGCGAGCGGGCAGTCGTTTAGAAAAATAAATTTACCAACGTAACAAAGCAAATAAATTTGTCTGCTCGCAGCTTTCACTGTGTATGAGGTATCGCAAGTTGCTGAAATCATCCAGATTTCAGCATGCTATACATCCGCTATATAAAGTTCCCGGCCGCGCAGCAAACGGGTCGTTGAATTGTACCGTCCGTAACTCGTCCAGCAGCTCCAATGCTTTGATGACAATGCGTTCCACCAGTGGATTCGTCTCCCAGCGGATCCGCTGGTCGAGCCCTTTTGCGAACGTTCATCACGCTATTTGATTAAATCAGCCGCATAGGCCATCACGGGGTGTGACCGTGCGCATAAGGGCGACATCGGGTTTCGGACCTGTGGGGCTTGCAATGACACGGATGACACCCTGCTCTCCAAGAGCGTTTGTGGAGTAACGGCAATTCAATTTGGCAAGCCGTATTTATCCGGCAGCGCCTGATGCAGGGCGCTGGCTTTGATCTGCTCCTAGGCAGCGCTTCCCGGTGTCAGTTTGTCCTGGGTTTTGAGGTCGAAATCCGACGCGTCGTGACGTTCATGCAGTTGGATTTCGAGCGGGCCCGAGGTGCGGTTGACGATGCGTCCGCGCTGGACGGCGGGGCGCGCCAGAATTTCCCCGGCCCAGCGACGCAGGTTTTTGTAGCTTTCGACCTGCAGAAACTCGCCTGCACCGTAAGCCTCGCCCAGCACCAGATTGCCGTACCAGGGCCATGTGGCGATGTCGGCGATCGAGTATTCGTCTCCGCCCAGATAGCGATGCTCGGCCAGTTCGCGATCCAGAACGTCCATCTCGCGCTTTACCTCCATGGTGAAACGGTCGATCGGGTATTCGAATTTCTCGGGTGCGTACGCATAGAAATGCCCGAACCCGCCGCCCAAATAGGGTGCCGAACCTTGCAGCCAGAAGAGCCAGTTCATGACCTCGGTGCGCGCTTTGGCTTGCTTTGGCAGAAAGCGCCCGAATTTTTCAGCCAGATAAAGCAGGATCGCACCGCTTTCAAATACGCGGCTGCCGGTTCCGGTATCTTGCAGCGCCGGAATCTTCGAGTTGGGATTGACTGCAACGAAGCCGGACGAGAACTGATCGCCTTCATTAATCCGGATCAGATGGGCGTCATATTCCGCGCCCATCTCGCCCAGTGCAAGCAGCTCTTCGAGCATGATGGTGACCTTCTGGCCATTGGGTGTACCCAACGAATACAGTTGTAAAGGGTGCTTGCCCAGCGGCAGTGCCGCTTCGTGTGTCGGGCCGGCGATCGGCCGGTTGGTCTTGGCCCATTCCCCGCCATTTTCCGCGTCCCAAGTCCAGACTTCAGGTGGTACATATTTATTTGTTTCAGACATGGTTTTGATCTCTTTCATTGACATTGAATTGAGTTGACATTGACGTTGAATCGACCCCGGGAAGTATCAGGGCCTGATTCAACCGCAGTTCTGCAGCGAGTGCCATGAACAGCGATTGCTACCGGCTATTTCGACCTCGAACTTAATCAGGCTTCCCGGCTAACTGGGTCAGGATCTGCGTGAAGTTCTCAACGCCTTGCGCGCCGCTGACAAGATGACGGTGGTTAAAGATGATCGCCGGTACGCCCTCGATGCCCTGATTTTTCCAGTAGTGCTCGGCGGTGCGTACCTCAGACGCAAAGCGCTGATCGTCGAGTACGGCGAGCGCTTCGGTCCGTTCCAGGCCGATTTCCGCTGCGATGTCGGCCAGTACGGCATCATCCGACAAATTTCTGCGGTGGGTGAAGTGCGCCGCAAAGAGCGCCTGTTTCAGATCGTGACTGCGTCCTTCCTGGTCGGCCCAATGCAATAGCTGATGCACATTGAACGTGTTGTGCATGCGCATGTCGTCGGCAAAGCGGAACTCGAAACCGACTTCTGCACCTGCTCCTGTCATTCTGGTCCGGCTTTCTTCGGATTGCTCCTTCGTCGAGCCATATTTTTCAATGATGTGCTCGCGCATGTTCTGACCCTCGGCCGGCATGGCAGGATTCAGTTCGAACGGGTGCCAATGAATCTCGTGCGGTGTGCCGCTCGCAGCCAAGGCTTGTGCCAGCTGCCGGTAGCCGATGACGCACCACGGGCAGACCACATCAGAGACGATGTCGATATGGAGCTTTTGGGGAATTGTATTCATGATGCAGCCTTTCGCTGTCGTGCGGGCTGGCCGTGATTGCGGTCAGCCGCGCGTTGGTGGTGTCAGGTGCAGGGTGGTTCAGGTCGCTTTATGCCATTCAAATTTCTTGAATGCGTTATCTACCGGCGTGATCGCGAGGTGGTTGGTGTAGTTCGACATCACCTTCTGGGACACGCCCAGAACGACTTCGAGGATCTGGCGTCGGCTGAAGCCTGCGTCCAGAAATGCCTGCACCGCCTTGTTGTCGACGTTACCACGATCGCGCACCACGCTCAGCGTGAAGGTGCGTAACGCCTCCAGCCTGGCATCGGGCAAAGGTGTTTCATTGCGCAGCGCCTCGGTAATGGCCTCGTCGACCTTCATGCCTTTGGCGATGGCGGTATGCGCGGGCACGCAGTAGTGACACGCATGCTCTACGTTCACCGATTGCCAGACGACGGTCAATTCGTCCTTGTCAAAGCTGGAATTCACGAAAAGTTCGTGCACCACTTGATAGCCTTGCAGCAGTCCGGGTGCTTCGGCCATCACTGCGTGCAGGCCGGGGATCATTCCGAAGTCCTTTTTCGATTTGGCCAGCAGAACCTTGCTGGCTTCCGGTGCGGTAGTTTCATCGTGCAGAGTAAATTCAATCATGTTTGCTCCAGTAAAAATTAACGGGCGATCGTCCGTGAAAAGTATAAAAATACGGTGTTTGTTGCCTGACCTGCAGCGCCGGTTTGGCGCCACTTTTATCCGGATCAGCGTTGCATCATTCCACCGTCGACCTTGGATCCGGTTCCGTCCATGCGGAAGGAATCATTTGAGGATTCCTTCAGCGGCAAGAGGCAGGGTTTCGTTATTAACGTATGTCTTGTTTAGATCGACTGGTTTGAATATACGCCAATTAAACCGATCGGTCAAAACACTTTTATTTGATGGTGAACCGCCTGCTGATATGTGTCAGCGCAGCAAGCGCTGCGCCTGAGTCGCGATGGTCTCGAGCGACGATGCGTCGAACATGCCGCGACCAAGCACCCGGATACCGACCACCATCGCCATTAATCCTTTGGCAGTGACTTCCGGATCAACGGTATCGGCAATTTGCTTGCGGGCCTGGGCCACTTCGATGCTGCGTCGAAAGAATGCCTGGATCTCGCGCAATCCGTTGCGCACGATGCTGTTGACTTCTTCATCATGCGTCGTCAGTTCGGAGGCCGTATTGACCAGAAAGCAGCCTTTTTTTTCGGCATCAGAGATTGTTTCGGCTACGAGGGCATCGAATAGCGCAGCGATGGCGCGTAGGGGATCGTCCATGGCTTCGAGTTCGGCTAGCAGAGCGCGACGGTTGTCCTTGTCATACTTCAGTAGCGTCTTGACGAACAATTCTTTCTTGCCGCCAAAGGCATTGTAGAGGCTGCCACGTGTGATGCCCGTGCCCGTGATGAGGTCTGCCATGGAGGCGCTCTCAAAACCTTTTTTCCAAAACACCTTCATCGCCTTGCCGACCACTTCGTCTTCGTCGAATGATTTTTCCCAGGGCATGGCGCATCACTTTCATTTGCTTGATTAGGTTCCGAGGATAACATTTTTAGATCGAAAGGTTTATACAATCCTTCGCGTGATCAGGGTGGAAATTCCGGTTGCCCGGCAACTGTAAACAGAATCGGATGGGCAGTTTTTTCGTATCAAACGAGGGGGAGGGGCGTTGTCATCGTGTGGGTTCTGTTGCGAGTTGCGTCACAGAACAAAACATACGCATAGCAGGCGCGCGCTTCCAGTGCTCCGCTTGAAGGTTCGCCCGCCCGGGACATCGTTCATTCATCGCTACTGGAATACGCCAAACTCCGGCGGGAAATCTGGACGGTGAGCCGGTGCTTCGCCTGAACAATGGGATCAATGTCAATATGCGGCACAAATGGCGGCGTGAGTATCTCGCCAGTGAAGTCGGTACACGAGAAACTGCGCCGTCAATATTCATGGAAGACGATAGTACGACTGCCACCAACCTGGTGGTATCTGTTGCGGCATCGTTGCCGCTGCCGGTTGGTCCCATTGCGCCAAAAGCAACATGTGAACCTTGTCAAACTATCCAGTCCGGCCTCATCGAAATTAGTCTGGCGACCACGACCTTGCGCTTGGAGGGGCCGGACGATGCGGTCATGCCTGATGCAGGTATTACGTCACCTCCACGTTAAGTCTTGCCATCTGAACTGCCATGCGGGTAGCGCATTCTGGAGCCGGCAGGGACGGCCTGTCCGGATTGCGGCGGCCCTCTCAAGCCACTTGGCGAGGATGTCTCCGAACCGCTTGAAATCCCCGTTACCGCCTTCGTAGTGATCCGTCGCACCCGGCGCAAAAAAGCTTGTGTTTGCTGTGACCGCATCGTGCAAGTGCCGGCGGCGAGCCGGCTGATTCTGCACAGTGTGGCCGGTCCCGGTTTGCTGGCGCCTAATCTGGTGGCGAAATTCGCCGATCATCAACGAAATGCGCGATACACAGCGGAATACAAGTCAATAGATATTCAGAATGGTGACTTTTGGTTGCAGAGCTATGTTATGGTATTTCTAAATTGCAAGTGTTTGACATTTTTTCGAGCGCGCCGATTTCTCAATTTCTTCAAGGTGGATGAAATTGGCGTCCTCCGCCAGGATGATTACGACAGAAACCAGACAGGAGAAAAATCAATGAGGTCCCTCGTGTTTTTAATCATTCTCCTGTTCGCTGTCTTTGCAAAAGCAGAGACTTCGGGCGAAAAAATCGTCATCGGCCAATCGATCGAATTGTCCGGCCAAGCCACCGGCAAGGAAAACATGCAGGGCGCGCAGGCTTACTTCGCGTGGGTTAATTCACAAGGCGGCGTACACGGCCGGCAGCTCGAATTGAAAACCTACGACGATCAGCGCGATCCGAAGAAAACCCGGTTCAATACCGGAAAGCTGCTGCGTGACGACCAGGCGATTGCACTGTTCGGCTATCGCAGCACCCCGACGGTAGAAGCGGCGTTGCCTCTCCTACAGGAGTACAAAGTCGCGATGGTAGCGCCGTTTTCAGGTGCTGCGTCACTGCATTCACCATTCAATCCTTTCCTATTTCATCTGCGTGCCAGCTATGAGCAGGAAGCCGTCAAAATGGTCGAGTCGCTTAAGATTCTGCAAATCACTAAAGTCGCGATCCTTTATCAGGAAGATAATTTCGGCCGGGATGGCCTGGCCGGTTTCGAGCGCAGTCTGGCCTCGCTCAATATAAAGGCGATCGTGGCCGCCAAATACGACCGCAAGGACTTGAATGTCGGACCGGCGGTGGATGAAATTGCAGCGGTCAATCCGCAAGCGGTTCTGATGGCATGTACGCCATCGGCCTGCGCAGATTTCATTAAGCAGATGCGCAAGAAAAACGTGCAGACGCAATTCATGATGCTGTCGAATGTGAATTCTGACGATTTCTTCAAGTCCCTCGGCGAAGATGGACGCGGTATCGGTGTCATGCAGGTCATGCCGTTTCCTCGCGACATCGGCGCTGCGGTCGTGCGCGACTTCCAGAAAGTACTCAAGACCATGGCTAATCCTCCGCCGGCATCCTATGCGACGCTGGAGGGCTTCGTTGCAGCAAAGCTGATCACCGACGCTCTGCGCCGTACCGGTCCCCATCCTACCCGGCACAAGCTATTAGCTGCGCTGGAGTCCATGCATGAAGCCGATCTGGGCGGGGTCAGTGTCAACTATTCGTCCAGCAATCATGAGGGATCCCATTTTGTTGAGCTTGTCGTTGTCGGCAAGAATGGCGTGATCTGGCGGTAGCCAAAATAGCCCTGAATGGAAAAGGGGGAGTACCGGACAATGGCATCCGGTTAAGGTCCGCAAGCTGCATCAAATAAGTTACCTCAGGTGAAGGGCTTGAAGGAATGCCGCTGGTAACGGCGACTTGGTCGATGTAGTGACTGGTGCGAGGTCAATGCCCACGAAACGGATGGAACCGTGCTGAAATTTCTACTCTAAGGTATTACGCCGCAGCGGGTAAAAATCGTTATTAATGTGCGCCGTTATTATCCGAGGTCAAAGGTTAGGTGAAATCGTCATGGGAGGATGCATGTATGCATTTCTTATTGATATCACCAATCTCAAACGTTACTGCCATTGCAGCGATAGCCGTCCCGCTACTGACCGAATTAGCCGGCAAACCTGACCATGAAATCATCTATCTGTGTCGGCAGGTCGCCATGCTTCAACGCCAGATTTTTGGCCGGAAGAGCGAGCGACCTTTGCCACTACCCGCTCCAGAGCAGGATGTGCCGGGCGAGGACATCGATGGACTAGTTGATGTCGTGCGGGCGCCAAAGGCTCGTGTCGGCGGTCACGAGCGTGACGTCAAATCCGGCAGCGGTCAGACTGCTGCCGACGAATCGACCCTCTTCCTCGATGAGACCAAAGTGCCGGTCGAAACCATCGTCGTGCCGAATCCGGGAATTATCGGGCTGACAGCATCACAGTACGAAGTCATCGGCGGAAAAGTCAGTCATCGCTTCGCGCAGCGTGCCGGCAGTTGCGTCGTCTTGAGGTCTGTTCGTCCAGTCATCGAGCGCCATGACAAGCAGCTCCTGTTCTGCCTGCCGGCACGGGTGGTGTTCCTGATGGCAGCCGTGCCGACATCAGCTTTATTGCCGGCATGATGATCGATAAACTGGTCTTGCATTCGCCGTTGTGTCGTCAGCATCAGCATCAGCACCTACGCGATGCCGGGATGCCGGTTAGCAGGAAACGGCTGACCCGGTTCATGCAGCGCGCCATCATGTTGCTTGAGCCGATACACGATACGCAAACCGCGTCGCGTCGCACTTTGCGGATCCTGGTAATGGATGAAACACCAATCAACGCCGGATCGACAGTCACCGGCAGCATGAGGGAAGCGTATTTCTGGCCCGTATATGGTCAGCGGGATGAAATTTTCTTCCCTTCCTTTTTGAGCCGCTCTGCCAGTCCTATTCAGGACGCACCCGGTCTGTCGCTACCGCAAGATGCCTTGTTGCAAACCGATGGCTACGCCGCTTATGCGAAATACGCCAGGAAGATTGTGCTGACGCATGCACAGTGTTGGTCGCACCCATGCCGCAAGAACTTCGACGCCAAAGACATCGAACCCGGTTCGGCCGGGAAGGCGCTGGTACAGATCGGTGTGCTCGTTGCCGTCAAGGCCCACATCCTTGAACATCACCTGACGGGTATCGCGAAACTGTTCTGGCAAATCACGCACGTTAAATCCGTCGTCCAAGGTATATGAACGCTCACGTCACCTATGGAAAATTCACTTCGCCGGCAATCCACTGCACTCTGATTTAGACGAGATCACGAGCCTGTTGGGACGCAATCAGGCTGGGATTATGAGTTGTTTTGGAAAACAGCAACGACTCTAAATTATTACTTAAAAGCATTAATTAGAGATGCGAAAATACCGAAAGTATGTAAGTGATACTAATAGTAATATTCGCGGTTTTTACCGTCTTCTATACAAAATTTCGAGAAGTCCACGCTCACGGCATCAGCTTGTTGTTGCATTCCTCAAACCATTGCAAAAAAGGAAATAGAATGAAATTCTCAACTACTTACAAAATGATTTCGTGGGGTGCCTTGATGTGCACACCCATGTGGGTTGCGGCGCAGACGGTGACCAGCTTCACGGTCGTTAATGCGGACACCGGCGCGGATATTGCCAAATTCACGTCAAGCGGCACAGTCTCTGTCAGCGGCACCCCAAATATCAACGTACGCGCAAATGCGACCGGTGTCAGAAGCGTGGTCTTTACCGATGGTAAAACCACCCGCACAGAGAACCTCGCACCCTACTCATACAAGGGCGATTCCGGGGGGCGCTATAACAGGTGGACTCCAGTCGCAGGTACTTACGTTATCGACGCCAAGCCGTTTTCAGGCTCCGGTGGCACCGGCTCAGCGGGTGCGACAGCAACACTCACACTGACAATCACCCAGACACCAACTCCATCACCAACACCAGCACCGGCGCCAGCGCCAACACCAGCGCCAGCGCCAACACCAGCGCCAACACCAGCGCCAACACCAACACCAACACCAACACCAACACCAACACCAACACCAACACCAACACCAACGGGGCAATTCCTGAGGTGGACTCCCCGCGATTTTCTGTTCACGTCGAACACGACATACCCGCAACCGGCTACCGTGGATGTGTCTGCAACGTTCACAGGCCCTAATAACATCAGTCTCACGATCCCCGGCTATTACACAAAAAACAAAACTTGGGTAGTTCGCTTCTCCCCGCCTTCGGATGGAACTTGGACATATAAAACAACTTCCACAGATGCGGATCTGAATGGCAAGACGGGTATTTTCTTAAGCGAACCCACTACAAATCCGAACGTCCGCGGGGCATTGGTCATTGACCCGGCCAATCCAACGCACTTTAAGCACGAAGATGGCACACCTTATTTTATGCTCGGGTATGAGCTGGATATGTTGGCAAATCTAAGTATCGGCGACCTAAGCATTAGCAAAACCAAGACACTGATCGATAACATTTCAAGTAATGGATTCAACGATGTAATCATGGCGGTTTATGCTGAAGACGGCCCCTGGGCTGACCGGGGAAAAACGACTTCTTACGGCCCTGACGCAGACTTCGGCCCCCCGACTGAAATGCCTTGGCCTATCGTTTCAGGCAAATTCGTCATCAACCAACCTAATCCGGCATATTGGGAAAATCTGGATAAAGTTATCGACTATCTTCACAACAAGGGAATGACAACACACCTGTATATCCGCATGCAGTCAAACAAGTACTTCGCGGCCAAACTGCCAAGCTCCGGAACTGCCGATGAGGCGGCCTTTATTAAATATGTCGTTGCGAGGTATCAGGCATATCCGGGTGTCATTTTTGACTATCAAAAAGAGGTCAACAATGTTTCCATGACTGATGCCACGGTCCAGGCAGGTGTTGCCAACATCAAAAAGAACCTCGCCTATTCAAGGCTTATTACTGTCCACGACGCCGATTCCTATTCGAAATCTGCTGTGTACAATAAAAATATCGACTTTTACACAGATCAAGGGCACGCCGGGGATCATTACCAGGAAACTATCGCAGGGAAGGCAGTTCGAAATTGGCCTTACTATAATGCCGAGCATAGTTATCAAATTGGAAATGCAGAGGCGCCCAATCGTGTGACTTTCCCAGGTGCTACAGGGTCTCCAGAGTCCGTATTTGATGCCACGCTTGAGATCGCCATGGCAGGCGGCTACAGTGCTTATTACTACGGTCTGCACGCTTGGGACATCATGACATGGCAGGTCATTCCACTACATTTAGACTACTACCGAAACTTTACCAACTTTATGAAGAGTACAAAGTGGTATGCCATGGCACCCTGTGACGCACTGATTGGCGGTGGTGGATCCAAAAAGCATTGTCTCGCTGATGCCGGCAAAGAATATATTGTCCTCCTGGGTACCAACCAGAACGGCGCTACGCTGTCTGTGGCTGGCATACCTGCCGGGGTTTCTTTGTCCGGGACGTGGGTTAATCTCTACAGCGGCGCGAACGTATCGGTAGCAAATGTTGGCAATGGATTACTTGCTTTGACCAAGCCGTCCGCCTTCGGGTCAGCCCCGGCGATGCTTTCGTTGAAGCGCTAAGAAGTAGAAGTGTCCCAAGCTTTCAGTTTGAAGCAAACATATCGAATGCTGAGTGTGATCAGCTAATACGACGGCCTGTTGCCCATTCGGCGCGGGTCGTTTTTTTAGAGATGGTCAAATACAAACGGCGTCAGGTTTTTTCTGACGCCGTTTGTATTTGAGCGAGCTACATGGGCGTTGGTGCATTTCAAAATTGAAGGCGACGGCTTTCCAATCTCTTCCTGTTTTCACTGTATGCAGGTGACTGTGAGAGGAGTTTGCGCGTGCGGCGCCCAGCATGCGGTTTCACATTGCGACCCCGATGGCAGCCCCGGCAGGCTGCACGACAAACTATCATGAACGTGACCGATGGCCGGTCAAAAATTGATAGCGGCTTGCGGTTGCCCCGACCAAGTCGCGTTGTGCATTGCCAGTGGCTGTTTGCCATTCCAACCTGCCTTTTGTAGTGGTCTTCTCAAGGTGACGGTCACGCTGATTGGGCGCACACGACGAGGTATCGGGAACGGTGGTTTTGCTTGGCGGAATCACCATCTCGATATTTGCCATCATGTTGCGCAATCGTTTGAAAGGTGGGCGCGCCACTCTACGTAGCGTGGGCGATGACTTTTGCTATTGCCACTTCAATCTGCCCCAGCAGTGGTTTCACCTGCTGCGCGTTGTCTGACCGCTGATCGGTGAGCACTTGCGAGAGGACCATGCCACTGTCAGTATCGAACGCCAGACGGCATTCCGTATCGCGGAATGTGTCGTCCTCCGCCTTCGAGCGGAATAGGGCGGTAAAAAAACTTATCGCTGTGTCGTAATTTACTTGATCACTACAGGCAAGCGCCGTTCGGAAATGTCGGCAACTTTCGCTTGTATCCCCCTATGTTGCATCGTGATAAGCGGCTCTCACGGCATCATTTGTTGGCTAATTTTCTGATTATTCGAATTTTGATTGCACCGGCTGCGACTCGTAAAAATGTACCCGATTGCGTCCGGCTTCCTTGGCCTGATACATAGCGGTGTCAGCCTGCTTGATGATCTCTTCCTGGCTGGCTTTGTGCCCAAGAAACAAGGCGACGCCGATGCTCACCGTGCAGCGATGCTCGACTGTCTTTGCCGGACTGCCATTTTGCATGATCGACAGAATGTAGGGTTCTGCCAAGGTGCTGCTGATTTTTTCTGCGATAACTCCGGCTTGCAGGACGGATGCCGTCAGGTTGATGTTCAGCGAACTGATCATCACGACGAATTCATCGCCGCCGAAGCGCCCCACGTCATCCATCTCGCGGACACATTTTTTGAGACGATGCGCCACTTCGATCAACAGCAGGTCGCCAAAATCGTGACCGTGGGCATCATTCAACGGCTTGAAATGATCCATATCCAAAAACATCACCGCACCGTACATGCCCGTTCTCTGGCTTGCTGCCATGCTTTGCAGCAATCGGTCGATAAACAATTGACGGTTCGGTAATCCGGTCAGCTTATCGTGCAAGGCCAGGTGTAATTGCTGCTCGGCGAGCTTGTGTTCGGTGATGTCGCGCGCCGCGACAAACACGCCTTCCAGCCTGCGGTCACGGTTGTAGTACGTACTTGCGTTATACGACACTATGGTTTCTTTACCCTCTCTGGAACGCGCTGTCAGCTCGAAGTCGATGACTTTGTGCTCCTTGAGTACCAGATTGATACCGATCTCGGCTCGAGAGGGATCGGTGAAAAATAGCTTGAACGCGGCACCGATCAGCTCGTCGCGTGTGCATCCGGTCAACACCTCCATCTGCTTGTTGAGGTCGGTGATGATGCCATAAGGGTTGATCGCGACTAGCGCATCGGGGCTCGATTCAATGAGAGAGCGCGTGTAGAACTGCAGATCGGCCAGGCGCTGGGCAATCCTGGTACGTTCGTTCTCGATCTGGTTGCGCGCCGTGTTGTCGGTCCCGATCAGTAAGTAGCCGATGATCGCCTCGCGGTCGTCGCGCAGCGCCGTAACCGATAAAATTGCGGGGAATCGGCTACCGTCCTTACGGACATAAGTCAGCGTGTAAATGTCTTCGATGCCGCGCGACGCCTTGTATACCAGCGCCTCGAAGCCCGGTGTAATCGGGGTATTCAGTTCAACGCTGAGCGACGCAGCACGCAACACGACTTCCTGCGGATCGGAAATGTCAGCGGGCGTGATCTTGTTTACCACTTCGGCAGCGGTGTAGCCCAGCATCCGTTGAGCGCCGACATTAAAAATTTGGATCACGCCGTTGGCGTCGGTTGCAATGCTGGAAAAATTGGCGCTGTTGTAAATCGCGTTCTGTAATGCGCCAGCCTTGGCCGATGCGAGGTCCGCCTGCTTGTGTGCCGTGTTGTCGGTGCCGATCAGCAAGTAGCCAATGATCGTATCCTGTTCGTCGCGTAGTGCCGTGACCGACACAATCGCGGGAAACCGGCTACCGTCCTTGCAAATATAAGTTAATGCGTAAATGTCTGCGATGTTGCGTGACGCCTTGAACACCAATGCGTCAAAGCCCGGTGTAATCGGGGTGTCCAGTTCGATGCTCAGTTGCGCTGCGCGCTCCACCACTTCTTGTGGGTCAGAAATGTCGGCTGGCGTGATCTTGTTTAACACCTCAGCGGCTGAATATCCAAGCATGCGCTCGGCACCGACGTTAAAAATTTGGATTATGCCCTTCGCATCCGTTGCGATACTGGAAAAATTGGCGCTGTTGAAAATGGCATCTTGCAAGGCCCCGATGTTGAGCAATGTTTGGTGATGCCGGCATTCGACGACGCTTACGGGGTTGCCGTGCTTTTTTTCAGCAGCCGCACCTTCATCAGGATCAACACTGGACATAGCGGCTCTCTTTTGAACACACACAGCGCAACATCAGGCTGAAACGGCAATCAGCAGTCTGACTACTGCAAATTACAGCTAATCAATCATCGATAACGTAGTGCTGCTACCTCGGTATCGCTGCAAAAAGTCATTTCAGAAAATAGGTTGAGAGGATTTCATTCTCGATGAACGTCTTGCCAACTTGTTCATTCGTACTTAAGCCAGACAGACTAGGTTAGCAGCAAAGACTGCACCTACTTTTGTCACAGATCATAAGCAGGAGAACGCATGTCAGCCAGGATTCTCTTCAGCCGCCGATCAGGTGAAGCACCCACCCTCGGGCACCGGTACACCGGGCCATGTCCGATAAACGCGCCGAAGGTGAAATTCAAGGCAGCGAGCCACGCGAAGTAAGACGTCGACCTTCAGTGGCACAGCAGTCCTACGTCGTTGGTGACAGACGAAGTAATCGTCAGCTAGCAGGCGGAGCCCCGACCAACGTCAGGTAGCTTCGTCCTGCGATTGCGATTGCGACCTGTCGATCAGGACTGGTTGGATGTTGCACCTGGCGTTTCATCCATTGCTACGTAAAATCGAGAGAGTGATGGCTCCGGTTTTCGGGTTGATGGAAATGTCGCTGGCGACGCAGACGCGCCCCTTGCCTAGCGCTTTCGCTCGATACAGGGCTTTGTCAGCTTGCGCGAGCAGCGTATCGCTATCCGATCCCGCAAAGTCACGATAGCTGGCGATGCCAATACTGGCTGCTATCCTTACGCTGACCTCGCCCAATCGATATGGCTGAGAGAGTGCATCGATCAGACGCGTCCCGAACGCGGTGGCCTGCGACACATTGGTCTGCAGCAGGACAATGGCGAATTCATCACCACCGAATCGCGCAACCATGTCGGCTTCCCGCACGACGGCAACAATGCGCGCTGACACGGCGCGCAACAGCAAGTCGCCGGTTGCATGTCCATGGGTGTCATTGATGGCCTTGAACCCGTCGAGGTCCAGAAACAGAGCAGTCAGGTCCGTGTCGTCGCGCTGGCAAAGCGCCAGCTGCTGGTCGGCCACGATCCGGAATAACGCACGGTTGGCCAGTCCCGTGAGCACGTCGTGCTGAGCATCATATTGTGTCTGCTGCAAAGTGCTGGTCACTGACAGCAAAGCCTGGCCCATCACGTGTGCTTCCTTGAAATACACCCGCGGAATGGCCGGCATATTGCCCGAGCCGACTGCTAGCGCTGGCTGGATCAAGGAGGTGACGGAGCGACTGATGCGCCCACCCGGCCAGCATCATGCCGATGAGCAGTGCGGCACAGCTCGTACCGATCAGCCAGGTCAGCGTAGTCCGTACAGCGCGGCCTGAGTCACGGCGATATCATGGTCGACGGCAGAGGTAATTGCGCGTGCGCGACCGATGGCGTCGTTGGTCAGGCGTTCCTGTTCATGGTCATAAAAATGCATGATCAGCACAGCGGCAGCGATCGCCACGGGCAAAATGCAGCCGACCACCAGCAGGATGAGGCTTAGCCGAATACTGGGGGGGCGGTGATGCAACATGCGTCAGTTCCGGATCAATGAAGTTATTACGTGGACAGAGTGGAACACCCCTAGCAAGCGCAACTTACCATAACGAGTCCGGCCGGCAGCACCGCCGTGAAACACGTTTTTACACGGGCAGGAATGTGCTGAAGCTATCAACTGATAGTCGATCAAGCTGTCTGCAGAATGCGAGGTGCAGGGCGGTGATGTCTGATGGCAGCCCTGATCGATTGTCCGGCCGGAACGTTATCTGGCGGCTGCCCGCTCCGGGGCGGGGCATGACGCATGCATGGCCCCTCTCTTTCTATCAGCCGTTCGATTGCCATGACAATCACGTAAAACCGCGTAGTTGCCCGATGGCGCTCAGATGGCTTTGTCCGTTGGCCTTACGCGCCAGAACAGGTTGTTCTGGATAGACAGATAATACGTTTCAGCTCCCGATTCTCGTCATGTTGTTAATTCAAGTGCTAAATAAAAGTTTGCTTGAAGTAATGACCGGAAGTTATTGTATGCTGCGGTCCGGACTGGAGCACCCCGCGTCGTCACTTCCAGCCAGCAGATCAGCGCAATTTTCTCACTCGATAAATCCAATGCGCACTCGCAGTCAGCCCCTCACCGTGATTCCAGACGCGCCCTCCAACTGGCTCTCCAGCTTGAAACAATCGGCGCAAAGCAGGGCCATCGGGTTCGTGGCGTTAGTGTGTGTCGCACTTATTGGGATGACGGTGTGGAATATCTGGAAAGCCTATGACGAACAACTTCGAGAATCGACTACGAGCACCCGCAACATGGCAGGCTTTCTGGCACAGCACGCCAGTGACACCTTTCGTTCTGCGGACACGGTGCTGCTCGGATTGGTGGAGCGCATTGAACAAGATGGCCTTGCCGCACCCGCGTTACCGCGTTTGCATCGATGGTTACAGAAGGGGGCGAGCCAATTAACCATGCTCAACGGCATATTTGTCTATGACGAGCACGGCGCATGGATCGTGACTTCGCAGGACACCGTCTTGAAAAATGTCAACAATGCGGACCGGACGTATTTCCAGTTTCACAAGACCAATCCCGATCGAGGTTCGCACATCAGTGCGCCTATCATGAGTCGCTCCACGCAAAAATGGATCATCCCGGTCTCGCGCCGGTTCAATCATCCCGACGGCACGTTTGCCGGCGTGGTTTTGACGACCATCGAGATGGATTATTTTTTAAAATTTTATGGCAGCTTTGATATTGGCGAAACGGGATCGATTTTACTGGCTTCGGAGCAAGGCACCATCCTCGTTCGGCGTCCCTTCGATCTTCATACCATCGGTAAAAGTGTCGCCGGTGGCGGCGTTTTTGCGCGACTTCATGCCTATGGTCCCGGTGTCACAATGCTCACTTCCAATGTTGATGGTGTAGAGCGCTTATATAGTTATCGCAACGTCGGGCGCTATCCGCTGGTTGTGGCAACCGCTTTATCGAGAAAGGACATTTTGCGGGATTGGTGGCAGGCGGCGTTTCGTTCGGCGTTAGTCACCGGGTTATTACTTGTTGTGCTGGGGTCGGTAGGCTGGCGTCTGGTGCGCCAGATTGGTTTGCGTGAGCGCATCGAGGTGGAGTTGCGGGAGACCAAGATGGAGCTGGAAAATACCAACCGCTCACTGCAGATACTGTCGCTCGAGGACAGTCTCACCGGTTTGGGAAACCGGCGCCAGTTCGATCTGTCACTCATCCAGGCTTATCGACGCGGGGTACGACATCAAAGCGCCATGGCGTTGATCATGATCGATGTGGACCACTTCAAAAGTTTCAATGATCTGTACGGGCACCCGCTTGGCGACGAATGTCTGCGCAAAATTGGACGGGCCCTCAGGGAGTCGCTTGGTCGACCCAATGATGTGGCTGCGCGTTATGGCGGCGAAGAATTTGCCGTCGTCCTGTCGTAAACCGACACGACTGGCGCCCTGATTGTGGCCGAGCGAATTCGGGCCGGCATTGAAGCGCTGTCGATTCCGCACACGGGTAATCCTGCCGGCTGCGTCACGATCAGTCTGGGTGTGGCCGCGTCGCTGCCGCAGGATCAGGATAGTGGCGCGACTGCACTTGTTAAAGCGGCAGATCTTGCGTTGTACGCGGCAAAAGCCTGTGGCCGCAACCGCGTGCAGGCTGAGGTACTTGTTGAACCGGTGTAAGCGCACTTGCAGAAACTGCAAAAAAATGACCGGCCAGCGCACTGAACGGTCATTTTTTGTCGTGAGATGTTGGCCGCAATGGCGGCACTATCTCTGCTGGTTATTTTTCGATTGCTGCATAGACCATCTGTTTGATCATCCGGCGATAGCCGGGCCGGCTTGGACCCGGCGCCTGCATCATTGCCACGACGGCCAGGTTCTGCTTCGGATCGACCCAGAAAAAGGTTCCCGCTGCACCGGCCCACATGTACTCGCCTTCGGAACCGGGCACGCCGGCCATACCCGGCCCCTGCCGCACCATGAAGCCCAGGCCGAACGTGTAGCCGGGTACGCCCATCAGCAATTCGCCCGGACCTGGGGAGGCAATGACTTTGCTGCCGAGGTGATCCGACGTCATCAGGCTGATCGTCGTCGGACTGAGGATGCGCTTCCCGTCGAGTTCGCCGCCGCGTAGCATCATCACGGCAAAGCGCAGGTAATCGCTGGCGGTCGAGACTGCACCGGCACCGCCCGACGCGTTGGCCGGAGCGATCGTCACGTCAAGGACCTTGTTCGGTGCGCCGGTCGCCGGATCGATGGCCAGCGGTTCGGCAATCCGGCCGATGTCTTTTGCGGGAACCTGAAAGCCGGTATCGACCATCTTCAGCGGCTTGAATAATCGTTCATCGAGATAAGTGGCCAACGGTTTTCCGCTGGCACTTTCGACTACCCGGCCCAGGATGTCGACCGACAGGCTGTATTCCCAGGTGCTGCCGGGCTGCGTCGACAGCGGCGCTTTGGCGATGCCGGCGACTTCCTGCGCAGGAGTCACTTTCCGATGGTCGTAGTCAGTGCCTTTGTCCTCGTACATGCCGGCGTCGATATATGCTTTGCGGATGACCGGGTTGCGGGTGATTTCGCCATAGGCGATGCCCGAAGTGTGGCGCAGCAAATCCTGCACCGTGATTTGCCGCGTCGCCGGCACGATGCTGTAGGTGACCACCCCTGCGGCATCAGTCTGGGCCACGCTCACACCCATTTTTGCAAACTCGGGCAGGTATTTCGATATCGGGTCGGTCAGCTGTATCTTGCCATCCTCGACCAGCATCATCGCGCCGACCGACGCCAGCGGCTTGGTCATCGAGTAGATGCGGAAAATCGCATCCTGCCGCAGCGCTTTGCCAGCAGGCTTGTCCTGGAATCCGATGGTTTCCGAATAGGCGAGTTTGCCGTTACGGACGATCATCACAACGGCGCCCGGAATTTTTCCGTTGTCGACTTCGGCTTGCAGTCCCGATGTGAGTGCGGTCAGCCGGACTGACGACAAGCCGACTTCTTCTGGCCGGGCAGTGGGCAAGCCTTGTCCGATTGCCAATCCGGTTGCTGCTGCCAACAGGAGTCCTACCGCGCTTTTGAGTAGCTGGTGATTCATCGTGTCTCCATCATTGTTGTTATAAAAGAACTTTGAGTATAGCGGGATAATTTCGTTGAAGTAGCAATATGCTATCGACCAGAAGGCAGTGGTGATGATGGCTGCGGCCCTCCTGCAAGGTTAAAAACTCGAGCCCGGTTGTAGCAGGAAAGCCGCTTCCTCGACCGTGCTCACGCGCCCAAGAATCGCATTGCGATGCGGATAGCGCCCGAAGCGTTCCAGAATCTGTCGATGGAGATGTTCGGAGGCAAGCGTGTTGTCGAAGCCGGGACGCTTGAACCAATCGGCGTAGGCGTCGTGGATCAGCAGTGACTCGCTGTGCATGACAGGCAGTAGCACGAAGGACGCTCTGTCCGGCGGCAGCTGTTCAATCGCCGCCGCGGTGATGGCTTCCTGTGCCAATGCCAGAGCCTGGGGATCTGCGGCGAATGCAGCGGGCTGATTGCGATACATATTACGGGAGAACTGATCGAGCACCAGGATTTCAGCCAGTCTGCCCGGTGCATCGGTACGCCAGGCAAACAGTTCGCCGGCGCGGGCGGCCCCATGGACGGTGCCGAAGCGATCTGCAACCATCGCGTCAAAGCGCGGGTCCTTGCGCCACCATTGAGGAGGATTGATTTCGGAAAACCAGAAATTGAGGATAGTGTCGGGAGTCATCCGGCATCGTAACCGGAATGGCGAAGGGAAGTGGTGGCATTGCTGGCGAGCCACCGTGGTGTGCCGCTCCTCAGCCATTGATCATCTCCTGCTGATCCCGAGAAACAAAACATACAGCGCAATTGCTGTCCGCATATACTGTATGAATAAACAGTATATTGATGGAAATACGCGATGCCCATTCTTCCCCTCTTTGATGCTTTCAGCGCAACGGCACTGCCGTCGTGCCTCGTTCCAGCCAGCGAGTTGGCTCCTCTGTGCCCGCGCCCGTTTTACGGACAACGTATTTCCGCAGGTTTTCCGTCGCCGGCAGAGGAGTACCTTGAAAAAGGATTGGATCTCAATACTTATCTGGTACGCAACAAGACGGCCACGTTCTATTTCCGCGTACAGGGCGACAGCATGACGGGTGCCCGTATTTTCGATGGCGACATGGTCGTCGTCGACCGCTCGGTCGCCCCCAAACATCGCAATATTGTATTGGCGGTGGTGAATGCCGATTACACGATCAAGCGACTACACAAGCGCGCCGGCGTCATCGAACTGCGCGCAGAAAATCCACGCTACGCCCCGATCCAGTTTGGCGACGGCGAGACGCTGGAAATCTGGGGTGTGGTGGTCGGTGTGGTGTGCCGGTTCGACGTCTGATCATGGAGACCAAGTCAGCAACGACAACGCTTTTTGCTCTGGTGGATGTCAATAACTGCTATGTCAGCTGCGAGCGGGTGTTCAACCCGTCACTGGAGGGGAAGCCGGTCGTCATCCTGTCCAATAATGATGGTTGCGTGGTAGCAAGATCAGCGGAGTCGAAGGCCTTGAAGGTCGCCATGGGAGAGCCGTGGTTCAAGCTGAAAGACCTGGCGAAACAGCACGGCATCATCGCGCTGAGCAGTAATTACACCCTCTATGGCGACATGAGCAACCGGATCATGACGGTGCTGCGTGACTTCAGCCCGGATGTCGAGGTCTACAGCATCGATGAATCCTTCCTCGGCCTTGATGGCTTGAACGGGTTGTGGGAATCGCCGGTCGCCATGGGGCAGTCGATCCGCCAGCGGGTCAGGCAATGGGTCGGGGTGCCGGTGTGTGTCGGCATCGGTCACAGTAAAACGCTGGCGAAACTGGCCAACCATATTGCCAAAAAAAGACCGCTGTTCGATAGCGTCTGTGACTTGACCTCGATGATGCCGCAGGACCGCGATGCGATTTTCTCGACGATTGAAGTCGGCGAGGTGTGGGGTGTCGGCCGGCGTCTGACCGAGCAGTTACAAGCCTCCGGCATCGATACGGTAGCGCACTTGCGGGACGCGTCGCCGGCATGGTTGCGGTCGCGCTTCGGCGTCGTGGTCGAGCGCACTGTCAATGAACTCAACGGTATCTCCTGCCTCGCGCTCGAAGAGGTGGCACCGGCCAAAAAACAACTTATCGCCTCGCGCTCGTTCGGCCAGCCGGTACTGACCATCGACGAACTCGGCGAGTCGGTCGCCACCTACATGACGCGTGCCGCCGAAAAACTGCGTCATCAGGGTTCCGTGTGCGAAGCGATCCAGGTCTTCGTGCAGACGAATCGCTTCAAGGCATCGGACCGGCAATACAGCAACGCGGTCGTCGTGCCACTGCCGAATGCATCGTGCGACACCCGGTTGCTGATCCGTGCGGCGTTGTTCGGCCTGGAGCAGATTTACCGGCCTGGCTATTATTACAAGAAGGCAGGGGTCATTTTGCAGGGGATTTCCAGTGCTTCCGTGCAGCAGCAATCGCTGTTCACCACCTTCGGTGATGGCGAAAAATCCGAAGCGATGATGCGCACGCTGGATGGGTTGAACCAGCGCTTCGGCAAAGGGGCCGTCAGCCTTGCCGCTGCGGGTATCCGCAATGACTGGGCCATGAAGCGTGAGCGGAAGACGCCGAACTACACAACGTCCTGGAGCGAGATTCCGGTGGCCAGGGCGAATTAGCGATGCAGGCCGGATCGTGGCAGTGGTCACCGGCATCGGCAACATGCTCCGAAAACAGGTACGCTCGGGTCATGTGCGCCAACTACCAACCCCCGACCCGAGCCGATCTTGAGGATTATTTTGGCGTGACGCTGCCCGCCGGCGGTGATCTGCCGGAGGCCTATCCGGGCTCGCCGGCCCCGATCATCCGCCACGTTCGTGATGCAACAGACCAATCCGCGCGGAAGCGAACAGCTGACCTGGCGATGTTCGGTCTGGTGCCGCACTGGGCTGACAGCGCGCTGGCACGCCGGACCTACAATGCGCGTACCGAGACGGTGGCGACCAAACCGAGTTTTAGGGATGCCTACCGGCACGGCCGATTTTGCGTTATTCCCGCTCAGGCGCTGTACGAGCCAAGCTACGAGAGCGGCAATGCAGTGCGGTTTGCGATTGCGAATGCCGACGCCGCACCGCTGGGTATCGCCGGCATATGGGAGTCCCGGCCCGGGCCGGACGGGGAGTCGCATCTGTCATTTTCGATGCTGACAATCAACGCTGACGCCCATCCGCTGATGCGACGTTTCCACAAACCGGCAGACGAGAAGCGGATGGTGGTGTTGCTGCCGCCGGACCGGATTGATGCCTGGCTAGACAACGGTTGTCGGGATGCGCCGGCGTTCTTTGTGCCGTATCCGGCCGCTGCACTGAGCGCGCAGCCGGCACCGAAGTCAGCTCGCCAGCGCAGCAAAGCGCCGGTCAAGACCTGCGAGGATGCTCAGCAAGGTTTTCCGGGGATGTAAATACGGCGACCAACCCGCCGTCGGACTTCCGAGTTATTCAGGCTCGGCCACTGGCAAATTGAACCCGTTGCGTGCCGTCGGGACGATCGCGTTCAGCCCCACTCACTCACTCACTCACTCACTCACTCACTCACTCACTCACTCACTCACTCACTCACTTCATTGTTGCCGTACAGGCTGAAGTTGGTCTCATCGAGTGTCATCGGGCTTAGCTGCCGTGCGACGCGCAGGCTCCAGCGTGGAGCAGGGCGTCAATAATTCCCCCTATGGTTGAGCTAAGTTTGTCCGGCAATACTCGCTCCAGAATCCATTTCCCGCAACGGAGCACACGCCATGAATACGCTGACTACCTCTTCAACTTCACTCTGGCTCAACAAAGTCCCGCAAGTGACGCTGGCGTTTTGGGTCATCAAGATCCTGTCCACCACGGTCGGCGAAACCGGTGCCGATTATCTGGCGCTTGACGCCGGTCTCGGCCACGGTGTCACGCGTGTGATGATGGCGGTACTGCTGGCGATTGCGCTCTGCCTGCAGTTGCGCACCCGACGTCATACGCCCTGGGCTTACTGGCTCACCGTGGTCCTGGTCAGCGTAGTCGGTACCCAGATTACCGACCTGCTTACCGATGGACTGGGCGTTAGCCTCTACGTCAGTACGTATGCCTTTGCCGTGGCACTGGCGGGAATTTTTACGATATGGTTCCGGGTCGAACGTAGCTTGTCCATGCATGACATCGTGACTCGTCGAAGAGAATTATTTTACTGGTCAGCCATCCTCTGTACGTTTGCATTGGGTACGGCCGCAGGGGATTTGGCAACAGAAGCCGTTGGCCTTGGCTTCGGCTGGGGCGTCGTCACGTTCGGCACCCTCATCCTGATCACCTATGCCGCATGGCGCCTCGGTGGTAATGCGGTAGTCACCTTCTGGATCGGCTACATCCTGACGCGGCCGTTCGGTGCCGCGCTCGGGGATATGCTGACGCAGGCCAGGACCGATGGCGGACTAGGCATGGGCACCATGTGGACCAGCGCCTTGTTTCTGACCGTCATTGTGATGTTGGTCGCCCTTGCGCAGTTCGGCGCCGACAGCAGCAGGAACGCCCGGGTTTCCGGATAACACCGAGATTTTTTAAGCAACGCTCTGACCTACGGACAGGAACCACCATGAATGCATCACTAGAAAAATCGTTAGCCAAAGTTCCGGAAGTCACGCTGGTCTTCTGGGTAATCAAGATTGCCGCCACCACACTGGGCGAAACCGGCGGTGACGCCGTGTCGATGTCAATGAATCTGGGCTATCTCGTTGGCACGATCATTTTCCTTGCCGTATTTCTGGCGGCAGTATTTGCCCAAATTAAGACCAGGACCTTTCAGCCCTTGCTGTACTGGACCACCATCATTGCCACCACCACCGTCGGCACGACACTCGCGGATTTTGCTGACCGCTCCCTTGGTATCGGTTACGCGGGCGGCTCGGCCTTGTTGGCGGCCCTGTTATTTGGCTCCTTGCTCCTCTGGCACCGGACCCTCGGCTCGGTCTCGGTCAGCACGGTCAGTTCGCCGAAAGCCGAGCTGTTTTACTGGGTGACCATCATGTTTTCCCAAACGCTGGGAACGGCACTGGGTGATTGGACCGCCGGCACTGCCGGATTGGGGTATTCCGGAGCGGCCATGGTGTTTGCCGCGTTGCTGGCGCTGGTCGTTGTCGCTTATTACCGGACCACGATGTCGCGCACTCTGCTATTTTGGGCGGCATTCATCCTGACACGTCCTCTCGGTGCTGTGGTGGGGGACTTCTTGGACAAGCCACTCAGCGCTGGTGGTCTGGCACTGAGTCGTTATTCCGCATCGGCGGCCCTGTTTGCTTTTATCCTGATCAGCATTCTGCTTTTCAAGCAAAATGCTGCCAGAACGGCGCATTGACTGATCGTTATTTGCTGGAGTAAGAATGCGCGTATTACTGGTCGAAGACGACATCATGATTGGCGAAGCCATTCAGGGCGCGCTGAAAGACGCGTCATACGCGGCCGACTGGGTCACGAATGGCCAAACCGCTCTCACGACACTGGCTTGCCAGCGCTATGATCTGGTGTTGCTCGACCTTGGCCTTCCCGGCAAGGATGGTCTGGAAGTGCTGACCAGCATTCGGGCCAGCGGCAATCCGGTTCCCCTTCTCATCATCACCGCCCGCGACGGTCTCGATGAGCGCGTGCGCGGTCTGGATGGTGGTGCCGATGACTATTTGCTGAAACCGTTCGAGATCGCCGAACTGCTGGCCCGCATGCGTGCCGTACTTCGACGCAAGGGCGGCAGCGCAACACCGATGCTCGGCAATGGTGTCGTGTCGCTCGATCCGGCAACCCGCGAGGCCGCCGTCAACGATGGCGAGTTGGTGCAACTGTCGAACCGCGAGTTCGGTTTGCTACAGGCTTTGCTGACACGCCCCGGCGCAATCCTGTCCCGCCGCGAGCTGGAAGATCGTCTGTACGGCTGGGGTGAAGAGGTCGAGAGCAACGCCGTCGAATTCCTGATCCATGCGTTGCGACGCAAGCTAGGCAGCGACGTCATTAAAAATGTCAGGGGAGCCGGATGGATGGTTTCAAAAAACGGCTGAACGAATCGGTTCAGTTCAAGCTGTCTTTTTCGCTATCGCTGGCCATCCTGGTCATTGCGGTACTGGCGGGATCATTTTCCTTCGTGTCGGCATTTAACGAAGCGCACGAGTTGCAAGACGATATGCTGCGCCAGGTTGCGGCACTCTTCGACCGGCAACATCTCCCGCTGGCCCATCTCGGCGACGATGGCCGCGCCACGGACAGCGATGAAGAGTCGCGCGTCATCGTGCAATATCTGAGCGATGGCAGCAAGGCGGTCGCCACAGGAGACCTTGGCACACCGCTACCTCTGCCAGCAAATTTGCCGGACGGCTTGCATACGCTTGACGTCAGCGGCGAGCCATTCCGTGTGCTGGTCAAAACAACCTCCAATGACGAACGGATTGCCGTCGCGCAGGAAACCGGAGTGCGCGATGAAATTGCACGCGCCAGTGCCTTGCGCACCCTGATGCCATTGCTGATTCTGGTCCCCATCCTGCTCCTGATCGTGGCCGACCTTGTACGCAAGCTGTTTTTGCCGATCGCGTCGTTGTCGGCAGAAATTGACCGGCGTGCCGAACAGGAATTACATCCTGTCGAAGCAAGGCATCTGCCTGCCGAAGTGCGACCATTCGTGGTGGCGATCAACCGCCTGCTGCTGCGCGTTGACCAGTCAATGGAAACACAGCGCCGCTTTGTCGCCGACGCCGCCCATGAATTACGCTCGCCATTGACTGCCTTGTCACTGCAGGCAGAACGACTAGGCCAAGCAGAGATGTCCGATCTGGCCCATGCCCGTCTGCTCACACTGCGCAGAGGCATTGAACGTGGTCGCAGTTTGCTCGATCAACTCCTCACCCTGGCCAAGGCACAGACAGTTTCCAATGCACCCACTTCGCCGGTCTCGGTGCAACAGGTCTACCGCCGGGTACTGGAAGATGTGCTGCCGTTGGCACAAGCCAAGCAGATCGATATCGGTATCGAGGGCGAGCAAGACGCCACAGTCTGGGTCAGCGAACCGGATCTGATGGCCGTCATCAGGAATCTGGTCGATAACGCCATTCGCTACACGCACGATGGCGGGACGGTCGATCTCTCTGTCCGTACCGAAGACGGTCAGGCTATCTTGCGCATTCAGGATTCGGGGCCAGGCATTGACGTCGCCGAGCGACAGCGGGTGTTTGACCCGTTTTATCGCACAGCAGGGAGCGAGCAAGTCGGATCCGGCTTGGGTCTTGCCATCGTCAAGGTCATCACCGACCGGATTGGCGCAAAGATTGCGCTGGCGTTTGCAGACGAAGCACGCCATTCCGGCTTGCGGGTTGACGTCTGTATTTCACTGCCCAAACCAGTTCAGGGAACGCCTGAGCAAATGGAAAAGACACCGACGTTGCGCCGGGATGCCCACTGGAATTGATCTCGTCGCGGTCAGCAGAACATTTATCCACTCACAAAAAAGGCAAGCGATGGCGACGACGACGGGCTGGTTTTACTGGGCAATTCTGTCTGCCATCTTTGCAGCGCTGACCGCGATTTTTGCCAAGATAGGGATTCAAGGCGTTGATTCCGATCTCGCCACGCTGATCCGTACAGCGATCATCATTGTGGTGCTGACGGTGTTTGTCGTCGCCACGGGCAAGTGGTCCGATCCTTTCGCGCTATCAACAAAAACATGGTTATTTCTTGCTTTGTCCGGTCTGGCGACCGGCGCATCGTGGGTCTGTTATTTCAGGGCGCTCAAGCTCGGCGAAGCCTCTAAAGTTGCACCGGTGGATAAACTCAGTCTTGTCCTGGTCGCGGTATTTGCCTTCGCGTTTCTGGGCGAGCGGCCATCGCTGCGGGAGTGGTCAGGTATCGCGATGGTTGCTGGTGGTGTGCTGTTGCTGGCCTTCAAGCGCTGAAGCTTCAGATGTGACACACAAGCTATCGCGCTTAGAGAGTCGTTCCTTGATGAGCCGCTCCCTCTTTCGCAGCAATGTCGCACCACTGAACACCGCTAGTAGTACCGCGCGCAGCAAAGGCTGATTTTGGCAGCGCAGGCCTTTCACCCGACGCTAATCTACCAACCTCGAAAATAATCCTCCGAACAACATGTCACGTCACCTTTCAACGTAAAGTTGATTTGGAACAACGTTTGTATAGTTGGCAGCGTTGAAGTTGGCTTCGCGAGGTTGACTTCTTAATCCGGCTAACACACCCTTAACTATCAGTAGTATTGATTAACTTTAGGTGTAAAACGATTAGGAGATCCCATGAGCGACGAGACGTTTGATTCCCCTGAAGCCAATGCAGAGCGGCGTCGGTTTCTTCTTCGTGCGTTAAGTGGCGCGTCTGCCGTTGCAACCGGGACTGGCCTTCAAATGCTTGCACATGCTACTGGCCTTCCTGTTATCCAATCGTTCACCGTGGTGGATGTCAGCTCAGGTGCCGACATGAGCAACTTTATTTCCAGCGGCACGGTCTCGGTTCCCACAGACAAGGGAATCAACGTACGAGCAAATGCACTCGACGTCGCATCCGTGATCTTTACCGACTCCGCAGGAGCCATTCAGACCGAGAACAATGCGCCCTACGCGTTCAAGGGCGATGATGGCAAGGGCCACTACCGCACATGGCGCCCGGCTAATGGCATCTACATTATTCGAGCTACGCCTTACACAGGCAAAAACGGTACCGGTACGGCAGGTGCTACCGCTGTACTCACCCTGACCGTGACTAACGGTGCTGCACCTGCTCCCACACCTGCACCTTCTCCTGCGCCCGCACCCGCACCCGCACCCGCGCCTGTCGCCGGCAAGGCGCGCATGATCTTGCTTGCCGATATAGGCAACGAGCCAGATGAAGTACAACAGATTATTCATCTATTACTCTGCTCAAATGAAATTCAAATAGAGGGTTTAGTGGCTGTCACTGGCGAATACCTGCGCACAATTAACGCCACACATCCCGCTAAATTCACCCCATTGATTGACGCTTACGAAAAAGATTATCCCAACCTGCAGCTCCATGCCGCGGGTTGGCCCGTCCCAACCTATTTACGCAGTATTGTTTCAATGGGGCAGCCGACCTATGGCGTCGCTGGTATCGGTCCGGGTAAAAGTAGCGCCGGATCAAATCTCATTATTGCTGCTGTCACCAAGGCTGATCCGCGCCCTGTGTACATCGTTGTCAATGCGGGTAGCAATACACTGGCGCAAGCACTGCAAGATTACCGCGCGAGCCATTCGATTGCGGAGACCGACGCTTTTGTGGCCAAGTTACGTGTCTATGAAAATGGTGCCCAGGACGATGCAGGTGCTTGGATCAACCACGAATTTCCAAGTATATTTTGGATCCGTAGCAAGGATCAAACGTATGCCTATGGCGGACCGGGCAACACAAACCTCGGACCCTATGTCTGGCAGCCCTACAACAATAGCCCGCAAGGACAGGATGCCTGGGCCGATGAAAATGTGCGGATCAATCACGGTGCGCTCGGCGCGCTATATCCTCACCGGCTGTTGGGTAGCACAATGTATTACGCCGAAGGCGGCGGCACCATTCCTTGGATTGGCTTGATCACCGCCAGCCTCAACGATACTACCGACAAATCTCAGCTCTCATGGGGTGGCTGGAGCGGACGTTTTACAAGTCAAAAAGTGACGGGCATTTTTTCCTACCACACCGACGTTGCGGCCGCGGAACAAGCCTACGCTCCCTTCTCTGTGCATGCCGAGGTGAACGATAAATGGACTAACCCGGCCAGTGGTACGGTTTATACCGGCCATGCCGCTGCTGTCTGGCGCTGGCGCGAGGCCATGTGGAATGATTTCAAAGTACGTAATGATTGGTGCGTCATGCCTTACAGCAAAGCGAATCATCGACCTGTTGCTGTGTTAAACGGAAATAACAGTAAAGAGATTATTAGGTTACAGGCGCAAACAAATCAAACGTTAAACTTATCTGCGGCTGGCTCTAGCGATCCTGATCAAGGTGCGGTTCGCTATGCTTGGTGGCACTACCAAGAGGCTGGCAACAACCCGTATGGTAAGAGCATAGTTATTAACAATCCGACGGCGCAAAGTATTAACTTTACGGTTCCCATCGATGCCGCAGGAAAGGAAATTCACCTCATTCTGGAGGTTTGGGACAGCCATCCGACTGCTCCGTTGGTGGATTATCGACGTGCTGTTATTACGGTCTTTGCCTGATAAGGATCTGCTGTCGGTGCTCGAATAATCGGCCAATTTTTGTGGATATTCCCGTCATAAACTTGCGAGAAAAATGATTCTTCGACATCGCCACATGGTGGAGACTTTATTTACTACGTAGGCGCGCGCTTTTCCGGCTCTTTTCAAAAAAGTCATTGGGCTTGGTTTTGACCCACTTCAAAAAGTGACGCATTTCATCTTGTTGCAGTAACTGCTCAACAGTAGAAAACTGCCGCGCCAGTTCCGTTTCGGTATAGAGCGCGTGAATCTGGCGGTGACATATGCGATGCAGGTTAACCGTCAGTGATCCGCCATGCGACTTGGGGACGAGGTGATGGGCGTCCTTTTGCTTGCTCGGGATCGGTCGTCCGCACAACGTACACACTTCTTCAACGTTAGTTTTTGCGACGAAACTGTCCAACAGAGCCAAATTTCTTTTCTTCTTGATGCGCCCGGTCACCGCGCTAATCCTGAAAATATCGGATGAGAAGACAAGCGAAGCTGGATGAACGGGACGCACTGGCGCGGCACTGGGGAGGTCAAAAAGTACCTTGTGCCCCCTCGTCTTTCAAGCATTTATCGCATCCCGTCCAACGTCATTGCATCGATCGACAGCCTCACGCCGAGCGAACCTGAGCCGTTGCGCACCGGGAGTTTGCGCAAATAGATGTCGACAGCGTCAACCTCTGCGCAAGCGGCACACGCCTTAACGATCCGGGTGATGAGCCGCTCTTGCGTCTCGTAGTGGCAGTCGCCGGCAAGACGGTCAATTTCTGCGATTAACGGGTCGTAATCGAATACATAGGCCATACCGTCTTGAGCAATCAGGACCTTGTCCGAACTGATCTGCAAAGTAAGGTCGAGCAAGTGTTTGTCGGGTCTGGTGTCATTGGGACCATAGGTCCCGATGTCCGTGTCGATTTCCAGATCGCACAGTTCGACACAAGCGTAATTTTTCATCCGGGTATTCCATTGTTTAAAGTTACCGTGAGCTGACCGGGGTGGCTTGCAAACCGGCCACCGTCGAAAAGCGATGACGCATTTGCGGTGTGCTTGTTTGTCTTAAAAACGCAAGCGCCAGTGTAATTCTCTTTCTTGAATCAAGTGATAACGCGCGGTAGTGCGCGCTCGACGGACTTCTGCTGAAGGTGTAGTTCGGCACTGTCGATGGCATGGTCTTGCCCTCAAGCGCGCAATGGTGACTAGAGGTTATGATCGTGACGCAAGATTTTTCATCATCCTGTTGAGTGACAAGTAATTTTCTGGCAGCAGGTCGCTGCAGTTGCGCACCAAGCGCCCATTAACTTTTTTGATGACAAGGGTTTCCGGCATGACGCATTCGCTCGCAGTGTTATCCACCGCTCTTTTGTTTGGTGGAATGACGCTCTATTCATTCGGCTTTGCCGCGCTGCTTTTTTCGGTGTTGCCAACGCAAACCGCAGGCGCAACGTTGCGGCGCGCTTTCCCATTGTTCTATGTTTTTGTGATGGCCACGGCAGTCGTGGCGGGGTTGACCTGGTGGTCGCATGACGTCACGGCGGCGCTTGTGATGGCCGGCGTCGCGCTGTCCACGCTTCCTGTTCGGCAGTTGTTGATGCCTGCAATAAATCGTGCGACGGACGCCGGCCAGCGGCAGCGCTTCAAATGGCTGCATGGCGTGTCGGTGCTGGTAACCCTCAGCCATATTGTGGCTACCGGCTGGTTGCTGGCACGTCTGGTCTGATCCAGGCAACCCGCTGGTGTGGCAACGCGGGTACTCACTGGCAGTTGGCGAAGCAAAGAAAGATTGGCCGGCCTCGCGCACCGCATGGCCGGCCTTATTTTGCGCGGCTGTACGGGCGTCTTTTCCGGGTTCCGTTGAGGCGCCGGTGGTACCGGTCAGCTCGTCGTCAGTTCGTCAGCAATATAAGCCCGCACGATGGCGTCGAAATCGGTATCGCCGACCAGGCCCATCATGTGTGCTCGCGTCACGTCCCAGCATGCTGGCCAACTGCGGATGATGCACTCGACCGCCGGGTCCGGCGCAAAGGTGACATGCGCCAGCGGTGCTGCACCCGCGACTTTTTCCAGCGCGGCCAGCATGCCGGCGACGCTCACCGAGACACCCGGCAAATTGACCGTGCGGCTCGCCCCAAACGCGCTACCCGGCAAGTCATGCCCGGCGATCAGCGCATCGATCGCACGTTGTGGCGATAGCAGCCACAGACGGGTATCGGGTGAGACCGGACAGACCGACGCGACACCGTTGAGTGGTTCGCGGATGATGCCGCTGGCGAATGACGAGGCGGCCTTGTTCGGTAGCCCCGGACGCACGCTAATGGTTGGCAATCGCAACACGCGGCCATCGACAAAGCCACGCCGGCTGTAGTCGTTGAGCAGCAATTCGCCGATGGCTTTTTGCATGCCGTACGACGATTGCGGATTGAGCGCGGTGGTGTCGAGCACGACTGCCGGCAGGTCGCCACCATACACCGCGACCGAGCTGGTGAAGACCACTTTCGGCTGGTGTCCGCATTCGCGGCAGACTTCCAGCAGCAGGCGCGGCGCGTCGAGGTTGATGCGCATGCCGAGGTTGAAGTCGGCTTCGGCATGCGAGCTGACGATGGCGGCCAGATGGAAGATTGCACGGGTGTCGGTATCGATCACGTCGCGCAGTAATGCGGTATCGGCGATATCGCCGGTGACCACGCGTACCCGCGCATCGTTGAAGTCATGTGCTGCCACGACATCGGCCAGCACCAGTTGTTCGATGTTGTGGCGTGCTCCATCGCTGCCGGTCAGCTGGCCGATGTTGAGTAATTGCCGCGCCAGGCGCTGACCGAGGAAACCGGCACCACCGGTGATGAGCACCTTCATGATGGCTCTCCTTGCGCTGCTTTCAGCCACGTCAGACCGTCTTCGGTGCGGCCACGCGGGCGGTACTCGCAGCCGATCCAGCCGTCGTAGTCGAGCTCATCGAGTAGCGCGAACAGGTACGGATAATTGACTTCGCCGTCATCCGGTTCATTGCGGCTCGGAACGCTGGCGATCTGCACGTGGCCGATGCCGTCGACGTGCTGCTTGAGCGTCATCGCCAGGTCACCCTCGACGATTTGCGCGTGATAGAAATCCATCTGTACCTTGACGTTGGTCGCTCCCGATTCTTCGCGCAATGCATGCGCCTGCGCTTGTCCGCTCAGGAAATAGCCAGGCATGTCGCGGCCATTGATTGGTTCGAGCAACAGCATCAGGCCGTGCTTGCCGAGCTCCTTCGCCGCATGGCGCAGGTTCGACAGGTATTGCTCGCGATGTACGGCCAGATCAGCGCCGGCAGGCACCAGGCCGGCCATCATGTGCAGTCGTGGCGTACCCAGCGCCAGCGCGTACTCGATAGCCCGTGCCACGCCGGCGCGGAATTCTTCTTCGCGTCCGGGCAGACAGGCGATGCCGCGTTCGCCGGCCGCCCAGTCGCCCGGCGGCAAATTGAACAGCACGTTTTGCAGCTGGTTTTCTTGCAGCAGCGACGCGACTTCAGCGGGACTGTGATCGTACGGAAACAGGAATTCGACGGCCTTGAAGCCGGCCGCGGCAGCTGCGGCAAAGCGCTGCGGGAAGGCGACTTCATTGAACATCATGGTCAGGTTGGCAGCAAATCGGGGCATGGCAGTCCTTGATGAAATAGGGGGGTGATGATCGCGTTAAAGATCGAGCCCGAAGGTTGAGGTGAGGTCCTGGATTTGTTCTGCATCGAGCGCTCGGGTCGGCGCGCCGCGCAGCAGCAAGAACAGTTTGGCGGTTTCTTCCAGCTCTTCGGCGGCATACACGGCCGCTTCAAGTGTGCTGCCCGAGACCACCGGTCCGTGGTTCGCCAGCAGCACGGCCGAGTGTTTTCCGGCCAGCTTGCCGATCACCGCAGCCAGTGCCGGATCGCCTGGCCGGTGATACGGCACCAGCGGCAAGCGGCCAATTTTCATGACAAAGTAGGGCGTCAGTGGCGGGATACAGTCATCGTGATCGAGGCCGCACAGGCATGACACCGCGGCCGCATAGGTTGAGTGCAGATGGACGATTGCGCCGGCCTTGCCGCGCTGGCGGTACATCGCCTGATGCAGGAAGGCTTCCTTCGATGGCGCTTCGCCGCTGATCAGCGTGCCGTAGTCATCGAGCTTGGAGAGCCGTGCCGGATCGAGCCGGCCGAGGCTGACATTGGTGGGTGTGAGCAGCCAGCCATCGGCTAGCCGCACGCTCAGGTTGCCGCTGCTGCCGGCAGTCAGGCCGCGCTCGTACAGCGAGCGGCCGAACTCGACGATCAGTTCGCGCTGGCGGGCTTCGTCGGTGTGGGTGTGGATCGCGATTGTCATGGCAGGCGGGCCCAGGCCTTGATGAAGAAATCCTCGCTGCCGAAGTTACCCGACTTGAGGGCCAGCGCCAGCGGTGTGCCGCTGCTTTTTTCACTCCGATGGTCGTGCATCACAGCGGTCCACGGCACGCCCGGATCGATTTCCGGGCCAATGATCAGGCCGCTGATGCCGAGCGCCTTGACCACCGCGCCGGAGGTTTCGCCACCGGCGACGATGAGTTGTCCGACCCCTAGTCGCACTAATCCTTGTGCGATGGCTGCAAGGGCGACTTCGACCAGCGTGCCGGCGCGTGCGACGCCAAGTTGCGCTTGTACCGCGCGCACGGTTTCCGGCGTCGCGGTCGCGTACACCAGCACCGGTTGTTGGCCCAGGTTTGCCTCCGCCCAGTCGAGTGCGGCGGCAACAACGTCATCGCCGCGTGCCAGTTGCAGCGGATCGACATGGAATGCCGGCGCGACGGCGCGCATGGCGGCGACCTGTTGTTGTGTTGCTACCGAACAGCTGCCGGCGATCACGGCGCGCCGTCCGCCGGTGGCCGGCAAGCGGTCGGCCACGGTGTGCGCGGCCAGCAAGCCGCGCCGGCGGAAATTGTCTGGCAAACCCAGCGCGATGCCGGAGCCGCCGGTGACCAGCGGCAAGCCGGCGCACGCCGCGCCGATGGCCATCAAGTCCTGGTCCGAGACCGCATCGACGATTGCATAGCGATGGCCTTGCGTGCGCAGCTCGGCGAAGCGTGCGGCAATCGCCTCCGCGCCTTGTTCGACGACGCGGTAATCAGCCAGGCCGACCTTGCCGGTGACCTGCTGTTGCAGCACGCGCACCAGGCTGGCGTCGTGCATCGGCGTCAGCGGATGGTTGCGCATGCCGGACTCATTGAGGAGTTCGTTACCGACAAACAGATAGCCCTTGTAGATCGTGCGGCCATTGGCCGGAAAGGCCGGGCAGGCGACTGTGAAATCGGTGCCGAGCGCGTCCATCAGCGCGTCGGCCACCGGTCCGATATTGCCTTGCGGCGTAGAGTCAAAGGTCGAGCAATACTTCGCATAAAACTGCTGACAGCCGGCCTGCTGCAGCCAGCGCAGCGCCGCCAGCGATTCGCCCACCGCCTCGGTCGCCGGATTGGTGCGCGACTTCAGCGCGATCACGATGGCGTCGATGTTGTCCGGTGGCGGGCCACTCGGCACGCCGATCAGTTGCACCGTGCGCATGCCGGCTTTCACCAGCATGCCGGCAAGGTCGGTTGCGCCGGTAAAATCGTCAGCGATACATCCCAGTAACACGGTCATGTCAGTCTCCTCATACTTTGGCTGCAGGCAGCGTAATGCCGGGGAATACCTTGATGACGGCCGAATCGTCCTCGGCGCCAAAACCGGCTGCCGAAGCCTGCATGAACATCTGGTGCGCAGTGGCCGACAGTGGCAACGGGAACACGCTCTTTTTTGCGTAGTCGAGCACGATACCGAGATCCTTGACGAAAATGTTCACCGCCGACAGCGGCCGGTAGTCACCGGCGAGGATATGCGGTACGCGGTTCTGGAACATCCATGAACTGCCGGCGCTGTTGGAGATGACTTCGTACAGCGCATCGGGATCGCAGCCGGCGCGCAAGCCCAGCGCCATCGCTTCGGCGGCAGCGGCGATGTGCACGCCGGCCAGAAGCTGGTTGATCATCTTCACTTTCGAGCCCTGGCCGGGCTGGTCGCCGAGGCGATACAGGTTGGCGCAGATCGCTGCGAATAAATCGACGCAGACGGCAAACGTGTCCGGCGCACCGGCCGCCATGACCGACATCTGGCCCGAGGCGGCTTTGGCCGCACCGCCGGAAATCGGTGCATCGATGAAGCGCAAGCCCATCGCCAGCAGCCTGGCACCGAGGGTTTCGGCGTATTCGGGCGCGACGGTGGCACTGGCAATGACGATCGCGCCAGGTGCGAGGTGCGCCGCAGCGCCGTGCTCGCCAAACAGAACCTGATCGGTTTGCGCGGCATTGACGACGACGATCAGTAGTGCCTCGA
>JBLHMB010000033.1:0-40411 GCA_047621665.1 Bradyrhizobium sp. | reverse complement strand
CCAGCGATGGCGACGATATTTTCGGCTTGCAGATAATCGGTCAGGCTTTGCTGCGAACGGAAGTTTGATGCCATTAGCGGCAAGTCGCGAATCACGAGACCGGCGGCATGCACCCGCGACGACTCGACATCTTCGGGATTGATCCCGGTATTGCCGATATGCGGATACGTGAGCGTGACGATCTGACGGCTATAACTCGGGTCGGTCAGGATTTCCTGATAACCGGTCATTGCCGTATTGAAGACGACCTCACCGCTCGTGTGGCCGGCAGCGCCGATGGAAAAACCCTGGAAGATCGACCCGTCTGCAAGAGCAAGGATGGCTGGAACTGCAGGGCCAGAAAAGAATGGCGGCAAGGGGTAACTCCTGATGTGGTTACCGCCGCGCTGCATCGCGCCGGAGTGCCCGCGCGCGCTTACCACGGCTAGGCGCGCGGAAAATGGCGTGGTCATTCAGGGGCGTAAAAGAGGTGTGCGCTACGGCGGAATAAAATGGGCTAAACCGCCGGATTATAGCCTACAAGGAGGCCGGGGCAAACCGGAAAAACACCGGCGAGTAAGAATTTCTCGCCGGACCGGCCAATCTGACCGGACTAGTCGTTGGGCCTTAGCCCAGCAGTGCGGCAATCCCTGCCTTGGCAACTTGCGCATCTTCCGACGATTTGACACCGGAGACACCGACCGCACCCAGGCATTGACCGTCGATCATGATCGGTACGCCGCCTTCGAGCATGCCTTCGAGCTTTGGTGCCGTGATAAAAGACATCCGGCCATTGTTGATCATGTCTTCGTAAATTTTTGATTCGCGACGACCGAGTGCCGCGGTACGTGCTTTTGCAGGAGCGATGTCGGCCGAAATCGGCGCCGTACCATCAAGACGCTGGAACGACAGCAAGTGACCACCATCATCGACAATCGCAATGGCGACAGCCCAGTTGTTGGCAAGCGCTTCAGCTTCAGCAGCAGCGGCAATTTTTTTGACATCAACGAGGGACAATATTTGCTTGGATTGCATCACAACTCCGGGATAAAAAAAGAGCCTCGATTGTACGATAGACAGGTCGGGCAAATCAGATCGGAGTGGAATAACTTTTGACAGGTTTTGATGATTCGGTTACCTTGGCCAATCGAAAAAAAACCGCGCCCAATTTTGACGACAAGCAGCCCTCCCCGCCGAGTTCTCCGCCAGTTCATTTCCAGCGCGCTACTGGTTGCCGCCTGCGCGTCAGCCACGACGAGTTTGGCAGCCGACATTTCCGCGCCGCCAAAAAGTGTCGCTTTGGCCCGGTTGCAAACCCTGAGCGACCGCGCATCCGAATTGGCACTAAGCGCGCTCGGCCTGATCGGTATCCGTTACCGCATGGGTGGTGACACCGCCGAAAGCGGATTAGATTGTAGCGGTCTGGTGCGACTGGTATTTCAGGAAGCGTGGGGCGAGACCTTGCCACGTACAGCCCTCGAAATCAGCCGGGTCGGCGAGAAGGTCGATAGTCATGACATGCAGCCCGGTGACCTCGTGTTCTACAACACGCTGCGACGCGGCTTTTCGCATGTCGGGATTTACCTCGGTGATAACAAGTTCATTCACTCGCCTTCAGCCGGTGGTGAAGTCCGGATCGAAAGCATGGATATCGGTTACTGGAAAAAACGCTTCAATGGCGCACGCCGCATCAGCGATCCCGAGCATCCCTGAACGAACACATTCATACTAATCAGGCCGCCTCGCTACCGACGCGGCTTTTTTATTGCTCGCGCCTGGCCCGCAGCTTTTCCCGCAATTCGGGCAGCACCAGCGTGGTGGCTTGCTCGCCGGCCAGAATCGCCAGATTGCGACCGGCAAAATCATTGCCTTTCATGCTGCCCAATTTTGGTACGATCACGATATCGGCATCCTTGAGCTCGACCCGGTTGATGCTCTGCCCCATGATCGCAAAGGTCTGCAACACGACATCGACCGAACTCTGCGCAGCCTGCACATCCGGCTGGGTAGAAATATTGACTGCGATGACAAAGTCCGCTCCCATCTCGCGCGCAAAGCGCACCGGCACGGGCGACACCAGACCGCCATCGACATACGCATGATCACCAATCCGTACCGGCTGGAACACACCCGGCACGGCCGACGAGGCACGCACTGCCAGCCCGGCATTGCCGCGCCTGAACAGGATAGGCAAGCCGCTATTGAGGTCAGCGGCGACGGCACCAAAAGGCAATTTGAATTTTTCGATGGGCAGATTGCCCACTGACTTGTTGACATAGTTCTGCAGCGCCTCGCCTTTGAAGACGCCACTGGCTTTTGCAAACAACGGCACGCTCCAGTCGGAAATTGCTGCCTCGTCCATCTCGAGCGCCATTTTTTGCAACGCGTAGCCGTTATTACCCGCCGCGTACAGCGCACCGACCAGGCTCCCCGCGCTGGTGCCGACGACAATATCAGGAAAGATGCCCTGCGCTTCCAGCGCCTTGATGACACCGATGTGCGCGAAGCCGCGCGCCGCACCACCGCCCAACGCCAGGCCGATGCGGATCGGATGCGGCGGTTTGGGTACAGCGATCGGCGTCACGGGAACGGGCGGCACGGACAGGCAGCCGCCCATTAGCAAAGCCGTAGCAAGCACGGCAAGACGCGTCAACAAATCAAAGGACATGGATTGGGTAGAGGCAATAGGTAGAAAGGCGCAGATCATACTGCGAAAGCGATCTGACAATTACGATACATAAACAATGTCACAATCTGACGCTTCTACACTCACCCGGAAAATCCGACCATGGCACGCCTCCCCTACGCTGACCCAACCCAACCAGACATCGCAGAACAAGCCGCCCGCATCGCAGCCGAGCGCGGCGGCAGCGTCATCAACTTGTACAAGATGCTGCTGCAAAGTCCGCCGCTGGCCGACGGCTGGCGCCAGTTACTCACCGCGATTCGCCAGCAATGCCTTTTGTCGGCACGCTATCGCGAACTGGCCATCATGCGTATTGCGGTACTCAACGAAGCCGATTATGAATTCGCCCAGCACGTGCCATTTGCGTTAAAAGAGGGATACACCGACGCGCAACTCGCGGCCCTGAAAACCGCCGGTTACCGCGATCACTTTGACGCGCTGGACTTGCAAGTCATCGACTATACCGATGCGATGACCACCTCCATTCGCGTGCCGCAAGCGGTATTCGATGCTGTCAAGGCCAACTTCAGCGATCGCGAAATGGTCGAGCTGACCGCGACGATTGCGGCCTACAACATGGTGTCGCGTTTTCTGGAAGCGCTGCAACTCGATCACGATTACTAAGTCACTAAGTCACTAACGCACTAAACGCGGCAAGCCCGGCAACGCGTTACTGACTCGCCGCGCTTGCCGGAAACCTGACCTTGAACAAGCTGCCCTGCCCCGGCGTCGATTCGATCGCCAACACGGCTGCATGGCGTAGCAGCACATGCTTGACAATGGCCAGACCGAGCCCGGTCCCCTTGGTCTCGCGCGAACGGCTTTTATCAACGCGGTAGAAGCGCTCGGTCAGGCGCGAAATGTGTTCCGGCAGGATGCCGATGCCACTGTCCTGCACCGCAAATACCGGACCAGTCAGGCCTTTTTTCCAGCTGATGGCAATGGCGCCGCCCGCCGGCGTGTAGCGCACTGCATTCGAAGCCAGGTTGCTGAAAGCGCTGCGCAACTCATCGGTACTGCCGCGCACGTCCGGACCATCAATGTCGAGGGTAATGACATGCTTGCCTGCCGATAGCGCCTCGACCTCGGCACGGATTTGCTCCAGCAGACTGTGGATGTTGACGCGCTCGGGCCGCATCGGAAAGTCGATCGATTCGAGCCGTGTCAGTGTCAGCATGTCTTCGACCAGGTTTTGCATGCGCAGTCCCTGTTCGGTCATCAGCGTCAGGTGTGACGCACGGGTGCGGGCATCAAGATTGGGCTGCATCAACGCAATCTCCAGGAAGCCATTGATCACCGTCAGTGGCGTACGCAATTCATGCGACGCGTTGGCGATGAAGTCGCGCCGCATCATTTCGATTCGATCCGACTCGGTGGCATCATGCGTCACCAGAATCTGGCGCCGGTTTTCAAACGGGATGATCTGCATGATCAGCTTGCGGTCTTTTAGCGCCAGCGTCAGCGGCTGCTCGTAGCGACCGAGAATAATGTAATCCATGAAGTCCGGATTACGAATCAGATTGGTTACGCGCATGCCCTTGTCACGCTCGTTTTGTAAACCCAGATGCCGTTCGGCCGCCGGGTTGCACCACTCAAGAAACAGTACATCGTCCATGATGACCACGCCATCGGGCAACAGCGTCATGGCCTGACGAAAACGCGCCAGCCATTCGGTCAGTTCGACCTGATGCTTTTCATCGCTGCGACGCAGTCGGTAAAGACGCGAGAAGACATCGGTCCAGGATCCCCAGCCATCGGGCAACTTGGCGCTGTCAGGATGATCGAGCCAGACATTGAGAAGCTGCAAATAACCAAGCTGGATAGCGAGGATCGCGCACAAGGCAAGAATGCAGGCGACAAAGCCGGTAACAGGCCCGAAAAAGTAACCAAGTACGCCCGATACCAGGAACACACCAGCTATCCGCAGCAGTGCGGGCACCCAGAACAGCAACTGTGGATTCATGGCGGGACTTTATTTTTCGGACAGCATGTAGCCTACGCTTCGCACAGTGCGGATCAGATGCTCGGCTTCTTTTAGTGCCTTGCGCAGACGCAGCACATGCACATCGACAGTACGTTCTTCGATGACCGCGTGGTCACCCCACACCTTATCGAGCAGTTGAGTGCGACTGAACACCCGATCCGGGTGCGCCAGAAAAAATTTAAGCAGCTTGAATTCGGCATGACCGATCTCGATTTTTTGATCGGACAGGCTGACGCTGCAACTGATCGGGTCGAGCGTGACCGGACCGGCACTCATCATGCTCTGTGCGTGCTCTGGACTCTTGCGCCGCAACAGCGCCTTGATCCGGGCCGTCAGTTCGCGCGGTGAAAATGGTTTGGTCACGTAATCATCGGCACCATTGTCGAGCCCGGCGATCTTGTCTTCTTCCATGGTCTTGGCCGTCAGCATGATCACCGGGATCGCTTGCAACTGGCGATCAGCACGAATGCGCGATAGCAACCGCAAGCCGCTCTGATCCGGCAACATCCAGTCAAGCAAAATCAGATGCGGCGTGCGGCGTTGAATGTAGTCCCATGCCTCCGCAGTCGTATTGACCGCCATGGTGTTCCAACCGGCGTCGCGCAACGTGTAGCTGACCAGTTCAACGATAGCGGGTTCGTCTTCGACGATCAGGATGGTGGCTTTATCGACTGCCATGGGGTCTGCTTAATCGTCCAGTTTGACTGAAGCCGCGTAGTCGGTGTGACGGATGTCCTTACCTTCGACGATGTAGATCACATACTCGGCGATGTTCTTGGCATGGTCACCGATGCGTTCGATGGCTTTGGCGACCCACAGGGTATCGAGGGCCGACGAAATCGTGCGCGGGTCTTCCATCATGAACGTGATCAGGCTCCGCATGATCGAGCGAAATTCGTGATCGATTACCGCATCCTGCGCAATCAGACGCAATGCCTGCTTGGCATCAAGCCGCGCAAATGCATCGAGTGCATCGTGCAGCATGTCGGCAGCGCTGGTGGCGATCACACGGACAGTCTCGTAGTGATTGACCGACATCGTGCCACGCTCATGCAAGTTGGCAGCGGTACGGGCAATTTTGCTGGCTTCATCACCGATGCGTTCGAGGTCGGTAATGACCTTGACGGTCGCCATCACGGTACGCAAGTCATTGGCGGCAGGCTGGCGGCGCACGATCAACTGGCTACAGGTTTCGTCGAGCTGGACTTCGAGCTTGTTGACGCTTTCGTCGGACTTGATCACGGCAAAGGACAATGCAACATTTCCAGTGCGAAAAGACACCATCGCATCGCGCAACTGGCTTTCGACCAGTCCGCCCATCAGCAGTACTTTCGACCGGATCGATTCAAGATCAAGGTCGTATTGTTTGGAAGAATGTTCGCCTGTCATAAAAAACTTTCCTGGTTGGTTCGCAAGGTGAATGAGAGGGAAATGAGAAAGAAAGTCAGGATCGCTCAGCCGAAGCGGCCAGTGATGTAATCCTGAGTTTCTTTTTTGGACGGGTTCATGAAAATCTGGTCGGTCTCGCCATATTCGACCAGTTCACCCAGATACATGTAGGCGGTGTAGTCCGAGCAGCGCGCTGCTTGCTGCATGTTGTGCGTTACGATTGTAATGGTGTAATCAAGCTTGAGTTCGCTGATCAGCTCTTCGATTTTCGCAGTCGAAATCGGGTCCAGCGCCGAGGTTGGCTCATCGAGCAACAGCACGTCGGGCTTGACCGCGACGCCGCGGGCGATACACAAACGCTGCTGCTGTCCGCCGGACAGGCTCAGGCCACTCTTGTTGAGTTTGTCCTTGACCTCGACCCACAGCGCGGCCTTGTTGAGCGCCCACTCGACGCGCTCGTCCATCTCGCCTTTCGGCAGGTTTTCATACAAGCGCACACCGAAAGCAATGTTGTCGTAGATCGACATCGGAAACGGTGTCGGCTTCTGGAACACCATGCCGACTTTGGCACGCAAGGCGTTGACGTCCTGGTCGGCATCCAGGATGTTCTTACCACGGTAGACAATCTGGCCTTCGGCGCGCTGGCCGGGATACAAGTCATACATCCGGTTGAGCGTGCGCAGCAATGTTGATTTTCCGCAGCCGGACGGGCCGATGAAAGCCGTGACTTTTTTCTCGTGAATATTGAGATTGATATTTTTCAGGCCCTGAAAAGTGCCATAAAAAAAGTTAAGGTCGGAGATCGCGATAGTCGGCTTCTTGTCCGCAGAATGGTTATTGATCATGGAAGTCAGCTCTTGATTTTTTGGTTGAAGACAGTACGCGACAAAATGTTCAGGCCCAGCACGGTGAAGGTCACCAGCAACGCCCCACCCCATGCCAGCGAGCGCCAGTTTTCATAAGGGCTCATTGCGAACTGGTAAATCACCACCGGCAAATTGGCCAGCGGTGCGTTCATGTCGGCACTGAAAAATTGGTTGTTCAGGGCAGTAAATAGCAAGGGGGCAGTCTCGCCGGAGATACGTGCCAGTGCCAGCAACGCACCTGTCATCACACCCGCCCTGACAGCACGCAAGCGCACAAAAGTCGCCACTTTCCAGCGCGGGGCACCGAGTGCAAAGGCTGCTTCGAGCAAGCTGTTCGGCACCAGCTTGAGCATGTTGTCCGTAGTGCGCACAACCACTGGCACGGCAATCAGCGAGATCGCAAACGTGCCTGCCCAACCCGAAAAGTGCCGCACATTGGCCACATAAATCGCGTAAATAAACAGTCCGATCACAATCGATGGTGCCGACAACATGATGTCGGTGACGAAGCGTGTGACTTGCGCAAACCAGCTGCGATCACCGTACTCGGACAAATAAATACCAGCCAGTATGCCAATCGGCGTGCTGATCAAGGTCGCGAGACCGACCATCATCAGACTACCGACAATCGGATTCATCAGACCGCCACCTTCGCTGCCCGGCGCTGGCGTCGTTTCCGTGAACATGGACATGTCCACTGCACCGAAACCCTTGATAATCAGCGTAAATAAAATCCACATCAGAAAAAACAAGCCGATCGCCATGGCCAGGAAAGACAGCGTGATACCGAAGCGATGCATCCACAGCCGTTTGCGATAAATCGGATTCATTGGGCTATCCATTATTTAGACCCTTCCTTGCGTTCCATACTTGCCAGCATGATCTTGGCCGCACCCAACACGATGAACGTGATCGCGAACAGGATCAGGCCGAGTGCGTACAGCGACGCCACATGCAACTCCGATTGGGCTTCTGCAAACTCATTGGCCAGCGTCGACGCGATACTGTTACCGGCGGCAAACAAGGACCATGACAACTTGTGCGCATTGCCGATTACGAATGTCACCGCCAGGGTTTCACCCAGTGCGCGACCGAGACCCAGCATCACGCCACCGACCACACCCGCCTTGGTGTAAGGCAACACCACTTTGCGGACGACTTCCCACTTCGTGCAGCCAAGTGCGTACGCCGATTCCTTGAGTACTTCCGGCACTACTTCGAACACGTCGCGCATCACCGAGGCAATAAAAGGAATGATCATCACCGCCAGGATCAGCCCGGCAGTGAGAATACCAATCCCCATCTGCGGACCGCTGAACAGCACGCCAATGACGGGCAATGTGCCCAGGGTCGAGGCCAAAGCCGGCTGCACGTAGTCAGCAAACAGAGGCGCAAAAATAAACAGGCCCCACATGCCGTAAATAATACTGGGCACGCCAGCCAGCAGTTCGACGGCGGAACCGAGCGGACTGCGCAGCCACGACGGACAGATTTCAGTCAGAAACAACGCAATCCCGAAGCTGATCGGGAAGGCAATAATCAGCGCGATAAAGGACGTCGACAAGGTGCCGACGATGGCGATCATCGCACCGTATTTATCATTGACCGGGTCCCACTCGACAGTGGTGATGAAGCCCAGTCCAAATTCATGAAACGCGGGCCAGGCACCGACGGCCAGCGACCCGATAATACCGACCAGCACCGCTAATACGCTAAATGCAAAGCCGAACGTAATCTTGTGAAACAGGTAGTCCTGCCAACGCTGCTTGCGCATTGTCGACGACATTTTCTTGGCGTCGAGCGCCGCTAGGGCTGCGCTCTGTTCCGGTTCGATAACCGGCAACGGCAGAGAGGGATTGTGTGCGCTCATGGATGGAGTGTTTAATGTGCACTGCTCCCGGGTGACAAAAGTGCCAACCGGGAGCAGTGCTTGTTATATCAAAGTCAGTTGGCGATTACCAGATTGCCTTGCCCGACGTATCTTTCAATTGCGCTTTCCAGGACTCTTCAACCAATTTCACGACCGCTGCAGGCATCGCGACATAGTCGAGTTCGGTAGCCATTTCGCCACCGTTCTTGTAAGCCCAGTCAAAGAATTTCAAGACTTCAGCACCCTTGGCACCATCAGCTTGGGATTTGTACATCAGGATGAATGACGCACCCGTGATTGGCCAGCTCGCTTTGCCAGCCTGGTTGGTCAGCAAGACAGCGAAACCCGGTGTCTTGGCCCACTCGGCGCCAGCAGCAGCAGCCTTGAAGCTGGTGTCGTCAGGTTGCACAAACTGGCCATCCTTGTTCTTCAGCTCGGTGTGGGACATCTTGTTTTTCTTGGCATAAGCGTACTCAACATAACCGATCGAGTTCTTGATGCGCTGAACGTTGGCGGCGACGCCTTCGTTACCCTTGCCGCCCACACCGACTGGCCATTTGACCGCAGTACCGGCACCGACAGTGGTCTTCCAGTCAGCGTTGACTTTCGACAGGAAATCGGTGAACAGGAACGACGTACCCGAACCATCGGCACGGTGAACGACAGTGATCTCGGTATCCGGCAATTTCACACCCGGGTTCAGCGAAGTGATTTCAGCTGCATTCCACTTGGTGATCTTGCCCATGTAAATACCTGCCAGCACATCGCCGGTCAATTTCATTTGACCAGGCATCACGCCTTCAAGATTCACGATTGGAACAACACCGCCCATGATGACCGGGAACTGCACCAGACCGGATTCATCGAGCTCGGCGGCAGTCAGTGGCATGTCGGAGGCACCGAAGTCGACGGTCTTGGCCTTGATCTGCTTGATACCACCACCGGAACCGATGGACTGATAGTTCAGACCGTTGCCTGAAATCTTTTTGTAAGATTCGGCCCATTTGGAATAAATTGGATATGGAAAAGTTGCACCAGCGCCAGTCATGTCGACTGCTACTGCGCTCGACATAACCATTGCCGTACCAGCGACAAGTAACAACGATTTGATGATTTTGTTCAATTGCATGGATCACTCCTTAGATGGCATCGGTTGACCTGCCGAACTCTAACCACCAAATATGACAGGTTTATGACCTGATCAAAAAATCATGTAACACAAAGTTTGCTGCGAAGTTCTATGGTCATTAACTTGTCATGCAGTATCCTTATACTCGCGCCCATCAAAAGAGCACATCAACCAATAAAAAATGATCACGCCACCCAAACCAGAAACCAAAACCCCTACTACCAAAACAGTGCCGGCAACCCCGGTCGCCATCGTTACCGGTCCAATCATGCTGAACCGGGAATTATCCCAGCTGGCATTTAACCGGCGCGTGCTGGCGCAGGCAGAAGATAAAAGCGTGCCGCTGCTCGAACGATTGCGCTACCTGTGCATTGCCAGCAGTAATCTGGACGAATTTTTTGAAGTGCGCATTGCCAGCCTGCTGGCCAAAAGCCGACTCGATGGTGATATCAAGGAACCGGCAGCCCTGAGTGCCGCGCTGGAACTGACCAGCACCGAATGCCATGCGATTGTCGAGCGCCAGTACAACGTACTGAACAACACCGTCTTGCCAGAGTTGTCGGCGCAGGGCATCCATCTGTTGCGCGACCAGGATCGTAACGAGGCCCAGAGGGCCTGGGTCAAAGCGTATTTCGACCGCGAGGTACGCCCGTTACTGACACCAATCGGACTTGATCCGGCGCACCCGTTTCCGCAAGTGGTCAACAAGAGTCTCAATTTTATTGTCGAACTGTCCGGCAAAGATGCATTCGGCCGCGGCACGGCGATTGCAATCCTGCGTGCCCCGCGCGTACTGCCACGGGTGATACGCTTGCCTGATGAATTGTCGACCAATGGCGGCGTATCGTTCTGCCTGCTGTCGTCGGTCATCCATGCGCACATTACCGACCTGTTCACCGGCCGGCAAGTCATCGCGTATTCACAGTTTCGCGTCACGCGCGACAGTGACTTGTGGGTTGACGAGGACGAAGTCAAGAACTTGCGGCAAGCTTTGCAGGGCGAATTGCAAGTGCGCCAGTTCGGCGTTGCGGTACGACTCGAAGTAGCAAAAAATTGTCCCGATCACCTGGCCCAGCTGCTGCTTGACCAGTTCATGATTTCACGCAACCGGCTGTATGCCGTGGCCGGTCCGGTCAACATGGTGCGCCTGTCGGAACTGATCAATCTGGTCGAGCGCCCCGAACTGCGCTTCCCATCGTTCACGCCGCAGTATCCACCGCATCTGGTCAACGGCGATATCTTTGCAATCCTGAAAAAACAGGACGTGCTGCTACACCATCCGTTCCAGTCGTTCCAGCCTGTGGTCGATTTTGTGCGCAGTGCCGCACTCGACCCGAACGTGCTGGCGATCAAGCAGACCATTTACCGTACCGGCATGAATTCCGACCTGATGGAATCGCTGATTCTGGCGGCGCTGCGTGGCAAGGAAGTCACCGTCATCGTCGAACTGATGGCGCGCTTTGATGAAGAAGCCAACATTAACTGGGCCGACAAACTCGAGCGTGCCGGCGCGCAGGTAGTCTATGGCATCGTTGGTCTGAAAACCCATGCCAAGCTGGCGCTGGTGCTGCGCCGCGAAGAGGGTCAGTTGCGTTATTACGCCCATCTCGGCACCGGCAACTACCACCCGACCACGACCAAGATCTATACCGATTTCGGCCTGCTGACAGCCAACACCGCGCTGGCCATCGAGGTCAACGAAGTGTTCATTCACCTGACCAGCCTGACCAAACCGAAAAAACTCAGCCACCTGTGGCTGGCACCCTTCGCGTTACAAAAGGAATTCATCCGGGCTATCCGCAACGAAGCGGCGATTGCGCGTGCCGGCCGCCCGGGTCGCATCATCGCCAAAATGAATGCCTTGCTGGATGAGTCGGTCATCAAGGCCTTGTATGCCGCCTCGGCCGATGGCGTGAAAATTGATCTGATCATCCGCGGCGCGTGCGCGCTGCGTCCCGGGGTACCCGGCCTGTCGGAAAACATCCGGGTACGCTCGATCATCGGTCGCTTTCTGGAACACACCCGCATCTATTATTTCCGCAACGACCTCGCCCACGACGTGTTCCTGTCCAGTGCCGACTGGATGAACCGCAACCTGTTCCAGCGCATCGAAGTGGCCTTTCCTGTTCTCGATCGCCTCTTGAAAAAACGCGTCATCGCCGAAGGCCTCAATCCCTACCTGAAAGACAATACCCATAGCTGGGAACTCGACGGCGAGGGGATGTACCACAAGCGGAAACTACGGGCAAAACAGGCAAAGTTCGGTGCTCAGGCCTATCTGATGAACCTGGTTAGCAAACCGGACAGCGAGTAAATCTAATGGATTTAATTTTATGGCGCCACGCCGAAGCAGAGATCGGCGAGATCAGCGAGCCCGACGATGATCGCCGGTTGACCGGCAAAGGTCACAAACAAGCCGCCAGAATGGCCGACTGGCTCGATCATGTTTTGCCCAACGGCTGCAAGATCCTGGTCAGCCCGTCGATGCGCACGCGCCAGACCGCGCAAGCGCTGGATCGCAAATTCAAAATTCATTCTGGCCTGGCTCAGGATGCAACAACAGCCAGTCTGCTGGCTGCCGCCAACTGGCCCGACAGCCGCGAACCGGTGGTACTGGTCGGCCACCAGCCATCGTTAGGACAACTCGCCGCGCTGCTGGTGTCCGGTACCGAACAGGACTGGACTATCCGCAAGGGCAATGTCTGGTGGATCGCGCAGCGCGAACGCGATGACATCACCACGCCGTTTTTACGCGCGGTGATGACCCCGGATTTACTGGTCAAATAATTACCGGGTCCCGAATATCCGGTCGCCGGCGTCCCCTAGTCCGGGCAGGATGTAGGCATGGTCGTCGAGCCGGTCATCCAGTGATGCCACATACAGCTTCACGCCCGGATGTGCGGCCTGGAATATCGTCACGCCTTCAGGTGCCGCCACCAGCGCGAGGAAAATAATCTGCTCATCCACTACCCCGCGATTTTTGAGCACATCGACTGCATGCACCGCCGAATTCCCGGTCGCCACCATCGGATCACACAGGATAAACGTACGCTCGGCCAGATCCGGCAAGCGCACCAGATACTCGACCGGCAAGTGGGTATCGGGATCGCGGTAGACGCCGATATGACCCACGCGCGCCGACGGAATCAGATCCAGCAAGCCATCGCTCATGCCAATGCCGGCACGCAGCACCGGCACCACGGCCAGCTTGCGTCCGGCGATCACCGGCGCCTCCATCGTCTGCATCGGTGTCTCGATACTGCGGGTGGTGAGCGGTAAATCGCGGGTAATTTCATACCCCATCAACAGCGTGATTTCGCGCAGCAGTTCGCGGAAGGTACGGGTCGAGGTATCTTTCTGGCGCATATGGCTGAGCTTATGCTGGATCAGCGGATGGGTCAGCACGAACAGGTTCGGAAAACGCGGGTCTTGGATATGCATGGTCAGGCTTCCTTCAATATGGAATTGTCGTGTGTCAGTGCCGGCGGGCTCATGCGCATCAGCATGAAATACACCACCGATGAAATACCCAGGCCGACAAACCAGGCATAGGTATACAGCGTTTCGAAAACCGGCGCGATGCCGCTGATGAAGCCAGCCGCCGCCAGGAACCCCGGCAGATTCGGCAGCACGCCGATCACCAGCGCGGCCACCGCACGCCAGTTCCAGCCGGCCCGGTAGCTGTAAATACCGTTGGCATCGAACAGCGCGTCGTGGTCCAGCTCGGTCTTGCGAATCACGAAATAATCGACCAGCATGATGCCGGCCACCGGTCCGAGCAACGCACCGTAGCCGATCAGCCAGGTAAAGATATAACCCTTGGTGGTCTCGAGAATTTTCCACGGGAACATCGCCAGCCCGATCGCTGCCGTAATGTAGCCACCCATCCTGAATGAAATTTTGCTCGGTGCCAGATTGGAAAAGTCATACGCCGGCGAGACCACGTTAGCCGCCAGATTGGTCGTGATGGTCGCGATGATCAGCGCAATCAGTGCCAGCACCACCGAGATGCCGCCCATCTTGCCGGTCAGGACCACCGGGTCCCAGATCGCCTCGCCATAAATCACGACCGTGGCCGACGTCACCAGCACTGCCACCAGCGCCAGTAAACCCATCGGCACCGGCAAGCCGATCGCCTGACCCAGCGCCTGATCGCGCTGGCTGCGCGCAAAGCGCGTGAAATCCGGAATATTCAACGCCAGCGTAGCCCAATAACCGACCATCGCCGTCAGGGAGGGCCAGAACACCAGCCAGAATTGGCCGGCGCGCTTGCCGTCCTCGGCAAATTGCGACGGCGCCGCCAGCATCGGTCCGAAGCCACCGGCCTTGGCATACGCCCACCAGACCAGCGCGATACCGGACAGCAGCAGCAACGGTGCCGCCGCCGTTTCCATCCAGCGAATCGAATCGGTCCCCTTGGTAATGAAATAGATGTGCAGCGCCCAGAACAGCAAAAAACAAAACAGCTGTCCGCCGCTGATGCCCAGCAACGGCAGTGCACTGCCCTGCAACGCGTTGCCGCTGATGACGTTGAGAATGGTGTAAATCGCCTGCCCGCCCAACCAGGTCTGGATGCCAAACCAGCCACAGGCAACAATCGCACGCAAGATGGCCGGCAATTGCGCACCGCGCACACCGAACGACGAGCGCGCCAGCACCGGATACGGAATCCCGTGCTTGGTACCGGCATGACCGACCAGCACCATCGGCACCAGCACGATCAGGTTACCCAGAAAAACCGTCAATACCGCTTGCCACCAGCTCATGCCCTCGCTCATCAGGCCGGAGGCCAGCATGTAGGCCGGCACGGACACGGCCATCGACACCCAGAGCGCGGCGTAATGGGTTGCCGTCCAGGTCCGTTGCGCAGGACTGGTCGGTTCGAGGTCGGCATTCCACAGGGGATTGGTAGCAGTGCGATTGGACATGAAAAGTGCCGGTGAAGAGGACGGCGCTCATGGTAGTTGATCGCCGGCCATCCGTGCGGCGAATTACAGCATCAATGTCACCGTGTGCAGGATTAATCCGACCAGTCCGCCAACGACCGTGCCATTAATCCGGATGAATTGCAGATCACGGCCGACGTATTGCTCGAACTTGCGCGAGACGGTCTCGCCATCCCACTGCCGGATCACCCGCTCGACCAGTGACGCGATGGCGCCACGACGCTTGACCACCGCGTCCGCCGCAAACGTGCGCAGCCAGTCATTGAGCTTGGCACGCACCGCATCGTCACTCATCAGCGCCGTACTGACCGCCTGCAGCGCCTGCGTCAATCCAACCGTAATGCGCGAGTCGGTCGCCGCGACATCATCGAGCAGACGCTGACGTAAATCATGCCAAATCTGATCAACATAGTTGCGAAATACCGGATGCTGCAAGCCACTTTGCACCAGCGCCGCAAGGCGCACTTCATAGTCGTCCGAGACGCGCAATTGCGCCACCAACTCTTCAACCGACTCCTGGAAGCGTTCGCGCCACTGACTGTCCGGCTGCTTCATCTCTTCCAGTACCTGCTGCAAGCCATCGAGCAAGCGCTCGAAAAACTGGTCATCGAAGACGCGCGGCATCCAGCGCGGGCTGTTGTCGTGGATTTTCCGGCGGATGAAATCCTGGTTTTTTTCCAGCGCGCCGGCCACCATCACCAACAAATGATCGAATAATTCCTGGTGCCGCCGGTCCGCCACCAAAATCGTCAGCATATCGGCCAGCAACGGCGCAAAGCGTACATGTTCCACCAACCGGTCTACCCGACCATGGATAAAGCGGCGGACATCGTCATCCTCGACCAGTCGCAAAACGGTTGGCAATCCCTCTGCCAACTGCCTTGCAACGGCTTCGCTATGACTAGGCACGGCCAGCCAGCGCGACGCCGCACCGGCAAAATCAATCCGGTTGAATTCCTCACTGACGACTGAACGCGTCATGAAATTACTTTCGAGGAAAGCGGCAATGCTGACGCCGATCCGGTCCTTGTTCTTCTGGATGATCGCCGTGTGCGGGATCGGCAACCCGAGCGGGTGACGGAACAGTGCCGACACCGCGAACCAGTCAGCCAACGCGCCCACCAATGCCGCTTCAGCAAAAGCACGCACAAAACCCAGTGCCGGGTGAAGCAATTCGTACTTGTGTGCCAGCACGAACACCACCGCCATCAGCACTAGCAAGCCAGTAGCGATGCGGCGGATTTTATGGAGCGGAGCAAGTGGATCAGTTTCGGACATGGCCAGGTTACCTTGATGACACGGACAACAGGACACAACAGACGAGTCCCGACACGATACAACGACTCTGCCTGCATGGAACCACCTCAATGCATTCGCTACTTATCACGCATTCGAACTTCAACTGGCACAGGACTGCGTTGATTGAGGTGTCCGTTGATTATTTTTTGCAGGAATGTGCCATGTCTATTTCAAGAATTTCCCGAGCCGGCTTTCGTCTAGTCGATGAGTATGACGAATCAAGGGAGTCTTTAATTACCAACAAAAATAGTTCTTCCGTTGCTAATAAACAAGCAGAAATGGATAGACAACAGAAGAACGCACAAATTAAAAAATACGAGAAAAGTCAATTATCGGACCAGGCGAATAAAAAATATCTGGTTCGCCATGGCTGGGGCATCGGCACTATCCGCAAATATGGAATAGTCAACAAATCGAAGATTTCCGGAAAATGGAAACTCTTTTTTTATACCTATCGGACTAAGGATCAAGTGATAGGACCCGCTGCCCGCGCAGGCAGAAATAAAACAACGCTCAATTATCATCGCGATGTGTATTCAAGAGCAATCCCGGGCTCCGAATTTAAACCCAAACACATCAGTAGACCCAAACCAAAATTTCCGGAACAATTGGAAAAGAATTTAACCGAAATTAATAAATTAGATGGAAGTAAATATAAAGAGAAATTTTTAAAAAAAGAGTCCTGTGATGAAATCGACTATATTTCGATCGATGATTCCAGCAAAGATACGGATCTATTACGCATGATGAGCGGGATCAGTTCCGCTTTGAACCAACGGTTACAGGCTGAAGTACCCGGTAAAAATCCACGGATTCCGCTGAAAAAACCCTTAGCAACGAATTACATGTTGATGCTCTCGTTTGCCGTACACAGCGCTTGCAAAGACCAGTTCAATACGACTGCACGGGAAAAAAAAGACGCTATTTCACAACCGACTATTATCGCAGCACTGAATTACCTGAAACAATTACCGCTTCTGGAATCCGTCATTGAGCATGACGACGAGCGCCCTCTCGGGACCGATTCCATGCATGTCAACCTGGCTTGGCGCATTGCCTACAAAATGGCAGCAACGTCGACCGGTTTCGACATGCTAAAAAAAATCAACACGGTGGAGAGCGAGCAGCACTATACCAATTTGCCCGCTCTGCCCGGGACAGCTTCTGCAGAAGAAAAAGCGGACGCCGCACGACAAAAACGTAAAAATTTGCGACGTGATCAAAACGTGCGTCTGTTTATGCAAGGAGCTGATGCCCTGCTTCAGGAAGAAAAGCCGGAGGTGCTGAGCAATGCCGACCCGGCATCGCTTCTCGTCTTTTGCCGGGACAATGACCGGTGGCAAAAATCTCAACCAAACACACTACTTGTCAACGCGCTGCCGGCATTACAAACGATACTTGCAAGAAACGAACAGGATGCTGCTCCTGAACTGAAAACCGGCTGGACAAATACAGTCAACGCAAGCCGCGGCAATATTCCGGATCAGCCATTGTGGGCCGCCAATGCACTGCGAAACGGGTTTCTCAGCAATGCCGGAGGCTCTCCATTTGCCAAAGCCAATGCACGCCTGGAAAAAGTTTCGCTGCAAGTGACCCGCGGCTTGAGAAATCAAAATCACGAAGAAACAACTCAACAGAGACAAAACCTGAGACTGCGTGATCAAACAGAGGCACCGTCTGCGTTGCCAAGAAGTATAAAACGCAACAAAGGAAAAACACCGTTTAATAGAAGTATTAAAGTGGATATCGCCTCTAACAGCGTCTTGTTACAGCGGGAAAAAATGGTCGTCGCGTTGCGATTAATGAATAAGATATTAGGCCGGAAACTACCATTAAATATTATGAGTGCCGATGGAGTTTTAAATGGCAATCAATTTTTAGCTATCAGAAATAATGAATTCGCATTAAAAAAGATTGCCGAAATTATTTATGTGCGGGCATGGGCAGCAAGTACTCAATCAGAGATCCTGGACGGTCGCCCGCTGTCGGATAGCGTGGCAGAAAAATTACATACCGATAATTTCCTTTTACCTTTGATGGGACTCGATTCTATCCCTGCTAATCTGGTGGACTGTTTTTATAAGATAAAAAATTATGTTAAAGATATTACTAAAGAGCCATTAACACCAACTATTCTTAATGGATTTTTTAATGACATTGATCCCGCCGGACCCTTCAATAATCATCCTCATCAAGAGGCGGAAAACGGGTGTCCGATTGATACGATCAAGGATATTCCGGACCTGAAAAACATCCATGACATGAGCCTGGATCAATGTGTCGTTGCCTTCCAGCGTGCGAGAGATCACCTCGTCAACGGTGTTGACGGAGAAAGAATTACGCAAGACGACATCCTCAGTCGTTCGGATATTGCGACGTATCTCAACCGTCAGACACAGCGTATGCGTCTCGCGTCGGTCATCAAGTTCAGCGATGGTGCGTCTGCCGGAGTCGGGTTAGCGGGACTGACTGCCATCATCGCCCGCGTTTCCCTGGGGGGAGCATTCGGATTACGCGCCAACATGAGTTATCGGCGATCGCGCGTAGCAACGGCTGAAATTGGCGTCAATGCCTCAAGCGGTTATGCCCGGTTCGGCACCGAAACCAACCATACCAGCCGAAGCGGCGCAGGTGGCTCATTCGGTTGGTCTCTCGCCAAATTCAGGTACTTCAGCGCAGGTACGGGTGGCTATGCCGATGGCAAGCTCATTTATAACCCGGGCAAATTTACCGGCGTCACATTGCGACTGGACCGTCTGGGTCAGGATATTACCGGACGTGAAGGTCAGATTCCCGGTGTAGCGGGTGACGCCGACCTGACCGTTGATCTTGGTAACTTGGTTGAACAGGTCATCATGGGGCGCAAAACGAACGGCAGCTTGCTGCAGGAATTGCTTGAAGCGACACCACAGCTTTCCGTGTGCTGGGTTGACGAGGGCGATAGTACTACCCGGGATCAAGGCTACATTGCGCAAACCGGTGTGCTGCTTGGTGCCTTTGTCAACGGCGTGGGGATCGGCTCGGCAGCGTCACTCTCGCGCACCCGCAGATACCAGGACCAGCATTACGAAGAACAAACCGGTGCACTCCGCTCTCGCGGTATTGTTCGCGCGGAACGTACGAGCGTCTCCGCACAAGCTACCGCGCTCGGCATCACCAATCTGACAACGCTCACGGGGAAACCGATTGTTGCCAATGAAACGGTTGCGATTGCCGAAGTACTCGGTGCAGAAGCGGAAATCTATCGCGATGGCACCAGGGAAGAAATACGGACGATCGACTATCAGGGCCAGATACAGTCGCGTACTTTCAAACTGATCATCCATGCTAACGCGGAGGCGTTCGCCAGCAGTGTCGAACCGCATATCGAGGAATGGGGGCAACGTTTCGTCCAGGTCAAGGAGCCCTCGAATTACTCCTATGACGACAGCGACGCGGGTCCTCAAATCGTGTCGCAACAATTGAAGGCCACACAAGAGCAAGCGGGCATCGTGCGGGACCTGATTCAGGACATCCGGGAAACCGCCGATCCGAATACCAGCTATATCGAATACCTGGAACTGGAAGAGGCGACAACCATTGAGATCAACCGCTATCGACACATGGCGCAGATGGCCGGACTTGCGGGTGCAGAGGGTGATAAGGAGCGGGAGATCCTCGAAGAGGCCGCCGAGCGTTTGCTCAACGATCCCACCAGCTATGTCCGGCGCTTTCTTTTTACCAGCACGACCAGAGTGGTGGACGAGGGGCGCCAGATTAATTTAGTTGGCAGTTTCGCGTCGACCACTCAGGTCTCCGAAACCGTGATGCGCGACGGCTACTCCGGATAACAGCCCGATCCGGTAACGGCCACAAACCAACAGGTACGAGGGTGTTTCCGGATAGTGCTATGAAGAAATTTAACCATAAGTTACTCTAAAAAAACCATTTAATTCAACCACCCGTCCGGGTATGTATTCGAGCAGGCTCTCCCGACCGGCAACGACGGTGAAAATTGTTTTCAAGAGGTTCACTCATGGCATTTTTTTATCACTCCTTGCTACTGTGTATCGAGCCGGCACCGCTGCTTGAACGCGTGCTGCGTGTTACTCAGGCAATGGCGGTTCGACTTAAACAGATTCCGATCACCGAAGTGGCCCAGGAAATCGCCTTGCGTCCGGCTGTCCGTATTCTTGTGTGTCAAAGTGACGCGCAATTTGACAAGGTCATCGAGCAATGCGGCCGCATTGGCGCCTCCACCCAACAAAAGCTGGTGCGTCTGGTTGATGGCAATGATTACGCCACCTGCGTGGCAACCGCCAGCGTGTGCAAAGCCATCAGTATCCCCACTACCGACAGCCGTCTGCAGGAAGTCCTGCAGCAATTGCTGGACCATTGCGCCGGCACCGGAGACGACGGGCCGCTGTCCAGCGCGGTCGCTCCGGTATCCCATCATCCAGGCAGCAATACTGTACCGCCCCAGCAAACCGGGACTGCCGCCGGCGCGCCCGTCATCGCCGACGTCAACCATGAAATTTATGCCACGGCACGCCTCATTGCCGCCACCGATGTCGATATCGTGCTGGTCGGTGAAACCGGCACCGGCAAGGATTGGCTGGCCCATTACATTCATGATTACTCCGGTTCGCAGGGCCCGTTCGTCGCCGTCAACTGCCCGGCCATTCCCGAGACATTGGCTGAGGCCGAATTGTTCGGCGTCGATGCCGGCGCCTACACCGGCGCTACCAAAAGCCGGCCTGGACGCATCGAGTCTGCCAATGGCGGCACGCTATATCTGGATGAAATCGACAGCATGGCGCTGACCTTGCAAGCCAAGTTACTGCGCGTACTGCAGGATCGCGGAGTGGAACGCGTCGGTTCGACGGTATTCCGGCAACTCAGTTTTCGGGTCATCGTATCGACCAAGGTGCCGCTGGCGAAACTGGTCGAGGAAGGCAAATTTCGCACCGATCTGTATTACCGGCTCAGCGTGGTCGAGTTGGCGCTACCGGTGCTACGTTCTCAACCGGCGCGCGCGCTCGATCTGTTCTGGCGCTATGTGGATCATGCCGCACGACAATTTAAATTACCGACTGGTGCTAACGTCAACCCATGTATTGAGGCACAAATCCTGTCGCATGGCTGGGACGGTAACATCCGCGAATTACGCGCGGCGGCACAACGGTATGCGCTGGGCTTTCCAGCCATCGGCGGTGATCCGGAAAAGCAGCAAGGCGGCTCATTAAAAGATTTGATGCATCAATTTGAGCGCACCTTGCTGGTGGCAACGCTGGAGCGCTGCAAGCGCAATGTTGCGCGCGCGGCAAAAGAACTGGGTGTGGAACCGCATGTGCTGTACTACAAGCTAAAAACGCTGGACATTCACAACGTCGGACGCGGCGAGATCGATAACCATACCGCAGAGCCAAGGCTGGGATTGCTGGCGATCGATGCGGAAACCGTGCAGAACAGAAAAGGCAAGCGCGAGGCCGGCTGATGCGAACCAAGCAGCAAAACAACACACGCAGAAAATACCGGCAGCAAGTCCCGCACACGTAACGCATCCCCTTCCGGCAACGATCGCCTGCACAGTCTTGCCGCCGCCGTATAATTTAGCGTCCCGGCTGTTGCTCGGCCGGCCATCTCACCATCCGTTTCCATGTCCAACGACCGTGCCGCTACCGCACTGCCCCTGACTGCCTGCCGCGAATGCGATCTGCTGCAACATGAAATCGTATTGCCACCGCATGCGGAAGCGCTCTGTCTGCGTTGCGGTGCGCAGCTGTACCGGCAGACGTTGTACGGCTCAGATACGACGCTGGCCTTCACGCTGGCCAGCGTATTACTGTTTCTGCTGGCGAATTTTTTCCCGCTGGTGCAACTGAAACTGCAAGGTAACCAGGTCTCGTCGACGCTGTTCGGAGCCGTCACGACACTGGCCTCGCAAGACCTGCTGTCGGTGGCGCTGCTGGTGTTCGGCACGACCATCGTGGTCCCTGCCATCGAGATGGCGGCGATGCTGTATCTGCTGCTGCCACGCCGGCTCGGCATGACCGTTCCCGGCAGGGCACTGACATTCCGCCTGATCGAGCTGCTCAGGCCATGGGGCATGATCGAAGTTTTCATGCTCGGCGTGCTGGTATCCGTAGTGAAAATGGCTACCTTTGCCACCGTCGTACCGGGCGTCGCATTGTGGTCGTTCGGTGCATTAATGCTGACACTGGCAGCAGCCGCCCATTTTTTCAATCCACGCGACCTATGGCAAAGAATGCCGATCGATGACTGAGCCACAACCAGTGCGTGCTGTCACGGCCGCTTCGCGCGGCCTGCTACGCTGCAACGCCTGCGACCTGCTATGCCGGCCCCTTGCCGCCGCAGGGCCGGGCAACTGTCCGCGCTGCGCCGAGCCGCTGCACCAGCGTATTCCGCACAGCGTGCGCAAGACCTGGGCGTTCCTGCTGGCGGCGATGATCCTGTACATTCCGGCTAACCTGATGCCGATCATGCAGAGCCGCTCGTTTTTTTCGGTACAGGACGACACCATCATGAGCGGCGTTGTGTTCCTGTGGATTGGCGGTTCGCGCATGTTGGCGCTGCTGGTGTTTGTTGCCAGCATCGTGATTCCGCTGTTCAAGTTGCTGGCGCTATCGCTGCTAACGCTGTCGGTCCAATTCCGCTCGACCTGGCAGCCGCGCCAGCGTACCCGGATGTATCGCTTAGTCGAGGCAATCGGACGCTGGTCGATGCTCGATATTTACGTGGTGGCGTTGCTGGTAGCGCTAGTGCAAGTGCAATCGTTCGCCCGCATCGAGGCCGGTCCCGGCGCTGCCGCATTCGGTGCCGTGGTGGTGCTGACACTGCTGGCAGCCAATAGTTTTGATCCGCGACTGATCTGGGATTACGTGGATAACGAGTACATGGAGAACAACCTTGACTGAAGTAACCGACAAGACCGACCTGCCCCGGGCTGTACGCGCACCGCGCTGGCATTGGGCGCCATGGCTGATCTGGCTGATCCCGATGATTGCAGCAGTGGTCGGCGGCACCATCCTGATCCAGACGTTGATGGCGCGTGGCCCGACCATCACGATTAACTTCAAAAGTGCAGAAGGACTCGAAGCCGGCAAGACGCGGATCAAGTACAAGGAAGTCGAGATTGGTACCGTCGGCCGCATCACGCTTTCGCCGGATCGCCAGCAAGTCATCGTCACTGCCCAGCTGGTCAAGAGTGCCGACAGTTTCCTGCGCGACGACACACGTTTCTGGGTGGTCCGCCCGCGGGTCGGTGCCGGTGGTATTTCGGGACTGGGCACATTGCTGTCGGGCTCATACATCGGGGTCGATGCCGGCACCTCCGAAGAAAGCCGCGACGAATTCACCGGGCTCGACGTGCCGCCGTTCGTGCTGACCGGCCTGGCCGGCCGCCAGTTCGTGCTGCATGCCGAGCAGATCGGCTCGCTCGACATCGGCGCGCCGGTTTTTTTCCGGCATATTCAGGCCGGCCAGATCACCGCCTACGAACTTGATCCGAACGGCACCGGCGTGATCCTGCATGTCTTCGTCAATGCCCCGTACGACAAATACGTAACCACCAGTTCGCGCTTCTGGCAAGCCAGCGGGGTAGAACTGAGCCTCGATGCTTCCGGCATCAAGCTGGCCACCGAGTCGCTGGCATCCATCCTGTCAGGCGGCATCAGTTTTGGTGCGCCCGATGATCTGCCCGTTGCCCCTGAAGCACAAAGTAACAGCACCTTCACGCTGTACGGCAACCGCGACAATGCCATGAAACATGCCGATACCGTGGTACGCAAGGCCTTGCTGTATTTCGATGAATCGACACGCGGCCTGGCACCCGGTGCACCGGTTGATTTCCGCGGTATCGTCATCGGCGAAGTCACCGACATCAGTCTCGAAGTCGACCGCAAAGGCAAGGTCTTCCGCTTTCCGGTCGCAATCAATATTTACCCGCAACGCCTGCAATCACGTTATCTGAACGCTTCCCCTGCCATCGATAGCTCGCGCGAAGTCATCGATGCGCTGGTCGCACGCGGCATGCGCGCGCAACTGAAAACCGGCAATCTGCTGACCGGCCAGTTGTTCGTCGCGCTGGATTTTTTCCCGGACGCTGCCAAGACCCGGATCGACTGGAAGCAGGAACCGATCACGCTGGCCACCGTGCCCGGCACGCTGGAGGAACTGCAGGCCATCCTCAGCCGGATCGCCCGTCGGCTTGACAAGGTGCCGCTGGAACAGATCGGTGCCGATGTGCGCGTCGCGCTAAAGTCACTCGACAGCACGCTCAAGAGCACCAATGCGCTGGTGCGGCGCGTCGATACCGAACTCACGCCGCAAGCCAGCGCAACGCTTGAACAGGTACGCAAGACCGTCGCCAGCGCCGATGCCGTGCTGGCCAGCGATGCACCGCTGCAGCAGGATCTGCGTACCACCCTGAGCGACATTAGCCGCGCCGCGCAAGCGTTACGCTCGCTGACCGATTATCTCGACCGCCATCCGGAAGCACTGCTGCGCGGCAAAAAGGACAATCCATGAAGTTGCACCTGCCCCGTACCACCGCCGTTATACTCGCCGCCGGCCTGTTACTGGCCGCCTGTGCCAGTACTCCAGTCACGCAGTTCTATACGCTGGAGCCGCTCGCCACGTCCGGCATTGCCACCGCCACCATTGCCTTGCGCATCGGCCATGTAACGGTACCGGAGCTGGTCGACCGGCCGCAAATGGTGCTGCGTTCCGGTGCCAACCAGGTCAACCTGATCGAACAGCGGCGCTGGGCCGAATCACTGCGCAGCGCCATTGCCCGCGTGGTTACGGCAAACCTGGCCACGCCGAAAAGCGTCACGGGAGCGGCCACAACGACAGTCGATCTCGAGGTCACCCGCTTCGATTCGCAACTCGGCGTCGCCGTCGATCTGGCGGCAAACTGGCGACTCCGCCCGGCTAGCGGCATCGTGCGCAGTGGCAGCATGAACTGGCACGAACCCGTGTCAGGCAATGATTACGCCGACCTCGCCGCAGCGCACAGCCGTGCCCTGGCCGAATTGAGCCGGCAGATCGCCGCTAGCGCCGAAGCCCGGCCGTGATGCCCCTTAATCACGCCTTTCAGGACATTGATGCATCGCAGCGAAAGCGCGCAGGATTTCCTCCAAGATGACAAAACCACCGACAAGGAGCTTTGTGAATCTGCCGCTATCCGACCTGAACGGGATTGATGACAGCCTGAGCCACGAACTGGAGCAGCTACACGCCGATCCAACAACGCAGCTTGCCTTGCGTTGTCGCCGGATCGCAATGGGCATTGCCATCGCAGTCAGTCTGACCGGCGCCGGCGTGCTGTCGGTATCGTATTTGCCGCTGCCGCACTGGATGCCAGCCAATGTCGCACTGGGCTTGCTGCTGGCCGGGATGACACTGGCATTGCAAAGCCACTCCCTGATACGGCTGCTGCCGGTGCGATTGCTGGCGCTGTGCCTGGCCGCGCTGGTGACGTTACTCGGTCTGGCCGCCGTTGCGCACGGTTTGCACTTACCCGGCCCGGGTCTTGGGGCATTCCTCGCCGACTTGACGCGCCCCGTCACCGGCGGCCCGGCCATGCCGATGCATCCGATCAGCGCCTTCTCGCTGCTTCTGGCCGGTGCTGGCCTGCTGCTGCAGGATGTGCGCACGCAACAGCACCATGCGCCAACCGAATTCATCGCACTGAGTCTGGCCGCACTGAACCTGGTACCGCTGGCGGGACTGGCCTATCAGGTCGGAGCGCTGGCCGATCTGGGCAATGCGGTACCCGTGCCGGCCACGGCTGCACTGGCATTTTTTGGTCTGGGTACCGGTTTGCTGTTCTCGCAACCGGGCCGCAGCCTGATGGCAATCATTACCGACAACGTACCGGGTGGGCAGATGCTGCGCCGTTCGCTACCGCAAACCCTACTGGTACTGGTGCTGCTGAACTGGATTATCAGCCGGGGTGCGCTACTGGGACTGTATGGCCAGCCACTGGTGTCACCGATACTGACGCTACTCAACAGTACCGTCATTCTGGTGATTTTCTGGCGCACGGCAGCCACTGTCAACGACGAATACCGGGCACGTTTGCAAAGTGCCAGCAACCTTGCCGAGGCCAGTTCGCTGCTCATTGCCGTGAGTGACAATACCGACGATCTGATCTTCGTCAAGAACCGCGAAGGCAAGCTGATCTTTGCCAACCCGGCCACGCTGCGCAGTCTCGGCAAGACGCGCGAAGAGGTCCTGCAACACGGCAGCAATGAACTGCTATCGAATCCGGATGAAGCCGCCCAGATCGACCGCGACGACCAGCGCATCATGCAAGGCAACGTGTCGGTGACGCTGGAGCAAACGCTACATCTGTCCCGGGGTGAGAGGACCTATTCGTCAACCAAGGCACCGTGGTTCGATGCCCGTGGCCAATTGCTCGGCCTGATCGGCATCAGCACCGACATCAGCACGCGCAAGGAAATGGAGCGCCAGCTCAAGCAGCGCGAAGCTGAACTCGAAGCCACCATCAGCCAGCGCACCGCCGTACTGCGCAAGCTCGGCGACCATCTGGAATCGGTACGCGAAGAAGAAAAACGCAGCATCGCGCGCGAACTGCATGATGACATGGGTGCCTCGTTGACCTCGCTGAACATGCATCTCGACAGCATCTACAAGGCCCTGCCCGACGAGCCAAAATGGGCCGACAAATCCGCCCGCGTACGCGCACTGGTCGCCTCGCTGGTGGCGACGACCCGACGCATACAGATCGGTCTGCGCCCGATCATGCTTGACCTGTTCGGCCTGAAAGCCGGCATCGTCGAACAGCTGGAAGAATTCGAGCAGCGCACTGGTATCGTCTGCAAGACCAGTCTTCCCGACGACGACGTCGCCTTGCCGCACAAACTCGAAATCACGCTGTACCGGATGTTGCAGGAAGCGCTCAACAATGTTGCCAAACACGCCCAGGCCAGCAAGGTCGACGTCATCCTCGACGTCGATGAAGACCAGACCATCCTAACGATTCGCGATGACGGTATCGGCATCGCGCCGGAGCGCATCCACAATCAATCCACCTACGGTATCCGTGGTCTGAGCGAACGGGCATCCTTCCTCGGCGGAACCGCCAGCGTATTTGCCAATCCGGTACGCGGGACGACGGTACGGATCACCTTGCCCGCACAGTTATAAGGGAGCAATAACCGGAGGGCATTGGACCCGCTGCATCACGGAAGCAAGTTGCACTACTGCTCAGTAACCACTACCGCCGGCTGGAAAACATCACTTCCCCCGCTGCGCCACAATCGCCTCGATCTCATCCATGATCCGGTTCATCCGCGCCACCACTGCCTGATACGGTGCCGGCGTGGCGAGATCGACGCCGGCGGCTTTTACCAGTTCGTACGGATACGCCGAACTGCCGGCCTTGAGCACACCCAGATAGCGCTCGCGCGCACCCGGCTCGCCTTTGAGAATTGCATCGGCAAAGAGCGATCCGGCCGCAATCGAGGTCGCGTACTGGAACACGTAAAACGAATTGTAGAAATGCGGAATGTAGGCCCACTCGATGGCGACCTGGTCGTCGATGTGGACAATGCCTTCCTTGTCGCCATGATAGCGGCGCAGGATATCGCCATAGATTTTGGTCAGTCCTGCACCGGTCAGCGATTCGCCGTTATCGACACGGGCATGCACGTCGCGCTCGAACTCGGCAAACATCGCCTGACGGAAAAAAGTGCCGCGCAGGCTTTCCAGCGCCGAACCGAGATACAGCAAACGCTCGTCATCATTTTTGGCAATCGACAGCATGTGCGCCAGTAACAGACTCTCGTTGGTGGTCGAGGCAATCTCGGCTGTGAAGATCGGATAGTCAGCCGTCACGTAAGGCTGTGCCCGATTGGCCAGCACCGTGTGCATCCCATGACCCCACTCATGCGCTAACGTCGAGACCGACTCGTAGTCATCGTTGTAGTTCAGCAAAATGAACGGATGCACGTCGTAGGCAGCGCCTGCCATATGCGCACCGGATAATTTGCGCGGACGCGGATAGACATCCATCCAGCGACTGGCCACGCCTTTTTCGAGCGAGGTGACGTAGTCCGCACCGAGCGGCTTGACCGCCGCCAGCATCAGCGCATTACCCTGCGCGATCGGGTACTTGAAATCGCCCTTGACCAGCGGCGGATACAAGTCGTGATAGCCCATGTCGGTAATGCCGAGCAGCCTGGCGCGCAAACGGAAATAGCGGTGCAGCGTCGGCAGGTTAGCGTTGGTCTGCGCAATCAGCGTGTCGTAGACGGCGACCGGAATCTTGTTGGCATCGAGTGCCTTGGTGATCGAATCGGGATAGTTGCGTACCTTCGCATCGACGCTATCCTTCTTCAGTTGCTCGTAAAAAGTCACGCCAAACGTGCGCTCGAATTCATGCCACTTGCCCCAGAAAGCATCGAATACTTTCTTGCGGTCGGCACGGTTGTCGACGCCGCGGTAACGGGTATAGCCGGACTGATCGAGCGTGACTTCCTTGCCATCGGACAGGGTCACCTTCGGCCACGGCATATCGGCATTCGACAGGATCGAGTACACCGATTGGGCGCTGTTGCCGGCCAGTCCAAACGTCGCGATCAGCGCCTCGCCCTTGGTGTCCAGCGTATGCGGCGCAGCACGCAACATGTCGTCGAGCGGCTGCCGGTAAATAGTCAGCGCCTGATCGGCACTCAATAATGCGGCGATTTTTGTGGCGCCCAGTTGCAGGATTTCGGGACGGAAAAACGACCCGCTTTCTTCCAGCCGGCTGCCCAGCACGTCGGCTTGCTGGGTCAGGGCAAGACCGGCCGTATTGCCTGTATCTTCAGCATGGAACTCATTGGCATACAGGGCAAGCCGGTTGTAACGCTTTCCGAGATCGGCGCGCAGTTCCAGGCACTGGCGAAAGCGTTGCACGTTGTCGCCAAGCCGCCCGCGACAACCGGCGAACGCGGCGATCTGCATCGTGGCTTTAGCCGCATCCGTTTGCCAGGCGGCAGCCGACGGATACAGGTCGGCGAGATTCCAGCGCGGATTAAAGGTGTCCGTGGCAGCGCTGCCGGGACTGGCTGCCAGCAGCAGCAAAACAGGCAGGACGGGCAAAATGCGTTTAAACATGGGCTACGACTCCGGGAAAATGACAGGAAAGAATAATTATCACGAGCAATGATTGTGCCCGGCGCAGGGACACAGTACACCTGTTACCCTGTGCCGCACGCTTTACTTCCCCGTATAGGAACCTCTCATGACGACACCCCGCATCGAACCCGCCCGCAACGTTCTTGGCGAACCACTGGTGCCTTGCTCCTTCGATCCGCTGACCGGTTATTTTCGCGATGGCTGCTGCAAGACTAACGACGAAGACGTCGGCACCCATGTGATCTGCGCGGTCATGACCGCCGAATTCCTCGCCTTCAGCAAGGCACGCGGCAATGACCTGTCGACGCCGCATCCGCAATGGCGCTTCCCGGGCCTGAAACCCGGCGATCAGTGGTGCTTGTGTGCGCTACGCTGGAAAGAAGCATTCGAGGCAGGTGCGGCCCCGCTGGTGGTGCTTGAGAGCACCCATAGCAAAGCGCTCCAGGTCGTCACGTTGGACGAGCTGGAGCGCTTTGCACATAGCGGCAGCGACGTGGCCTGAGCCACGACGCGCGCCGGATAGAAGCTTACTTGCCGACCTGATTGCCAATCACGCCACCGACGGCTGCACCGCCGACGGTACCGATTGCACTGCCACCGGTCAGGACTGCACCGGCAACGCCGCCGATGCCGGCACCGGCAGCCGTATTCTTGTCACGGTTGGACATGCCGGCACAGCCACCCAGCGAAATCAGGATGGCCGAAGCGCAGGCGAGTGCGATCAATTTTTTTGTGCTTGTCATGGTGGTGTCCTCTTGGTCTGGTGAGCAACGGGCCGTCAGTGAGCGCTGCTGATGCAGACTCATCCGGCTCGTTTCTTAAAAACTATTATGCCGGCGAATACACCGGAGAACCGTACGTTACCGAACATAGCGCAGTGCTGGCAATCAACAAAACAGTCTGCAGCAACGTTCAGGGCGCGCTAGCGTCCGGCATGGGTACTTCGGTCACGGTCTCCGGCAAGGTCGCCAGAATCAGCACTTCGACGCGGCGATTACGCACCCGCCCTTCCGGCGTGTCGTTGCTGCCGACCGGTTTGTTCGGACCATGCCCGACTGCTGTCAGACGATTTGCCGTGACGCCGTTATCAGCAAACAGCCTGACCACGCTGCTGGCACGCACGCTCGACAATTCCCAGTTTGATGGAAAGCTCGCATTGTCGATCGGCAGATTGTCAGTGTGCCCTTCGATCTGGATCGCATGAGTATCCTTGCTGAGCACTTGCGCAATCGCGCTCAGTGCGGCACCGGACTCGCTCGTCAGACGCGCCTCGCCGGGGGCAAACAGCACGCTGGCATTGATCTCGATACTGACACCGCGACTGGTCTGCGTAACCCGCACCTTACCCGAACTAACCAGCGGCGACAGCACATCAAGGATGTCGCGCGCGATGCTGGTCATGCTGTCCTTTTCACGCCGCAGCAATTCGATGCGCTGCCGCTCGGCCGGCGGCGGACGACGGGGTAGCGCAGACGGCGGCTCAATACTGACCGGTGGCGCGAGGATAATCGGCGAACTGCCAAAAGCCGCTCCGAGCGACGTCGACAGCACCCGGTACTTGCCATTATTGACCGATGAGATCGCGTACATCACGACGAAAAAAGCGAACAGCAGCGTGATGAAATCGGCATACGAAATGAGCCAGCGATCATGGCTGGGCGCATCTTCCTCAAAGTGCTTGCGGCTGCGCGCGGTCGGGCTGGGTGGCTCGCGGTATTTGTTCATGCCGGCTTAGCGCTCGTAAGCTTTCATGCGTTCCTCGATCGAAATCGGATTGTCGCCGGCCGCGATACAGCAAAATGCATCGGCCAGCATTTCGAGCCGGGTGACCTCGTCGTTCACCGCCGTCTTGAGCTTGCCGCCAATCGGCAGAAAGACCAGATTAGCCAGGCCGACGCCATAAATCGTGGCGACAAAGGCCACTGCGATGCCGGCACCGAGCCGGCTCGGATCCGACAGGTTTTCCATCACGTGAATCAGGCCCAGAACCGCACCGAGGATACCAATGGTCGGGGCATAGCCACCGGCGGCATCCCAGATGCGGGCCGCCTTGCGCTCGCGTGTTTCGTAACTACTAATTTCGATGCCGAGGATTTCGCGCAGCTTGTACGGATCAATACCGTCGGTGAGCAAACGTAAACCCTTGATGATGAACGGATCGTTGTTTCTACTCATAAAGCGCTCCAGGCTGAGCAGACCCTCGCGGCGGGCAGTCTGGCTCCACATGGCGACATCGGCCGCGTGCAACCGGTGCCGGTCAGGCTGGGTGCGAAACACCGACCCGGCCATCTGCACGCCACGCCGGAACGTCGGCCAGCCGCTTTGCAACAGCACCGCACCGAGCGTGCCGACAATCACAATGACGAAAGCGGTTGGCTGCACCAGCGAACCGAGCCGGCCACCCTCCAGCATTTGCCCGACAACAATGCCGAGCAGTGCCAGCACCAATCCGGCTACGCTACCCCAGTCCATGTCTTCTCCCTCAGGAAAGCGCGCATCCGGGCGATTGCCTGGCTATGCAGTTGCGAGATGCGGGACTCGGACACGCCGAGCACGGCACCGATTTCCTTGAGGTTCATTTCCTGCTCGTAGTACAGCCCCATCAGGATTTTTTCACGCTCGGGTAAGGCTTCGATGGCGCGGATGACGGCCTCACGAAAGCCCGCATTGAGCAAGGCCTGCAACGGATTGTCGGACAAGTCGGTGCAATACCGGTCAAGGAAATGTTCGTTGCCTTCCGAGCTGTCATGGAAATCTTCGTAATACACCAGCTGGTGGCCGCCGCCCTCACCGAGCAGGTCCTGATAGTCGGCCAACGACAGCTTCATGTGTCGGGCGACTTCGGCTTCGAGCGGCGCGCGGCCGAGCTTTTGCTGCAAGGCCTGCATCGCTACTTCAATCTTGCGCATATTCTGGCGCATGCTGCGCGGCAGCCAGTCGCTGCTGCGCAATTCGTCGAGCATCGAACCACGGATGCGCTGCACCGCATAGGTTTCGAACTGAGCGCCATGGGTATCTTCATAACGATTGATCGCATCAAACAAACCGATCATGCCGGCCTGGATCAAGTCGTCGACTTCCACACTGGGCGGCAATTTGGCTTTCATCTGATGCGCAAGTCGCTTGACCAGCGGCGCGTGCTGCACCAGCAGATTGTTCTTGTCTGTTTTTCCGCTAGGTGTGTACATGAAACTCCAGGACTCCTGTGTTGACCCTGATCAGGCGAATTCAGTGTTGCGCAGGCTACCTGCATCCCCATTGGCAAAATGTCCGGCCAGCCGGCGAAAAGCCACCGAAGCCAAGGCCATCGGAAAGGCATCGATGACCGAGCGGCCCAGTTGCGCCGCCCGCTTGAGATCCGCGTCGACCGGCACGGAGCCCACCGAAATCAGTTCCAATGCCAGATAGCGGCTGGCCGCCTGCGCCATGTTGGCATAGACCTGCTGCGCTTCGCGCTCGCTGGCACCGGTAACCAGAATACCGAACGGCCGGCGGCCCAGTTGCGCACTCAGGCGCTTGATGATCGCATAGGCTGCAGTGATAGAGCTACCGCTACTTGACACCTGCACGACAATCTCGCCACGCTGCATGGCCGGCAGGACAAAGCTGTCTTCGCCATCGAGCTCGGCATCGACCAGCACGATGTCGTGCTGGGTGGCCAGCACACCGAACGCATTCGACAGTCGCCGGGCCTGATCGACATCCTGCATCGCACTGCGCAGGTTTTCACGGGCCAGCGTGGCGACGCCAAAACCCTGCGCCAGCGTCTGCACGACTTCATTGAGACCGCGTTCCTGGCGCGCCACCTGCATCAGTGTGGCTGCGCGCGCAGCACCCAACCGGTTCGCCAGTCCGTTCGAGGCCGAACAGGCATCGAGCAACAGCACATCGCTGCCGGTCCGCGTCAGCGAAGCCGCCAGATTGACCAGTGTGCCCGATTTTTCTTCGGCGCCCAGTGCAGAAACAAAACTGATCACGCGTGGCTTGGGACCAGCCAGCATGCGCCGCAGTCCTTCTGCCTGATCGGTAGAAAAACTAGCCAAGGTGAACCTCGCGCAAAGACTTGTCATTGAAGGAACGGGTGGCACCGGCCATCACCAGCGGCAATTCGGCATCGGTCAACTGGAACGGCTTGCTTTCATGCTTGAGCTTGAAAGCGCGATCGACCAGATACTGCTTGTTGGCGACATGCAGGTCTTCCGGCACGCGCTGGCCGTTTGCCACATACAACAGGTTGAGCTTTTGACGGATCACCACGTCGAGCACATTGCCGATGGTGGCGGCTTCGTCGAGCTTGGTCATCACGCAACCGGCCAGGCCGCTGCCCTGATAGGCGCGCACAACCTCATTCAAGGTCTCACCGGTCGATGTGGCATTGAGGCACAGCAACCGTTTGACGCGCGAACCGGCACCCTGCAGCATCGCGACCTGTTCGGTCACCATGTGGTCGCGCTGACTCACGCCGACGGTGTCGATGAGTACCGTGTGCTTGTTCTTGAGTTCGTCGAGGGCGATGCGCAGGTCGGATTCATCCTTGACCGAATGCACCATCACACCGAGGATTTTGCCGTAGATGCGCAGTTGCTCGTAGCCGCCGATACGATAGCCATCGGTCGTGATCAGGGCCAGCTTACCGGGACCGTGACGCATCACGCAACGGGCGGCCAGCTTGGCGGTGGTGGTGGTCTTGCCGACACCGGTCGGGCCAACCAGTGCAAACACGCCACCCTGTTCGAGCATCGCACTTTCGTCAGAGACGGCGCTGATATTGCGCGCCATCACGGTCTTGATCCAGGTCATCCCGGTTGCGGCGGTCGCCCCGGCCGGCAGGTTTTCGGTCAGATAGCGCGACAGGCTGGCGCTGAATCCGGCAGCCAGCAATTCGCGCAGGATGGTGGCTTTCACCGGCTCGCGCTTTTGCTGCGAGGACCATGACAGTTCGGAAAACTGCGACTCCATCATCGTGCGCATCGAGCGCAGCTCGTTCATCATTTCTGCCATTTCGCGCAGTACGCTAATTTGCGCTGCCGGCTCGGGTGGGCGCGCATTGCGCACCTGCTCCGACTGCTCCAGCGCACCGGCCAGACCGGCCGCCTGATCGGTCTCTACACGCCGCTTTGCGAAGGCCGACAGCATCGTCGCTTCCTGCGCCGGCAGCGCTACTTGCGCGGCTAGCGTTTCCTTTTCAACCACCGGCGAAGCCAGCGACGACATGTCTTCACTGGCCAGTGCCAGAATTTCGACCAGCCCGTTAATGTTGCGATTCGACAGGATCACGGCATCCGGCCCGAGCACTTCACGGACTTGACGCAGCGCATCGCGCGAGCTGCTTGCGGAGAATTTTTTCACGTTCATGCTTGAGCTCCAACCAGGCTGGTTACTTTAATGGTCTTCGTATCGGGTAATTCGGCGTGTGACAACACCTTCAGTTGGGGCAGCGCGCGACGCAGGAAGCGCGACAGCAGCGCCCGCAACGGCGCCGGCACCAGCAGCACCGGTGTCAGGCCGAGTTGCTCCTGATGCTGGGCTGCTTGCTGGGTCTGGAACTGCAGCGTATCGGCCAGACCAGGCTCGATGCCGGCACCATCCGGACCACTCGCCTGCAGGGCCTGCATCAGCAACCGCTCCAGGCGGTTATCGAGCGCCATCACTGACAACTCGTTCGTCCCCGGGAAAATATCCTGGACGATGGCCCGGCCAAGTGCAATGCGCACCAGCGCGGTTAGCTCGTTGGCTTCCTGCACTTGTGACGACTGCTCGGCCAGACATTCGATGATGGTACGCATGTCACGGATGTGGACGCCCTCGTTCAACAGGCTCTGCAACACTTTTTGCAGCGTCGAGATCGAGACCATTTTCGGTACCAGATCTTCGACCAGCTTCGGCATTTCCTTGGCAAGGTGATCGAGTAATTGCTGGACTTCCTGGCGACCCAGCAGCTCGGCGGCATGCGAGGTAATCAAGTGATTAAGGTGCGTCGCCACGACAGTGCCGGCATCCACTACGGTGTACCCCATGGTCTGGGCTTGTTCGCGCATGGCTGAGTCGATCCACACGGCGGGCAGACCAAAAGCAGGATCGGTCGTCGGCGTGCCGGCCAGTGTGCCCGTGACCATCCCCGGATTGATCGCCAGAAATTGGCCGGCATGGGCATCACCGGTGCCGACTTCGACGCCCTTGAGAGTGATCCGGTACGACGACGGCTTCAATTCGAGGTTATCGCGAATATGTACCGGCGGCGACAGAAATCCCACTTCCTGTGCGAACTTTTTGCGGATCCCCTTGATGCGTTTAAGCAGTTCGCCGCTCTGAGTCTTGTCGACCAGCGGGATCAACCGGTAACCGACTTCCAGGCCTAGCATGTCGACCGGCACGATATCCTGCCAGGTCGCTTCTTCGTTTTCGACCGGCGCAGCTGCTGCCACCGGCTCGGCCACCGCTTCGGCAGCAGGCGCATTGCGCTTGGCAGCAGCATGACCGGCAGCAGCCAGCAAAGAACCCAGCAAGATGAACGCCACATGCGGCATGCCGGGAATCAGTCCCATGCCGCCGATGATGCCGCCGGTGATGTACAGCACTTGCGGCTTGGCAAACAGCTGGTTGACCAACTGGCTGCCGATGTCGACATCGCTGGCTACGCGCGAGACAACCACACCGGCGGCGGTCGAAATGATCAGCGATGGAATCTGCGCGACCAGACCGTCACCGATGGCGAGCAGCGTGTAGTTTTTGAGCGCATCGGCAAAACCCATATCGTGCTGCAGCAAGCCAACCAGCAAACCGCCGATGATGTTGATGACGGTAACGATAATGCCGGCGACCGCATCGCCGCGTACGTATTTAGAGGCACCGTCCATGGCACCGTAAAACTCGGCTTCTTGCGCCACTTCCGTCCGGCGGCGCTTGGCTTCGGCTTCGGCAATCAGACCGGCATTGAGATCGGCATCGATTGCCATCTGCTTGCCCGGCATCGCATCCAGTGCGAAGCGCGCACCGACTTCGGCAATCCGTCCGGCACCTTTTGTGACAACGGTGAAGTTGATGATGGTCAGGATAATGAAAACGACGATACCGACGGTGTAATTGCCACCGATCAGGAAGTGACCGAAGGCCTCGATCACCTTGCCGGCCGCATCCGGGCCAGTATGACCTTCGGTCAGCACGACGCGGGTCGACGCCACGTTTAACGAAAGCCGCAGCATCGTGCTCACAAGAAGGACGGTCGGAAATGCCATGAAATCCAGCGGCCGCACCGTGTACAAGGCGGTCAGCAAGACAATGATGGACAGGGCAATGTTGAAACTGAAAAAGACATCCAGTACGAACGCCGGCAGCGGCAAAATCATCATCGACAACATCATGACGATAATAATCGGCGCGGCAATCGCCTTGCTGTTCGGACCGCTCAACCAGAGTGGCAATTTGATGCTGTTCATTATGCAAATCCGATGTCGGTCTGGATCAGCGCTACCCTCGATCTAACGGCAACTCCCCATATAGCCCAGATTATTGCGCCAAGGTAAGAACCGCCATCCAGCGAACAAGAGGGGAAAGTCGAAGGTATTCGGCACCTGCCCGGTAAAGAGCCGCAAAACAACAAATCACAATCCACACAATTTAGGGTCAGAGTCGATTTATCAAATATCAAATGGGGTCAGAGTCAATTTATTCACAGATTCCCCTAACTGATTTACGTAAAGTATTGCGCGGAACAATCTAATTTGAATTTTTAAATGACAGAGAGTGTGATGCGACACCATCGACCTGATGATGAACTCCTCAGCATTACTGGCTCTCTGGACCGACCGAAAATAGCCTGAGATGGCTACTCACCGATGGAGTAGCCAAATTTCCGTACGCATGCACACAAATCATCGCTCAGGTCTATCGGATTCGCCCGGGTAGAACTTAACAACAGGCTCCCGTGGCGGTGGCGGTCGCAAAAGCACCTAATCCCGTTGCCTGTTTATAGGGAATGCCATCGATAGCGATGCCCACCGTCAAATACCCTGCCGAATCCTGGTTCTGAGCCGATACGGATAACAACTGGCCTGGAATAGCGACAAGTTGCTTTTGCCAGGGTACGTTCACGATTTCTTGTGAAATACCACCCTGGCCATTTTGGTAGACCACCGCGACGCGCGAAAAGGGACCTTCTATGCTGTAGAAAATGAAATGGGTAGTGGTACCGCCGGGCGTCACGCCACCACCAAAATCCTCGTTACCAGGTCCGCAAGCCGTTACCAACAAGGACAACGCAAGAATAGTTATTTTTTTCATCGGATTCCTGATAAGTCACGTTGTACGCAATGAGAGAGGCAGTTGGTCAACCTGCCTTGCTTGAGTCGTCGATGCAGGCTAAATGGTTCACTGCAGGAGAATCATGAATTGATCCATAGGTAGTGCCACGTCAACTTGACCGTACCTCGCAGCGATTAGACCGAAGCCTTAACGTTAAAGGTCTGCGTTGAGCTTGCAACCAGTCATCGGCAGCTTTGTCATTTGTACGCAAACGTACACCGATCACCTGCGCACCGGCGCTTCAACCGGTTCAATCAGCGAGCCGTTGAGGCAAATGCGATGGCCGCTTGCTGAATACTTACCGTTATTTCACGGTTCTTCTGACCTTGTCGGCATCCTTAAAAATCAAATCAACATCCAGGCCATACATGGCGCGCGCCTTGTCATACACAACAGCAACGGCCTTGCGAAAAGGCGCAATATCAGGACGTGTGACCTTGGCTCCTTTTTGCTGCATCTCGGCCAGCAACCGTTCTTCGTTATTCCGCACTTCGATACGCGACAATAACGCTGCATCGTGGGCAGCACGCTTGATCGCCCGCTGGTCATCCGGAGTGAACCGTTTCCAGGTTTTCTCCGAAACGGATAACGGGAGCGGGCTATAGATATGGCGTGTCAGCGTCACGAAAGGCGTGACTTCGTAAAAACGTTGCGAGTTGATTGTGTCGATCGGGTTTTCCTGACCATCGACCACGCCTTGCTGAATTGCCAGATAAACTTCCGACAACGGTGTAACGACCACTTTAAATCCGATCGACTCCATCACCCAGCGCAACATGTCGTTCTGGTAGACGCGCATTTTCCTGCCACGTGCGTCTGTTGGCGTATTGAATGCCGTCTTGGTGGTGAAGCTACGAAACCCGGCTTCCCATGTATCGAGGACGCGCACACCTTTTGCCGGCAACAGATCGAACTGGGCCTTGAGCCATGTTGACTCATCATATAACTGCCAGCCTTGCTCATAGTTCTCCACCAGAAAAGGCAGTGCAGTCAGATTCAACGACTTGTTGATACCGGCATAGTTCCCGGTCGCAGTGACCGTGAAGTCAGGTGTTCCCGTCTGCAATTGTTCCACCGATTTTGAATCACTACCCAGTTGACCGGAATGAAATACCAGCACCCGATACTTGTTCAGCGTGTATTCGGCTACTTTCCTGGCGAAGAGTTGCGCGGCACGGTCCCGGCTTCCGGAAGGCGCATCCGTGTGATTGAATTTCAACACTTCCTGTGCCAACGCCGGCCGCGCGCCGCAAAGGAGTAGCGCAGCGGCTACAGCTAAAAGGCAGTACCTGACCATGCTTCTCTCCAGAGCCGGCGTCATTGAAGAATGCGGCCATTTATGCCGAATACGGATAAATTGATATAGCTCGATCCAGAACGTCGGGTCGGCGAAAAATTCACGCTGAATCCACCAATATCCGCGTTTTGCATCGCCTCCAGCGCTTTGTATAAAGTTGCCCGCGTCGGACTGACTCCACTGTTGTGCAGGGCATCGATCAGAATGCGGGCGGTCAGATAACCCTCAAAAGAAGCATAATTCGCTCTGGACGGGTTCAAACCAAGTTTGAGTGCCAGGCGGCCGAAATCAGCCGCCACCGAGAATAATTTTTGATAAGGACTCGGAACAATATGCGCCACGGCAACGCCCCTCGCTAGCTGCGATCCTGCCAGTTCAGCAAACTGTTCTGCATCGGTCAGCGAGCCAATCAGTAACTGGCCGCTATGCCCCTGCTCACGAAATTTCTTTGCGAATGCTGCACTGGACACCGTATTGGACAACATGATCACCGCCGCCGGATTCGTTTTCCCGATAAATGCGACGGCACTGTCGACATCAATACTGCCTTTTTTGTAAGAGGCTACCGCAACGAGATTTTGCTGATATTTACGCAGCGCATTTTCCACTCCAGCCAATCCCTCCAGACTGGTCGAGTCATCTTCATAAAAAACGGCAATGCGCTCAATACCCATTCCGGCAAGCTGGTCGGTCATTTTTTCCGCTTCGTCACGTAGACTGGGACGAAGATGAAATATCATCCGGTTCTGACGCAGCGAGATCGCGCCGGACCGGACGCCGACCACAGGGATTCGGGCTTGCTCGAGAGTACCTTTCTTGAGCAGCGCTTCGATGTTGCTGGTTCCGGTCAGGCCGATCAAGGCGATCGGGTCCTCCGTCCTGATTACGTCGTCAACCAGACGTATCGTTTCTTCAATCCGGTAGCCATCGTCGCGCGAAGTCAGTCGCAATTTGTTTCCGTTGACGCCGCCCTTCGCATTGATTTCATCAAAACTTATCATTACGCCAAGGTTGAAATCACGCCCGGCGCCTGCCAGGTTTCCTGCAAATGGCGCAATCTGCGCCACGACCAATTCCCTGGCTGATACCGCGCCTGCTGCGGCTGCCAGCAATACCAACAGTAAGCCCGGGAACAAGGCCCTGAGCCATAGCCGACGGGGCCTGTCGATAACGTTTCTCATGCGCCACTCCTTTAAAGTCACATCGCAAATCCTGATTATCTGCATGCAGTGCGCGCAATAGAAGCGCTAACATATTATTCAGCAACACAAACATATTATTAATGACTCAGAACAATCAATTAAACGATTGAAGGAATGAATTTCTATTAAAAAATAATTATTACTTCTACATCCGGTGAATTAAATACCAATTTATAAATAATTACTTCCTGAAAAATATATTTTATTCTGTGAAAATATTTTATTAACCTCACACCACAGATTCAGGATTTTTTACTTAAATACACAATTAATCGACCAATTTTTCATTGTCTTTTAATCAACTTTAAATTGCC
>JBLHMB010000032.1:0-40891 GCA_047621665.1 Bradyrhizobium sp. | reverse complement strand
TTACGACGGCCTTTGCGGCTGCCGGATTGGATGGTTGTGTTCAAAGTGGTCCCCACTACTATTTGGTGGACACCACTTTGGCGGGTCACTGGTCTGCTGTACAGACGTCCCTGATGAGGCGCTTACCGAACACCGGCCGCCAAAACGTACAAGGTCTGAACCCGGGGACCAACAAGGACCTGCGCGAAACAATCGGTGATGTGAAGGCCACGGCCGCGCTGGGGCTCTACTATTCAAGCAAGATCCGTGGCGCAGTCGACCTCTATCGCTATCAGAAAAACTCAGCCGACACGGCGTCGCTTGCGAGCGCGAAGGACCACTTGCAGAAGTCTGCAAATTACTGGAGGGACTATGCAGCGCAATGGTCAAGCCAGTATCAGCCGCAACGCTTGGGGCGAGTGAGCCAAGTCGTCGATATGGTAGCCCTGCAGGCGTTTGTAGATAAGGATGTCCCCGGCGGGGCAACACCAGCACCAGCACCAGCACCAACACCAACACCAACACCAGCACCAGCACCAACACCAACACCAGCACCAGTAACACCTTATGACGTCACTAGCCTGGTTCTGGTTAACGCCAGTAACGGCATTGCTATAAGCCGTCTTCAGGTGAATCAAACCATCAGTCTAAGAAATCTGGGAGCTTCGGGTATCAGCATTCAAGCACTGACCAACTCAGGCACGAAGAGCGTCAAGTTTGTCAGTGCGGGCGTTTCACACACCGAGATTTCTGTACCCTATGCGTTCCTTGGCAACAGTGGATCTGTCTATAAACCTTGGACTCCAAAAGTCGGCGTGTATTCGATCACTGCTACAGGGTACTCAGCAAGTAATTCATCTGGCATCGCGGGCAAATCGTTGACTGTAACGATAACAATTACCCCTTAGAAATAACACGGCAGGGATGGCTTCTACTTATCCCTGCCGACTCCCTCAGGTGGCAATTGCTTGTTAAGTGTCACAACAAATAAATGAGCCGTTTAATTTTCCTTGGGACACCTGTGACGGGAACAGTACCCGTCTCATTTCTGTAGAAACTGTATATCCCCATACCAGGCCGTTGCCTGTTCACCAGTATTATCAGTGTCAGTCGCCAGTGCCACGACCACTACATCCGGTGCTTCTTCGCCAAAAGCTGCACGGAAATCAGCCGCAACGTCGCGTGTTTCGGTAACCCACTGCCCGGCCTTGTCGCTGCCACTTTCAACTACCAGCATACGGGCGCGATCGGTATAAGTATTGTCTTGCCAGGTGCCGATTGGCTGGCGGTTATCCCATAAATAGTTGATGGCGGCAGTCGGGATTTTCATACCGTACAAGGCTTCGCCAATTTTCAGTTTGGCGCGGGTGGTAAAAGAGAGTTTCTCAACCGGATAATCAAACAACACATAGATTCGGCCAGCGTAATCATCGCCGGATTTTTTGGTCATATCGGCACCCTTCACCGGTGCCGCGATCTTCCAGCGCCAGCGTAATAGCGGCGTTTTTTTCAAATCGATCCGTACTGTGTGCGCCATGATCGACATCGACTGGACCGACTCGGCCTTGAGCACGGTCTGTCCCTCATCACGCACCAGCGTATAGACAGTGTCCGGTGCTTTTGCTGCTGGCTTGATAACATTCCAACCGGTAACGGGTGCACCCGGTTGCATCTGCGAAAATGCCGGAATATCCACTGCTTGCGCAACAGCAGAAACTAGCAAGCAAAGCAGACTGCAGGAGATTTTTTTCATCAGAGAGCGCCTCAATAAAGTGGGATGATACGATCCGGCATAGACGCCAGTTTTTTATGCAAAAGCTGGTAGACGTCGCGATCAAAGCGCGGCTGGCCTTGTTCTGTCAATTGACGCGCTTCTGTTTCACTGGCAGCCGTACCCAGATAGCTCCAGTTGTCGATGACATGCAGTGCCGCTTCTTCGCGGACACCGATCGGTCCGGCATAGGGCCACGGTTTCATGCGACTGGTTTCAAGTGCCTTTCGCAAGCGCCCGGTATGCGAAACGAGGCTTTCGCGTGCGCTGCATGCCCCCATGCACTGACCTACCTGGCTGGCAAAACACGGCTTGCCAGCAGCGACTTTTTCAAGCCCGAGTAAAGCCAGGCAAAGCTGGTGTGCAGTAGCAAGTGCGGTCAGGGCGGTGGTGGCTTTGCGATGGGTGGCAAATGGGCCGAACAACTCTGCTTCGTCGTTTGCTTGCATCTGATCGGTCTTCACCAGCGTTACCCGCGATTGCGCATCAAGGCGCCAGAGGCAAGCGGCGTCAGACCGGCGCAACTGGCGGTTATGCGACGGTGACATTTGCTTGATCAGCATCGCTTCCTTGAGTAGCGCTCCCAGTTCGCCGGCAGTCTCGATCCATTCGATGCGGCGGATTTGCTGCGACAGCTCCAGCTCCTTGGCCGAATGATGATCCCCGCTGAAATGCGACAGCACGCGACGACGCAAGTTGTTAGCCTTGCCAACGTAAAGAGGCAACGCTCCTTCTCCAAAAAACAGATAGACACCGTGGGTAGAAGGCAAGTCGTCGACCATCTCGGCATCCAGATTCGACGGTAAATTTGGCCGCGCTGTGAGTTCCTTGACGGCGGCGTTAATCACCGCATGCGGCAAGGTGGCATGGATGGTTTCCCAGAATTGCCAGATCAGCTGGGCGTCACCGAGCGCGCGATGGCGTTCAGTTACCTGCAACTGATGACGTTCGGCTAACGTATCAAGATTATGTTTGGCGAATTCGGGATAGAGCTTGCGCGACAGCTTGACGGTACACAACACGGTCGGACGGAAGTCGATACCGACACGCTTGAATTCATTCTTTAAAAAACCATGGTCGAAGCGCGCGTTGTGGGCAAGGAAAATTCGTCCTTCCAAACGCTTGTGGATCTCGACCGCCAGTTGATCGAAGTCCGGTGCATTGGCCACCATCGCGTTCGAAATCCCTGTCAGGCCTTCGATAAATTCGGGAATATGCCGATGCGGATTGACCAGGCTGCTCCAATGCCGCACGCCCTCCTCATCGACTTCAACGATGCCGACTTCGGTGATGCGATCAGTGACAGCCGTAGCACCGGTGGTTTCGAGGTCGACGAAGGCAAGGCGGGGATGGGCCGGGTTATAGGCCATGGATAAAGTCTTTCACTGAAGCTATAAGCGGGTGAACCAGGTGGAAAATCCTCGCCAGAGTAGCGGCACACACATTGTTGCTCAAGATTTATTTATCGAAAAACGACTTGACGGCAGGTACCCAGGATCACATATACTGTGTATGCATACAGTGCTTTAAACGACGCACTAAAATGAATAAGCCATCATAACGGAGAATCTCATGCTCGCATCCACTACCCGCTTTGCACCCCCTGCCGTCGCCAATGCCTTACTGGCAAATATGCCGGACACCGTCTGGCGCGGCAACCAGATGGGATCGCAACGCGCTGTGGTGACGCCGTCCGGATTCCAGGCACTGGATCGCGAGTTGCCCAATGGTGGCTGGCCGGCGTCGGTATTAATCGAGTTACTGCTGGCACAACCGGGCATCGGTGAATTACGTTTGCTGGCGCCCCTGATTGCGTCACTTACTCAGGCTAAAAAAACCGTGATTTTGATGGCTCCGCCGCATATTCCGTTTGCTGCCGCGCTGGCGGAGCTTGGTATCGATCTGACCCACATCCTGCTGGTTGAAGCCGAAAAGCCAGCCGACCGTATCTGGGCCATTGAACAGGCACTTAAGAGCGCCAGTTTCGGCGCGCTGTTGTGCTGGTTGCCACAGTGCCGCGCTGACCATTTGCGCCGGCTGCAACTGGCCGCAGGTGCAGGCGAAGGCCTGACTTTTGTATTTCGACCGGCCGCAGCGCAGCATGAGTCGTCACCAGCACCGCTGCGTTTGGTGTGCCGGGCAGCCGCATCGGGCCAGTTGTCCGTGGAGGTGATCAAACGGCGCGGACCGGTGCACAGCCAGCCAGTGATCCTGCCGCTGGCGGTACCGTCTGTACTGGATCAGCCCTTTGCCAACCTGGTGTCGGCCGATATCCTTCCATTCAACTTACCGGTTCCCCCACTCTATGCTGTGGATTGCCCTGCACTTCCCGCAACTGCCACTCGATACCGTACTGCGCTGCCGGCCTGAGGTTTCGACCAGACCGGTCGTGGTGGTCGAGCGCAAACGGGTCACCGCAGGTAACCAATCCGCAATGCAATGCGGCATCACTCCAGGCATGTCGGAAGCCAATGCTTGGAGCATGAACGCCGCTTTGCTGACATTCCCGCGTGCACCGGCTCAGGAAATCGAAGCGTTACACGAAGCCGCACTGTGGGCATTACATTTCACACCGCAAGTTGTTCTGCAGGAAGCCGGCTTGCTAATTGACATTACAGCCAGTCTGCGACTGTTTGGTGGATTTGATAATTTATCGTCACAACTCGCCGGCGGTATCAATGACCTGGGCCTGTACGGGCAGATGGCATGCGCACCAACTGCCAGCGCAGCATGGTTACTGGCACGTAGTAGCGGCGAATGGAAAGACAAAACGCTCAACGAAATGCTCACAGCAGTGCCGCTGGCAGCGCTGGTCTCGGCGCACCCACATCTCGATACGCTGCTTGGGATCGGCTGCCATACGCTTGGCCAATTGCATCGTATGCCGCGCGCCGGAATTGCACGGCGCTTTGGTAATGCCCTGTTGCGTGAAATTGATCGGGCCTATGGCGATGAAGCGGAAGTCCATGCCTGGTTCACGCCACCGGCCAGTTTTGACGTTCGTCTGGAATTGCCCGCACAAGTTAGCAACACCGATGCATTGCTGTTTGCCGCGCGTCGACTGCTGCTGCAACTCACTGGCTGGCTTAATGCACATCAATCGGCTATTAATAGCATCACCTTGTTGCTGCATCATGAGACTACCCGCCAACGCGATCGCCGCAGTACGCCAGTACACATCCAGCTGGCCTGCGCAAGTCGTGACCCGGCACATCTGACACTGCTGCTCCGGGAGCGTTTCGGACAAGTTGTGCTAATGGCACCGGTGATCGAACTATCACTTGCAGCCGATCAGATCGTGGCATTGGCGACACCTAACACCGAACTATTTCCGAGTGCCGCTTCCCAAGCCGAAAGCATAGGCTTGCTCATCGAGCGCCTGCAAAGCCGGCTCGGCAACGAAGCCGTCAGCCAAATCTCGCTGGTGCCGGATCACCGACCAGAAAAAAGCTATGCGCTGCTGCCGATACAGCCGTCATCGCAACCTCCACGAAACAGCAGCACCAATACTTCTGCACAACCAATGATGGTTCGCCCGACTTGGCTGTTAGCGCGTCCTCTTGCGCTAAGTACGCGCCAGCACAAGCCGTTTTATCAAAGTCCACTCACCTTACTTGCCGGCCCGGAACGAATTGAGTCGGGCTGGTGGGACGATGCGCTGGCACTACGGGATTACTTCATCGCTGAAAACCACAACCACACCCTACTATGGATTTTTCGTCAACGCGTAGGAAATGCCGACAGTGGCTGGTTCCTGCATGGTTATTTCGGCTGACTGAATAAAAATTACATCAGCATCGCTGCCATTCGTCGGTTATCTACAGGGCTGCAGCGGTCCGTTATTTTTGACTGCTTGGTCATGAATGTCAGCGCATTAACTGAGACTACGGGGAAGCCCTATTGCCTTATCGGGATGTGCGGCAAGCTAGTGTTCGTGAACACTTTTACCGAGTTGATCCCGATGGTTCAACTTCCTATTTTCGCTTCATCTGCAACCGATTACTTCGATGACGTTTATGGAACTGTCAGCTTTGACACGTTACTCATGAGCAGTTTTTAAAAAATATTTTTATAAATTAATAATATTTATCATGAAATATAAATATTCCAAACGCAACCAATGCAAACATTTATTAAATAATATGCTTTTGATTTTAAGGAGAAACGCATGCGAATTATCACTGCTGGAGTACTTTTATCACTGCCCCGCCTGACAGGAAATACAGTAGAACATCGACCTAACCTGCCTTTAATATTGAATTCAATTAAAAAAGAGACAAAATATATTCCCGAATTAACTAATTATAGTCGTCGATATCCTTCACAACTAGCTGGAATGTTGAAAGCCGGGGAAGTATTAATTGCTAAACTTGATCGTAGTCTGACCATCGGGCCACCATGTGTCGGCGCAATTAATTTTCGAAAATCGAAAAGTCCCCTGGAGCCACTTTCTTATAATAAAGGAGATGATGCAGAATCCATTGATGATTTCGCTAAAGCAGTCCATCACGAATATGTTGTATATTCCAATAAAAATGCTCACAACAAAAAAATATTCAAAAGTAAAATTATTATGATTTATGGAGAAAGTCATGCATTCCCGCGCTTACCAAGTATTCGTAATGGAAGAGGTGCATTGCTACTCGAAAATCCAGACATGGATCAATGCCTTGAAAAACACAAGCTATATGCCGGAAATGTCTGCAAGCATATCGATATTGTCGACACTAGCATGCTGCATGTGTCCGGCAATAAGTTATATTTATCATTTAGAGAACTTGTGCGGCAATTAGATCCAAAAGAATATAAAAGGTTAGATAACAAAAGAAAAGAGCCAAACGTTCCATCTACTCTTATATTACAAGAGACGATGGATTTTGTTAATAAAAATTTCAAACGAATTTATGCATTAAAGGATGAAAATACCCGAAAAAAACTCGCTGACAGTTATATTTTGGCAGATTTAAATTATAAGGAAGACAATGAATTGAAGTGGGCGACTTTGCAAAAAAGGGATGCGGGAATGGCACTTGAAGCAAAGAAGATAATTGATGTGCAAAAAGATGGGGAGGCTACAACGATTATTGTCGGCAATGCTCATGTCAAAGGACTGTTTAACGCTTTAGAAAAAGAGTTTCCGCAGCATGCAATCGTCGGCTGCTTCACCAATGATATTACGGCAGCAGGAAGAAATAACAAGGAACATATTAAGGGCATTAATGCTAAGCAAGTAAATATTTCACCAGATAAAAATAAGTCAGAGCTATAAAATTACATCTTCTGGCTTAAAATAACATTCTTTCTTAATTAAATAATATAAGTTATTAGCCTCCAGCATGGCAACATGCTAAAGTACTTTAAAGCATATCGCCAACAACTAATATAATAGATATATTAATTTAACTGGCCTGCAATATTTTACATTATGGAATATATTATCCTACGCAATTTTTTAATTTATTATTGTAATAACTATAAAAGCATTAAGTCATATAAAACTTTTTTAATAATTTCAGCTAATTAATTATTTAATTATTAATAATATAATTTAAGCTTAATATTTATTTTCAATATTACAGCTATAAATAAGAAACTAAAGAACTCACCCAATAATAAATATACCAATATTTGAATGCATATAATAATTAGGGCCTGCCACATAAAAAAGCAACCATTTAGCGAACAACTGAATGGTTGCAAAAAATATATTTTTACCGACTTAAAAAATTAGAACGTATGGCGGACACCAACACTAAATGCCTTATCACCAGAACCGGCTTCGATTGCACTACCGACAGTATATCCGGCACCGTTATCATTGTTAATGCGTGCAAAAGACGCATACAAGTCGGTCCGTTTGGAAAACGCATAACGGTAACCCAATGCCCACTGGCTGGCGTCCTGATTAGCACTGTTTTTGTCGTCCTTACGGATATACGAGGCCAACACAGTATGGACACCAAATGGCACGGTTACTCCAAGCAACAGATCACGGCTATCAGTTGATGCTGATGGCGCTACCAATTTCCCATACGGATTGGCCGTATTGCGCAGTGGCGAGCTGTTGGTGCCTTTATCAACTCCGTAACCAAAATGTAATTTGGCGACTTTCAGGTCATAAGTTAAAGCGAGTAACGTATCTTTTGCACTGGTCGAATTCTTGATCACAGCCGTATTGTTGTTACGATTATGGTAGCCAAGACGCACAGCCAATGGACCGTTGGCATAACCGATTGCAGCACCATACTGCTTTGCAGCAGAATTATCTCCTGCCACTTCACCGAATCCATAAGCCAGTTCGCCAGTAAATCCTTCCAAATTTGGCGACACATACTTAACAGCATTGTTCATCCGGCTCGAAGCATCACCGGTATTCGGCATCAAATTGGCAGCATCGCCAGCAAGCCCGGTACTGAACGGATCAGCTAATAGCAACGTAACGTATTGCGGAGTGTACTGCCGGCCAAACGTCACGCCACCGAAACCACCGGACAAACCAACGAAAGCTTGACGTCCGAATGCGGTATTGGCCTGATTAAATCCACCTGTATCCAACGCGATCCCTGTTTCCAGCAAAAAATTAGCAGCGAGACCACCGCCGAGATCCTCAGTACCGCGAAAACCGAGTCGTGATCCAGATGCCATCCCGCTAGTTAATTTTGTAACTGAACCTGCAGAACCACCCCGTTCGGCAACTACGCCAACGTCGGCAACACCATAAATAGTGACATTGGTTTGCGCAACCGCAGAACCTGCTGCAGTCCCCAACAGTAACAATAAGATTGTTGATTGTTTCATTGAAATTCCTTTAAAGAATGAAGCGAAACAGCAAAACAGATTCAAACCGTCGCCACTGGCCACACTGTCAACATCAAGTTGGCTCAGCCGCTCGGCCCCTGAAACTTAATAAAAAGTCCGACGTCTAGTTTCTGCAACCAAAACTAACTATTCTTTAAAAAAAGTTGCCACCTCGGACCTGAACGCATTGTTGTCTAATCAATTTAACAACGTCAATTATTTATATAAGTTTTATGGCTGACGTATCGATGAATTGTCGTGAAAAAGACACAATTATCATCTCGCTGAATATGTGAATAAGCTATGCGGGAGAAATATGTGGGATGGAAAAAATTGGCTTGTTAGAAATAAACGATATAAAGGCCACTAAATCAGCACAGGGAAACTAAATTGATAGTGCAGCGTCATCACCTGCCCGTCCACTGCACACATCTACATTCGCGATCGCGTTGTCGCCGCGGCGCGCAAAGCAATGGCTGCGCCGTTCCAGTTCCTGGTCCACTTCATCGAGCATCACGCTGACAAGCAGTAATCTCAGAGGCTTACACTATTGCAACCCTCCGTTGCGCACATGCACGACGTCATCGTCCAAGATGAAACTGTGAAGATAGGAACGAACTATCCGGATCACTCAGGTGACGTTAATGCGCTATGTAGGCGATCGATCGGAATGTCATGAATGATCAGGTTGAAAACTTCAACAGTTCAACGCCGAGCATCGTCCTCAGACCACACATGCGGGGCGGTTGCGTGCTCAATACCGGGTTACGCGTACGTCCAACCGAATAAAAGCCGTAGCTATGCTCGTTAATAGTCAACTTAAATACGGGGTGCAGCACCTGTAGTAGTGCTTGCTGGAATGCTAAGCTAGCGCCCGCCAGCATCCGGTTTCGGGATCGATACCCGACGCACCGGAGCAAACCGCTACGTCCCCACCAGCCGTTGTCCCCGGAGGCCTACCACGCAGTCACCAGATAACGGGAAGTCCGGTTGATATCCAATCCATCCAGTCCAACCAGGCCAGAAGTTACCTGTGGTACTTACACCCTTAAAAAATTGGTCACAGACTCGCTGTGGTCAATGGCGCTGACCCCGTGTCTCTGTTCGCATGTGCGGACAAAACGCTTCGTCGCTGAAAGCCTCAGACCGGGATCCCCCAAGCTCCTCGGCTTACCGACCTGCGTGAGCGGGCATCTGACGCTGTTCTTATTACATCGGCATAACGGATTCACTTTTTCCCGTTCGGCTCTATGTCGGCGGGGTCGAGCCTTCACGACGCTTCAGCCAACAACTATATCCTCTGCTGAGCCTCCACTCAGGCTCTCACCGTCACCTTTTCAGGCAAAAGACAAGGTGTGCCCGAATGAGGGCCGAACTCCTTCACCACATAATTGCCACATTTACACTATCTCGCTTTTACTAAAATAGCTTCGCAGATATTGGCCAGCTCGTTTGGATCGCCAGCGCCTGCTATGCGGTTCGTGCCCCCCGGCTCAAGATCAGTTAATCTGCCACAATTACGCTTCGCTTCGATCACGGTAATTAATTCGCGGCGGGACTTAATCCTGCAAGAGTGCGAACATACCGGGAGCACCAATAAAAAATGCGCGGCAAGACCGCGCAATTGTTTTTAACGTCTATGCATTTAAGAAAAATTTAAATTTGCATGTTCATGATGTCCTGGTAGGCTGAAACCAACTTATTGCGGACTTGAATCGTAGCCTGAAAACCGATATTCGCTTTTTGCGATGAAATCATCACGTCGGATAAACTAACCTTGTCATCACCCAGCGCAAATTTCGAACCTAAGTCGACCGCCGTTTTCTGGGACGCATTGACCCCGTCCAATGACGCTTTCAGTGCATCGGCAAATCCCGGTTTGGTCACCGCTACCGGACCAGCCGCGACGTTTGATACCTCTGCCTGAGGACGCGTTGCCGCAGCCTTGAGCTGGCTGATCATCGCTTCAATCCGGCCGGAATCTATCATTGAAGTTTTCATGGATGTTCCATTCCTGTCATCGCAAAACCGCCAGCGCCAGAAAAACATGGGAAGCGAACGATTTTTTCACCAATACACGGTAGCATCCGAAACACTGTGCAGCAGGAGGAGAACCTGTACAAATCCTCTTCTGTTCCCCTGATTGAATCGAGGCAACTGGACGACAATAATACTTAAAGTAACTATTGCCTTTAGGAAATCATGAAGTACCTGCGAACCAATCGCGACACCCGGAGAGTTTCATCATGGCTGTAGCCGCCGACGGCAGCGTCATACCGAATCCACTCGTCAGTTTTGGCGAATCCCAGGGCGGGCGCAATTTGTTGCTCATGTTGGGAGCCGCCATCGTGCTGGCGGTCATGGCTGGCGTCTGGCTGTGGAGCCAGCAACCCGAATATCGGGTTTTGTTTTCTAATTTCTCGGACCGTGACGGCGGCGCTATCGTCACACAGTTGCAGCAAATGAATGTCCCGTACAAGTTTGCCGAGGGCGGTGGTGCCATTATGGTACCGGCCGACCAGGTTCACGATACACGCCTGCGTATCGCTGCAATGGGCTTGCCCAAGGGAGGCAATGTCGGTTTTGAGCTGATGGAAAACCAGAAGCTTGGCGTCTCTCAATTCCTCGAACAGGTGAATTTCCAACGCGCGCTGGAAGGCGAACTGGCCCGCTCGATTCAATCGATTGGTGTGGTTGAGTCAGCCCGCGTTCACCTGGCAATGCCAAAGGCGTCAGTGTTCGTGCGTGATCAGCAAAAGCCAACCGCTTCGGTAGTGCTGAATCTGCAGACTGCCCGCCCGCTCAGTGAGCAACAAGTCAGCGCCATTGTCCATCTGGTCGCCAGCAGCGTCCCTGAACTGCCGCCAGGCAACATTAGTGTCATTGACCAGAATGGCAATCTTTTATCGGATACCAGCAAAACCGCCAAAGCCAACGGTCTCGACCCTACCCAACTCAAATACGTTCAGGAAATCCAGCAGAATATCGTGCGCCGGATCGAGTCGATCATTACACCTATCGTCGGACCAAATAATGTCCGCGCCGAAGCAACTGCCGACATTGATTTTTCGACCAGCGAACAGGCCGCTGAAACCTACAAGCCGAACAGTCCGCCGAACCAGTCCACCATGCGCAGCCAGCAAAGTAGCGAATCGCAAGGCAGCAGTGCGGCGACGGGGGGCGTGCCAGGCGCGCTGTCCAATCAACCGGCGGCTAACGCTACGGCTCCGATCAATCCGGCGGCGCCAGCTGTAGCCGCTGCGCCGGGTGCGGCAGCGGCACCGGGCGCAACTGCCACGGTTGCCACGCCGTCACAAAAAGACTTGACGGTTAATTATGAAGTTGACAAAACAGTGCGTTATGTACAGCAACCAATGGGTGGCGTGAAACGGGTATCAGTGGCGGTGGTGGTGAATTTCAAACAAGTCATCGACAAGACTGGTAAGGTCGTTGCCACTCCACTTACTGAAGCCGAACGGATGCAAATAACCGATCTGGCCAAGGAAGCGATGGGGTTTAACAAGGACCGTGGTGATACGCTCAACGTCGTCAATACGGCATTTGCAGGCGTACCGAAAGAACTATTTCCTGAAGTACCGATCTGGAAAAAGCCGGAAATGATCCAGCTTGCAAAGGAACTGGGTAAATATCTAGTGGGCGGCATTGTGCTGCTGTACCTGTTCTTCGGCGTGCTGCGTCCCATGCTTAAAAAATTCAATACGCCAGCCAAGAAAATCATCGCCGTAGTAGATGATGAGAACGAAGAACCGGAAACGCCTGAAATGCTCGCCGAACTCGATGCGGAGCGAGCCATTCATGCTCCGGCTGAACCTGCCGGCTTGAGTTATCAGGAAAACCTCGACCTGGCAAAGCAATTGGCCAAAGATGATCCGAAAGTAGTCGCCAACATAGTCAAGAACTGGGTGAGCGGAAATGAGTGACGATGGAGTCCATAAAGGTGCCGTGCTGATGCTTGCCCTGGGTGAAGACGAAGCTGCCGAAGTAATGAAGTTTCTCAGTCCGCGCGAAGTACAGAAACTCGGCGCGGCAATGTCGACGATGAAGGCCATCAGCCACGACGAACTGGATTCGGTGCTGAAGAGTTTTCGCGTGGAGACAGAATCCAGTTCTGCACTGGGACTTGACTCCGACGACTATATTCGCACCGTGCTAACCAAGGCACTTGGGGATGACAAGGCATCATCGCTGCTTAACCGCATTCTTGGCGCGCGCGATGCCAGCGGCATCGAGGGTCTCAAGTGGATGGACTCGCAATCGGTCGCCGAATTGATTCGCAACGAGCATCCGCAAATCATCGCCACTATTCTGGTTCACCTCGAGCGGTATCACGCTTGTGAAGTACTGGACCACTTTACAGAACGCCTGCGCAACGATGTGGTGTTGCGTATCGCGACGCTCGATGGCGTTCAGCCAGCTGCCTTGCGTGAACTGAACGAGGTATTGACCAAACTGTTGACCGGTAACGAAAGTCTGAAGAAAAAACCGATGGGCGGCATCCGCGCAGCAGCAGAAATTCTCAACTTCCTGTCCGGTGAAAATGAACAATCGGTCATCGCCAACCTGAAAAACTACGACAGCGATATGGCGCAGAAAATCATGGATGAAATGTTTGTCTTCGACAACATCATGGACATCGACGACCGTGGCATCCAGATCATTCTGCGCGAAGTCCAGTCCGACTCGCTGATCGTCGCACTCAAAGGTGCCAATGTTGACTTGCGCGAAAAGATATTTAAGAACATGTCCAGTCGCGCCGCCGAAATGATGCGCGAAGATCTCGAATCAAAGGGGCCGGTAAGGCTCTCCGAAGTTGAAGCTCAGCAAAAGGAAATCCTGCAAGTGGTGCGACGGTTATCCGACGAAGGCCAGATTCAGTTAGGCGCAAAAGGTGACGACGCCTATGTCTGACAGCATTATTCCGAAGGAACGGCAGTCGGCTTATCAACGCTGGGAAATCGATTCGTTCGGCGACAACCGGCCCAGCGTCCAGCCTGCACCGGTACCGGTAGCGCCACCGGTAGCGCGCGTTACGATTGAAGAACAAGCCGCTATCCGCGAAGCTGCACACATCAAAGGGTATGCCACCGGTCTGGCTGACGGCCGCATCGAAGGCTTGCGCCTCGGACGCGAAGAAGCCCATGCTGAAATCGATCACCTGCGCCAGATCGCGGTCGCACTCGGTAGCGAGGCGGCGCGCGCCGATGAGCTAATTTCCACTGACGTCATGCAACTGGCCCTCGATCTCGCGCAGGCGATGCTGAAAACCGCGCTGGAAATCAAACCCGAGCTGGTTTTACCGATCGTCGCCGAAGCAATCCGCTATTTGCCGAATGTTCAGCAACCGGCGCTGCTCTACCTGCATCCTGCTGATGCCGTACTGGTCCGCGAAGAAATGCATGAGGAGCTTGAGAAGGCCGGATGGCGCATCGCCGATGACAGCCAGATGCTGCGCGGCGGCTGCCGCATCGATACCGCCAGCAACCAGATCGATGCCAGTATCGAAATTCGCTGGCAACGCCTCACTGAAGCCCTCGGGGAAACTCCCGGCTGGCTCAAGCAATAGCCATGCAACATCCACGTAGCCAGCGCTGGCAGGCCTATTTGCGCGATTGCCGTGAATTGCTGCAGATTGCCCAGCCAATGCAGGTGTCGGGACGCGTTACCCGCGTCGCCGGACTGGTCATGGAAGCAATCGGATTACGTCTGGCCGTTGGCAGCGCCTGCACCGTACCGTTGCCCAATGGGGCACGCATTGAAGCCGAAGTAGTCGGCTTCGATAATGACCGCCTGTTCCTGATGCCGCAAAGTGATGTCGAAGGCGTGGTGCCCGGCACCAGGGTATTCCCGGTCGAAGCGGTGCAATCTCTGCCGCGGGCCGGTTCGGTCAACCATCCGCGCCGACGCCCCAGCGATCGCGGCCGTCACTTGCCGGTCGGCGATGAATTACTGGGCCGAGTACTCGATGGTGCCGGCCGGCCACTCGATACGCTCGGTCCTCTCAATGCAAGCTCGGCAGCGCCGCTCAATGTACGTGCAGCCAATCCGCTCACCCGCGCGCCCATCGTCGACGTACTCGATGTCGGCGTGCGTGCCATCAACAGCATGCTGTCCGTCGGACGGGGTCAGCGTATGGGCCTGTTCGCTGGTTCCGGTGTCGGTAAAAGCGTGTTGCTTGGCATGATGGCGCGCTACACCACCGCTGACGTGATTGTCGTCGGACTGATCGGCGAACGCGGCCGCGAGGTCAAGGAATTCATTGAACAGATCCTCGGGCCGGAAGGTCTGGCGCGCTCGGTTGTGGTTGCTGCACCGGCCGACACGCCACCGTTAATGCGTTTGCAAGGTGCCGCTTACACAACGGCGATCGCCGAACACTTTCGCGATCAGGGCAAGCATGTGCTGATGATCATGGATTCGTTGACCCGCTATGCGATGGCGCAGCGCGAAATCGCCCTGGCCATTGGAGAACCACCTGCCACCAAAGGTTATCCGCCGTCGGTATTTGCCAAATTACCGGCGTTGGTCGAGCGCGCCGGTAATGGTCGCGAAGGCGGCGGGTCAATCACCGCTTTCTATACCGTGCTGACCGAAGGCGATGACCAGCAGGATCCGATCGCTGATGCGGCGCGCGCAATCCTTGACGGGCATATCGTGCTAAACAGGCAACTGGCCGAAGCCGGCCACTATCCGGCTATCGATATCGAACAATCAATCAGCCGCGCGATGCACAGCATCACCACCCCGGAACACCAGAAACTGACGCGCCGTCTCAAGCAACTGTATTCGCGTTACCAGCGCAACCGCGACTTGATTAGCGTCGGCGCTTACAGTGCCGGTTCCGATCCGGTGCTCGACGAAGCGATACTGCTTAACACCCGTATCGAAGATTTCTTGCAACAGGACATCCGCGAGCGCGCCACCATAAGCGAAAGCATGACCCAACTTTCCAGCCTGTTCGGCGGATAAGACGATCAATGCAACACCGATAATTCACCATGGCTACCTCCTCCGCAATCGACACCCTGATCGAACTCGCCGTCAAGGATACGGACGAGGCCGCCAAACGCCTTGGCCTTGCTATCCGTGCATGCGAAGAAGTCGATCAAAAAATGACTCTGCTGACACAATACCGGGACGATTATGCCAACCGGTTCCAGCACAGTCTGTCGGTCGGACTGAGCCCGTCCGGTTATCGCAATTTCCAGCTCTTTATCGACAAGCTTGATGGCGCGATCGCCAGTCAGCAATTGGTCCTGCTCGATGCCAAACGTCGTATTGAAGAAGCGCGCACAGCATGGCAATCGAGCGAACGCAAGCGCATGTCCTATGGCACGCTTGCCAGCCGTGCACTCAAGGTAGCACAACAAAAAGAAGCCAAACGCGACCAGAAAGCCATGGATGAGCATGCGGCGCGCGCAATTCTCTACAAACGATAAAACCTCTTCAGGCAGCCATCATGCAAAACAAGTCGATCATGAATACTCTGGCACCTGTCGTCAGCGCATCTGCCACCAAACCACGGGCGCCGGAGAACCGCGTGCCTGACCAGCAGTTCAATCAAATGCTGTCGCGTCAGATGACTGACCGCCTGGCCCAAAAATCTTCGACCAAACCTGCTGACCCGCCAAAGCCCGCATCGGCAAAATCACCGGACGGATCAAACAAAGCCACCCTCGACGAACCCGTTGCGAAGACCAGTACAGCAACCACACCGGCTACCGCGCCCGCTGTCAGCAAATCGACGAATACCGACACCAAAGATAAACCGGCCAGCATCGCTACCACCCTGCCCGATAACAGCACCGATGCCGCACTCAGTGCGTCAGCGGCCATCATGGCGCTGGTTGCCAATGCCGGTGTACCTGCTGCAGTTACGCCGTCAACGTCGACGAAAGCTGATTTAGATCCGGATGTGCTGACAAAAAATTCGCGGATCGACCCGCGCGCCATACCCGACGACGGTCCTGCCGATGCCGTGGTCAAGGAACTTGTTGCCAAAGAGACAGGCAAATTCTCCAATGTGCTGCAAACAGCTACGAATACCAAAGTGCTGGAATCAGTCACGCCCGCCAATACGCTGCAAACAGCTGCGAATGCCAAAGTGCTGGAATCAGTCACGCCCGCCAATACTCTGCAAGCGGGTACGACGGCCAATATCGACAAGGACACCGCACTGACAAGACTTATCGAGCAACCGGTCGCAGGCAACGGCCTGCAAATGACACAGCAAACTGCATTGACAATGGCGGCCCCGGCTGGTGTACATCCCGGCAATAGCCTGACTCCGCAAATAGATAACAGCGCCTGGAATCAGGCCTTGGGTCAGCGTATGGTGTGGATGGTGGCAGGTGCCGAACAGTCCGCTACGCTGACACTCAATCCCCCCGACCTCGGTCCGTTGCAAGTAGTGCTTAATGTTTCCAACGGTCAAGCTGATGCCAGCTTCTTCGCGACCCAGCCTGAAGTGCGTCAGGCACTCGAAGCAGCGCTACCCAAATTGCGTGAAATGCTTGGCGATGCCGGTATCTCGCTGGGACAGGCCAATGTCAGTTCCGGCAGTCCCAATCCACAAAATAATTCCGGTCAACGTGATGGCGGTGCGCGCCGCAGCGCTGAGTCCGGCGCGTCCGGTTCTACTGCCGTGACGTCACGTCGCATCACGTCTACGGGTAATGGTATGGTCGACACCTTTGCGTGAAGCGGGTCGCTGTACATAAATGCATCCCTTGGAAGGTCGTAACGTAACCATTTCTCGCGTACCATGGCGATGCAAAAACCAGCACCCGGATATGCCACGATTTGCATGGTGTTACGTGCTCTTTTCGACGCATCCGGCAGTGCAATTTTTTTCAATAATGATTACTGAAAGTTCAGTGCAGTTCACAAGGAAACGAGATGGCAACAGCTCCTAAACCCGCCGCTCCGGCAGCAGTAGACGATGCCACCGGCGGTAAAAAGAAATCCAAGCTCAAGCTGATCATTATTGCCCTCGTAGTGCTGGCAATCGGCGGTGGTGCGGCGGGTTATTTTTTACTGATGAAAAAGGCCAAGCCTGCTAGTGGGCATGTTGAAGAAGAATCTCATGAGAAAGCCAAGGCTCCGGTGTTTCTGGTACTTGATCCGTTCACGGTCAATCTGCAACAGGAAAACGGCGACCAGTACTTGCAAGTCGCGATGACGGTACAGGTTGAAGACGACAAACAATCTGAAGAAATCAAGGTCTATTTGCCACAAGTACGCAGTCGCGTTCTGATGATCCTATCAAGCAAGAAAGCATCGGAAATCAATACACCTGAGGGCAAGAAGCTACTGGCTGATGACATCATTGCGCAGATCAAAAAGCCTTTTTCGGAGAGGGGCAAACCGCAAAAAGTCAATGACGTATTTTTCACCTCCTTTGTGATTCAGTAACCGGCTATGGCTGACAATTTTCTTTCGCAAGAAGAAGTCGATGCGCTACTCAAGGGCGTCAACGGCGATCAGGACGACGTGCATGCGCCGGAGGATCAATCCGGTGTGCGGCCTTACAACCTGGCTACGCAGGAACGTATCGTACGCGGCCGCATGCCGACGCTGGAAATCATCAATGAGCGGTTTGCACGCCTGCTGCGGATTGGCCTGTTTAACTTTTTGCGGCGCAGCGCCGAAGTATCGATCGGTCCCGTGCGTGTGTCGAAGTACAGTGAATTCATCCGCAATCTGGTAGTGCCAACCAACCTGAATCTGGTGCACATGAAGCCGTTGCGCGGCACGGTACTGATGGTGTTCGATCCGAATCTGGTGTTCTTGATTGTCGACAATTTGTTCGGTGGCGATGGCCGTTTCCATACACGGGTCGAAGGACGCGATTTCACCCAGACCGAACAGCGCATCATCCAGCGCATTCTGGCCATCGTTTTCGAAAATTATGCGAAATCATGGGAGCCGGTCTATCCGGTTGAATTCGAGTACATCCGTTCCGAAATGAATACGCAATTCGCCAACATTGCCACGCCAAACGAAGTCGTGATCTGCACCACATTCACGGTCGAACTCGGTCCGGTGAGCGGCGAAATGCACTTCTGTATCCCGTACTCCACGATCGAGCCGATCCGCGACATACTCACCAGTAGCCTGCAGGGCGAGACACTGGAAGTCGATAAACGCTGGATCCGCCTGATGACGCAACAGATTCAGACGGCGGAGGTCGAAATCGTTGCTGATTTTGGTGTCGCCCGAAGCAACTTCGGGGATATCCTGAACATGCGGGTCGGCGACATCATTCCGCTCACCGTCCCGGAGGTCGTGCTGGCAAAAGTCGATGGCGTGCCGGTCATGGAATGTACGTACGGCAAACTCAATGGGCAATACGCACTACGGGTCGACAAATTACTGGCTCATAGTTCAACCGACGCACTGCATGGAGATGACAATGGCTGACAACGACGAACAACAAGCAGCAGAAGACGACTGGGGCGCAGCGATTGCCGAGCAGGAACAAGCTGAAAAAGCTGCGCTCAATGCGCAACAAGCCGCTCCGACCATGTTTCAGGAATTCGCCAGCACCAGCAAAACTACCACCCATAACGATATTGATTTCATTCTTGATATCCCGGTCCAGCTGACCGTCGAATTGGGTCGTACCAAGATCGCCATCAAGAACCTGCTGCAACTAGCGCAAGGTTCGGTTGTCGAGCTTGATGGCCTTGCCGGCGAGCCGATGGATGTACTGGTCAACGGCTGCCTCATTGCGCAGGGCGAGGTCGTGGTGGTCAATGACAAGTTCGGTATCCGTCTGACCGATATCATTTCGCCTGCCGAACGCATCAAGAAGCTCAATCGATGAAATGGGCCGCGATGCTGTTGTCGACGCTGCTGACGGCGCCGGAGATATTTGCACAGGCGGCAACAGCGACGACACCAGTTGCTACACCGGTCGCGGCCTCGTCTTCCCCGGGCAACATGCTGCAAGTAATGGTCGGCCTGATGGTTGTGCTAGGCCTGCTGGTCGCCGTCGCCTGGTCAATGAAAAAAATGGGAGCCGGCAAACATGCGGCAGCCGGTGCCCTGAAAATCGTCGGTGGTGTCAGCGTCGGCAACCGTGAACGTATTCTGGTCGTCGAAGTCGCTGACCAGTGGATCGTGGTCGGTGTCACGCCGACATCGATCAACGCGCTGTCGACAATGCCAAAACAGGAAGGCGTCGAACTCTCTGCCGCAGCGCCACTTGCCAAAAATTTCTCGGACTGGCTCAAACAGACCATCGACAAACGCAAGACCGAGCAAATCAAAAGCGCGTCAAACTCTTCCGGACTGGACAATGCACATTAAGTTGTCGACCTGCCTGCGCTGGAGCGCCGTCGCCCTGGTCGCCCTGCCGATGTTTGCTTACGCCCAGCAAGCCGGTCTGCCCGCCCTAACCAGTACGCCGACCGCCGGTGGCGGACAGAGCTATACATTGAGTCTGCAGACGCTGCTCTTGCTGACCGCGTTGTCCTTCCTGCCGGCGGCTCTGCTGATGATGACCAGTTTCACGCGCATCATCATCGTGCTGTCGTTGCTGCGTCAGGCGCTCGGGACGCAATCAGCGCCACCGAACCAGGTGATGGTCGGACTGGCTCTTTTTCTGACCTTGTTTGTCATGGGTCCGGTGCTAGACAAGATCTATGCCGATGCCTATTTGCCGTTACAGGAAAACAAGATCAGCATGACCCAGGCTATGGAGCGCGGTATCGCGCCGCTGAAGGCTTTCATGATGAAGCAGACCCGCCAGACTGATCTGGCGTTGTACGTCAAGCTGTCCAACAGCCCGGCGCTGCAAGGTCCCGAAGACGTGCCCCTACGTATTCTGGTGCCGGCTTTCGTCACCAGCGAACTGAAGACGGCCTTCCAGATCAGTTTTGCCATCTTCATTCCGTTCCTGATCATTGATATGGTGGTCGCCAGCGTACTGATGTCGATGGGGATGATGATGGTGTCACCGTCTATCGTGTCGCTACCGTTCAAGGTCATGTTGTTTGTTCTGGTCGATGGCTGGCAACTACTCATCGGTTCGCTCGCACAAAGTTTTTACTAGGAGACGGCAATGACACCCGAAAGCGTCATGTCCATGGGGCGCCATGCAATGGAAGTCACGCTGATGGTCGCCGCACCGCTGCTGATGGTGGCCCTGGTCATCGGTCTGATCGTCAGCATTTTCCAGGCCGCGACACAGATCAACGAACAGACCCTGTCCTTCATTCCAAAACTGGTCGGCATTTTTGTCACGCTGATCGTCGCCGGTCCGTGGATGCTGTCGATCATGCTCGACTACATGCGCGAAATGTTCACCGGCATTCCGTCGATGATCGGCTGACCCCGACCAGTCGCTTGCATGCTCAACTTTAGCTCCGCCGAACTTAACGCCCTGATCACCGGCTTCCTGTGGCCGCTGACCCGTATTCTCGGGTTGATTGCGGTGGCGCCATTGTTCAGCAATGGCAGCGTGCCGCGACGCACTAAAGTCGGACTGGGTATCTTGCTGGCAATGATCATTGCGCCATTGGTGCAGGTGCCGGCCGGACTGGAACCGATGTCAATGCAGGGTTTACTGATCCTGGTACAGCAATTAATGATCGGGATCGCGATGGGCTTTTCGATGCGGATCATTTTTTCCGCCGTTGAGATGGCCGGCGAGGTATCGAGCATGACGATGGGACTGGGTTTTGCGACCTTTTTTGATCCGCAGTCGCGCGGCCGCTCGAACGCCGTCAGTCAGTTCCTCGGTTTGCTGGTGCTGATGCTTTATCTGGCGGCGAATGTTCATCTGGCCTTGTTGTCGACACTGGTTGACAGCTTCACCACTATGCCGATCACGGTGGGGCCAATGACCGGCAATATCGCCGAACAGGTTGCGCGCTGGGGCGGTCGCTTGTTCAGCGCGGGACTGCAGTTGTCGCTGCCGATTGTCGCTGCGCTACTCATCACCAATATCGCCCTCGGTATCCTGACGCGAGCCGCGCCGTCCCTCAATCTGTTCGGTATCGGTTTCCCTATCACGCTGGCGATCGGCTTCACGATGCTCAGTCTTATCCTGCCGTACCTGACAACGCCGATACTCAATTTGTTCGAAGAAACCATCACCACAATCCGCCAACTGACAGGTGGTTAATTTGCAAGGAAAGCTGCCATGAAAAAAACTCTCTCCCGCCTCTGCGTGCTGCTACTCGGTGCTACTGCGTTATCAGCAGGCGCGTCGATACCGTTGGTTGCTGCGCATATGAATGTTCTAGAAGAAAAGCGCAACGTCATCGTCAACCTCGATGCCGGCAGTGCGGCAGAACTGGGACGTGGTCGTGATCTCACTGGATTGCAGGGACGAACGCGGGACTTTCAGGGACAGAGCGTGCCGCTGTATGCGATTTCAGACGGTTCAATTTCGGCTGGCCGCTTCTTGCGGCTGGTGCAGTACGACGGACAACTAACCGGTACACTTCAATGCCAATTGGTACAGCTTGGTAACAGCCCGGACCTGCCTGGCGTAAAGCTGGTGGTGCTCGCGCAGCAATGTGCGATCGTACGGCTCAATCACTGAGTTTTCCCTCCCCCCTTTCGAATCATCCACATGGATTCGACGCTGATCTGAGTCATCATTCCCAATCGTATTGAACGTAATACTTATGAACTGAACTATTTGTGACCTTTTTCTACTCATTAGAAATAGGCGCTGCTAAACATTTGGATAAGGCCTGGCGAACGGTTGCCCACAGGCGTACTTGCATTCGCAACAAATGTGAGTCGAGTCAAAAAAAATTTCTGGCATTACGAAATCGACAGGCCGGAAAAGATTTGCCCTCGCCTTAGAAAGTCATACCAAATATAGTTTTTTTCTTATGGGAACATCATGAAAATTCCGGCAAAAAATTTAACACCACAAACGACAACGTCAGCGACGCACGGGAATGGCGACCTGACCACAACGACTGACCGGAGAAATCACAGGGAAATGCAGGCCGGGAACACGGCTGTTCGCACAGACTTGCGCCGCTCACCACCCCAATCTGTTCAGCAGCTAGCATTGCTCGATGAAATAAGAGACGTTCTGCCAAGGGCGGTTAGACAAAAACGCGTCGCGATTGCGCCGGATGTGTCGGTCAGGACGATTCCAATGCGAGAACCCAAAGCTAAGAAAAAGACGCAATCAGCCCGTTCTCAAAGATCAACTCCGTCAGCGCGCCCAACCCAAGCTGACGAGACCGTTGGCCAAACAAACAACGAACCTCAGACACCTCAGATTGAACACTGGCCGGTATCGTCCCGGACACGGTCAACACAAACTGCCGCAACGGCTGGTCAAACGGATAATCAGCTCCATCAAGCAAACGCACCAGTGCGTCGTCCGTCGATATGATCTGCGTTATCACCACAAGCTGATGTTGCTGAATCTACCGTTTAATCGGTACAAAATCACCATACAGCTTGCCGCCGATTGGCAGGTTTAAGTGGCGTTGTTCCACTTTCCTCGATTACAAGGAGCCCTGTTAAAGATGATTTATGCTTAAGAGATGGGATTCAAACCTCAAACCAAAATCAGTTGATGTAATTGAAGAGTGACAAATTAGCGATCTTGACAAACGATTGCTGGGCCGCTTGCAACGTCAGTTGGTTCTGCGTCAATTCACTGATCGCCTTGGCATAATCGAGATCCTGCAGGCCCGACAAAGTCGATGCATATTGCAAGCTACGGTTATCCCCTTCGGTGTCGAGCGTGTCGAGTTCCTGCAAGCGTGCACCGCCCGCTGCCCGTACATTCAACACTGTATCCAATGCCGCAGTGACATTATTATTTGCCGAACTGAGACTGGCAGACAGACTAGCCTTAGCGCTCGCCGTGGTGGCCGGCGTATTCAACGAGGTAATCAGGTCACCGATGGTTTTGAAGATGCTCTGTGCATTCGGGTTGATGTTGAACTTGTTGCCGATGTCGGGCGATCCGGTGGTGGTAAATTTCAAGCCAGCAAAGGCAATGTCCTGGCCATCTGTGTAAGCGGCCGACACTAACGGTGATTTTGCTTTTCCTGGATCAGCGCTCAAGTCGTAGACTTCGTAACTTTTTACACCGGCAATCGTCTTGAAATCAATACTGTAATTATGATGCTTCAACAACGTCACATCAGTCACGACCCCTGCGCCTACGGTACCGGCGACGACGCTGGTGTTGCTGAAGTCGGGTGTCACCGACACACTGTCGTCACCACTCTTGATATTCTGGAAAATCGCACTGCCGGCATCGTTGGTCGGTAACTGACGCGAGGTGCTCACTTGCAGTTGGCGCTGGCCCTGATCGCCGTTGTAGGTCGCGGTTGTTCCCGAGATATCGGTAAATGGTGCGGTGGTGTTTTGAAAACCGCCAAAAATATAATTACCGGTACTGTCGCGACTGTTCGCAATACCCATCAGTTCCTGATAACGACCGGCCAGTTCGCTGGCCATATATTGACGCTGACTGTCATCAAGTGCGCCATTACCGGCAGCAATAGTCAGCGTTTTCACGTTTTGCAGCAAGGTCGTGTAATTGCCAAGGATACTTTCCTGCAAAGATAACGCACTCTTTGCGGTATCGCGATTGGCAGCAAATTGGGTGTTGACGTCGATGGCTTGCGATACTCTCAGCGCAGCAGCCGCTGCCACTGGATCATCGGCCGGAGTCAGGATGCGTTTACCAGCCGCAATTTGCGTCTGTTTTTGCGCCACGTTCGATTGCAGGTCGCTGATCCTGGTGCTGGCGTTGTCATAAAAAGCGGCGGTACTGATACGCATGATTAGAACTCCTATCGACCAAGGCTGAGCAAGACATCGAACAGCGTGCTGGCGGTTTGCATGATTTTTCCGGCGGCCTGGTAGGCCTGCTGGTAGCGCAGTAAATTACTGGCCTCTTCATCGAGATTAACGCCGGATTGCGATTGCTGGATCGCCAGTACGCTATCGACCAGTTTGCCTTCCGATGCCGCATTGGCCGTCACTTCACGGGTTTTATTACCAACGTTGTTGACCATCAGACCAAACGCACCGGATAGCGTCGTACTGGCCTTCCCGCCAACGCTTACCAACAGGTTCTTGTTTTGCAGTGCGCCAAGGGCCACTGCGTTGCGATTGTCGCCAGTCGCTACGCCAGTAGTATTGGTACTGATCTTGAAGGTGTCACCCTCGATCGGTGCGCCGGTGATATTGAAGCTGACACCACCGATACTGATATTGCCACCCGAAGAATACGTTACCGGAAAGTTAGTCGAGGTCGGCACCGTATCGATTTTTCCGTTACTGAACTTGAAGGTTACCGGTAAGGTCGGTGGATTACTTCGAAAGCTAGCGTCAACGACGCCCGCGCTGATCTTGCCATTGCCGCCATTGGTCGACGTCGAGGCAAGCACCACTGGTGCCGCAGCGGCAATTTCGCTGGCATCAGTCAAAAAAACAGCGATGCTACCGGCCGCGGCAATAGTTGGACGTACAAGGAAACTACTGTTTGCCACCATCCCCACGCCGCCAGTCCCGCTCGATACCGAGAACGTGATGCCATCAATCGGGTTATCTGTCGGTAGAAGAGCACCTGTGTAAAACGGCTGGTTTTCACCTATTCGGGTAATCGTATAGTCAGTACCGTTATAGCCGACGCTGTAGTCGACGGCTTTCAGTGCTGCGGCATCGGCGGATGAGGCGATCGTCGCATTAAGCGTGGCATTTGGTGAAAAATTGGTACTGCTCGGTGAAACCACCGGGCCGGCAACAGAGAAAAAATCCTGGCCGGCGATGCCATTTTGGTCGACCCCCAGATTTGACTGTTCATTAAAACTTTTTGCCAGTCCGATCGCGACACGGCCCAGCTCATTACGGGCGGGATCAAGTGAATTAGTACGGAAGTCGAGCAATCCGCCAAGGGTACCGCCACTGATCGACGAGTCCGGTAAGTTCAACAAGGTACCACCGCTCTTGTATGCAACGACCAGTTTGCTGGCATCGGTCTGCGATGTGGCAACGCTGAGTGAAAATGTTGTAGCACCGACCACAATCGGTTGGCCGTTTCCGATGCTGACGTTATATCCGCTGCCCGCCTGATTATCCACCGTGACCTTGACCAACTTGCTCAGTTCGGAAACGATCTGATCGCGCTGATCGAGCAAGTCATTCGGTGGTGCGCCACCGGCACTTGAACTGGCTTTTTCGATTGCACTATTGAGCTTGGCAATTTGCTGTCCATAGGCATTAATTGACCCGACGTTGCTGATGATCTGCTCATTGACCCCCTCGCCGATTTGGGCCAACTGACCATCGAGACTCTTGAAGCGTGCCGCCAGTGACTCACCCGCAGACAGCATGGTTTGGCGCTGCGCGGTGCCATTCGGTGCCGCTGCCAGACCCTGCACATTATTGAAAAAATTACTCAGGGTTGGCGACAGACCTGTTGTGGAATCGGCCAGCAAGTTGTTGATCTGCGAGACCTGCGTGGAATACGCATCTAGACTGGCCTTGCTGGTTTGCGCCGCATTGACACGCGTGGCGGTATAAGCGTCGTACACCCGCTGGATCGATGCCACTGTTGTGCCCTGCCCCACGAAGCCATCACCCGAACTCTGGCCGCCTGCTGAGGTCTGGATTACTACCTGACGACTGTATCCCGGTGTCGCTGCATTGGCGATGTTATGACCCGTCGTGGTCACCCCGAGCTGGGCTGCCAGTAATCCACTTTGACCAACGCTTAGTATATTGCCCATGATAGGTATCTTCTTTCAGGTGACAAAACTGTTGACGGCAGCGCCGCCGGAAACTTGAGCGTCGTGTCGCGCCGCACCGTTTTATGCCAGTAATGAGTTTTTGATGATACTGGCCACTTTGGCCGCGTACAGTGGATCGGTAGCATAGCCGGCGCGTTGCAGGCTCTGTGCAAACCCGGTCGCATCGGTCACGTTCTCCATTACATTTTTGTAGCGTGGATTATGGGTAATCAGGCGGCCGTAATCCTTGAAGGCATCGGCGTAAGAATCGTAGGCACGAAATTTTTCGATCCGGCTGTGCGCGACACCATTGATATATTCAGTGGTCCTGGCCTCGACGACCTTGCCTTGCCATCCTGAGCCGGCCTTGATGCCGAACAGGTTATGACTGGTCTGGCCATTGGTGGCGATGATTTCTTTCTTGCCCCAACCAGTTTCCAGTGCGGCCTGACCGAGCATGAATTTGGCCGGGATACCGGTGGCGCGACTGGCTATTTCGGCCTCGGCACCGAACTTGTCCTGAAACGCCTTCACATGCGCCGGCTGTGCCGGAAAGCTTTTGCGCACCGGAACCGTCAGCGCGGGTAAGCCACCCTCGAACGAATTGTTCAACGGCGTCACCGGCTTGCGCATCGACGGGTCAAGCGTCGACTCGTTCAGTGCACCACTGGCCGGTGTCGAGGTCACCACCGACAATTGCCGAAAAAGCACATCGGCCAGTCCAACGCCACGCTTGGCCAGGTTTTCACTGACCTTCTGATCCATCATCGCGGTATAGGTCTTGGTTTCGTTGTTATCCATCAGACCATCCGGCGGCGTCGCATCGCGCATGCTCTTCATGATCATATTCATAAACAGCGCCTCGAATTGCTTGGCCGACGCCTTGATCGCTTCAGGTGTGTTGTTCTTCGCCCCTTGCTGCAACTTGCCGACTTCTTTTGCATCGAAGGCAAGCTGGTCTGCCGACAAACCGATTTGATTGATAGCCATCGTCGCTCCGATCAGATAATTTCAAGCTCGGCACGCAAGGCGCCCGATGCTTTCATAGCTTGCAGGATTGCCAGCAAGTCTTGCGGTGTGGCACCAATTGCATTGAGTGCCTTGACCACCTCGGACAACGACGGACTGGCTTTGAGCAGCAGTACTTTGCCAGGCTCTTTGGTAATGCTGATCTGTGAATTTTGTGCCGCCGCGGTCTGTCCACCTGCCAGCGCATTGGGCTGACTGATTGCCGTATCCGTATTTATCACTACCGACAGGTTGCCGTGCGCGACCGCACAGGCATCCAGCGTTACTGACTGGTTCATCACGATCGACCCGGTACGTGCGTTAAGGATGATTTTGGCACTACCCTGGGCTGGCGTCAGTGTCAGGCTTTCAAGGGACCCCAGAAAGGCAACTCTTTCATCGGCACCCATAGGCGCATTGACTTTGATCACACGACCATCCTGCGCCGCGGCGGTATTTGGACCGAAGCGTTTATTGACAGCATCGACCACCAGACTAGCGGTCGAAAAATCGGATTCTTTTAACTCAAGGAAAATCGCATTGCCGTCTTGCAGGCTATTGGCTACTGAACGCTCCACCGTTGCGCCGGCAGATATCCGCCCGACACTCAGGTGATTGATCTGGGCTTTCGCCCCGGGCGCGGCAGCGCCAACACCTCCGACAATCAGGCTGCCCTGGCCCATTGCGTAGATCTGGCCATCGGCACCTTTAAGCGGCGTCATCAGTAACGTACCACCACGCAAGCTCTTCGCATTGCCCATCGATGACACCGTGATATCGAGCGTTTGACCAGGCCGGGCAAACGCCGGCAGAGACGTTGTAACCATTACCGCTGCTACATTTTTCAATTGCAGCGTGGTCGCCGCAGGAAGGTTGACGCCCATCCCCTGCAACATGCTGATCACGCTTTGCACCGTGAACGGCGTCTGCGTAGTCTGATCACCACTCCCATCGAGGCCGACCACCAGGCCGTAACCGAGCAACTGATTCTGCCGCACACCCTGAATACTAGCGAGGTCTTTGAGGCGCTCGGCATGCACTACCGGCGTGCTGCACAAGCTCGCGGCACACGTCAGTACGAGAAAAAGTTTAGCCAGCATCGGGGTCTTCATGGTGATCCTATTAGAGCGGAATGACGCTCAGAAAAAAGCGGGTCAGCAACCCCATCATCTCGGCCGGATCGATGTGGGTATTGGTGCGGTACTCGACGCGGGCATCAGCTACCTGAGTCGACGCGATATTGTTGCCGCCCACAATAAAGTCAGGATTGACGACACCGGAAAAACGGATGAATTCGGTACCACGATCGAGTCCGACTTGCTTCTCACCGCTGACCACCAGGTAGCCGTTGGCAAGCACGTCAACAACGGTTACGCCGATCGTGCCGTTGAAGTTGTTATTGGAGCTGGCCGCACCTTTGTCGTCGTATTTGTTGCCACCGCTGGCAGTCAACGTCAGATCGGCAGTGGTTGTGGCCGGTACGCCGAAAAGCTTAGGCACAACCAGATTGGCGCTGCCGGTCTTGCTCGACGAAGCAGCACCGGCTTTGCCGGCAGTGGTTCGCTCGTTGATCGTAATGGTGAGCGTGTCACCGATCATGCGCGCACGGCGATCCTCGAACAGCGGCCGATATGCGGCCGTCTGAAAAATGGCGCCATTGCTGCTGGCTAGCGGCAACGGTTTCGGTGCGACCGGGATAGCCGGCCGCTGCACGATGGTGTTCGGTGCCACTGCGCAACCACTAAACACACTGACCAGAATCAGGACAGAAAATAAACGCATCATCAAATTCATCTCGGGCTCCGGTCAGTCAGCGTCATCAAAGTTGCGACAACTTGGCCAGCATCTGATCGGAAGTCGAAATCGCCTTGCTGTTGATTTCATAGGCGCGCTGGGTCTGGATCATGTTGACCAGCTCTTCCACTACGCTGACATTTGAGGTTTCGACATACCCTTGCGACAGGATGCCGGCGCCATTGGTGCCCGGCGTATTGGTGTTGGCAGTACCGGACGCGCCGGTTTCGACGTACAGGTTTTCTCCCTTGCTTTCGAGACCGGCCGGATTGATGAAGGTTGCCAGTTGCAGCGCGCCGATCTGAGTCGTCGCGGCAGTCCCTTGCAGAGTGATCGATATGGTGCCGTCGCGCCCGACCGTCAGTGACTGCGCTGCTGCCGGAATCGTGATTGCAGGTTGAATCACGAAGCCGCTCGACGTCACCATCTGACCCTGGCTGTCGATCTGAAACGAGCCGTCGCGCGTGTAGGCAGTAGTGCCATCGGGCAGCAGCACCTGAAAAAATCCCTGCCCCTGAATAGCAATATCCTTGTCATTGCTGGTTTGCTGCAAGTTACCCTGCGTAAAAATTCTCTCGGTCGCGACCGGTCGCACGCCGGTTCCGAGTTGCAGGCCAGATGGCAACTGGGTCTGCTGCGACGACTGGGCACCGGGCTGACGCAAGGTCTGGTAGAGCAAGTCTTCGAACACCGCGCGTGAACGCTTGAAGCCGCTGGTACTGACGTTAGCCAGGTTGTTCGAAATGACGTCCATCTGCGTCTGTTGCGCCTCCAGGCCAGTCTTGGAAATCCACAGTGAACGTATCATTTTCTTACTCCAGGAAAGCGGTCATCACGGGAACCGATGCCGGTGGCGGCAAACGATCAGTAGAATCATTGTGCGCGAGGGACGGTGGGATTGATGCAGGGAGATGGGACAGTTTTCGGGGCCTGATCGCGCTTTGCCGTGCGGCCCCGTTCCGGTTAGAACGCCAGGATCTGCGCCGCTTTGGTCGAATTGGTTTCTGCATTTTTGAGCAAGCTCATGTGCATCTCGAACTGGCGCGACAGACTGATCATATTGACCATCGCATCGACCACGCTGACATTACTGCTTTCCAGCGCACCACCGACCAGCGTCACATTGAGATCGGCTTCAACACCATCAGGATTATTGACCCGGAACAGTGTGTCATCACCACGGGTCATCGTCTCTTCGGGCGGATTGACCAGTTTGATACGACCAATGATGACGGCTTGCCCCGGCTTAGAGCCGGTCTCCACCGATGACACGGTACCGTCTTTGGCAATCGTCACGCTGACGTCAGGCGGAATCGTGATCGGCCCACCATCGCCGACAATATTGAATCCGGCTTGCGTTTGCAGCAGGCCATTTTCGTTAACCTTCAGACTGCCATGACGGGTATAGGCTTCCGAGCCGTCCGGCATCTCGACGGCCAGCCAGCCCTTGCCCTGGATCGCAACGTCCAGCGCACGACCGGTCTGCTGAAATGCACCCTGCGAAAAATCGGTACCTGCAGTCGAGTCAACTACGAACGCCCGCGTGGCCAATCCCGGTCCCTGTACCGGCACCGCCCGGAACGTATCAAGCTGTGCCCGAAAACCGGTCGTCGTTGCATTAGCGAGGTTATTGGCAGTCGTACTTTGCTGCTCCATCACATGTTTTGCACCGGTCATCGCGGTGTAGATCATCCGGTCCATTTAATACTCCCTGTAGCTGTCAGCGATTGGCGACTAATCATTAACGCAGATTGACCAGGGTCTGCAGCACCTGATCCTGGGTCTTGATGGTTTGTGCGTTGGCCTGATAAAAACGCTGGGCAGTAATCATGTTGACCAGTTCAGCGGTCAGGTCGACGTTCGAATCCTCGACCGCCGACGATTGCAATACACCAAGATTGCCCGAGCTCGGTGTACCGACCAGCGGCCCACCTGAGGCGGCAGTTTCTGTCCAGACATTGTTGCCCAGGTTTTGCAACCCGTTCGGGTTGGTAAAGTTCGACAGCACGACCTGGCCCAGCGTAGCTGACTTGCCGTTGGTGTAGCGGCCGGTGATGATACCGCTGGCGTCGGTCCCGAAACCAGCCAACTTGCCGGATGTGTAACCATCCTGAGTTTGCGTGTTCAGGCCGAAAGTCGAACCAAATTGTGTTGTCCCGGTGAAATCAAAATCGAACGCCAACGGTTTGGCACCCGGCGTTGTCGTTGCATCAGCGATAGGCGTAAATGGCTGTTTTACTGGAACGGCCGTTAGTGCACCGCTAGTATCGAAGGTGAGCGTACCAATCTTTCCCGCGATAGTGGGTGGCGTGCTGGCAGTAACGGCAACGCCATCGACAGTGCCATAGACATCCCAGGTACTGACTGCTGGAGGCGCTACCTTCACAAAATAGGATTGCAGCACGTGCGCATTGCCAAGCGAATCGAAAACCGATACTGAAGTCGAACGGTTGTAGGTGGATGGGTCAGTGGCACTAAAAGTTGGCTTGGAAGGTATGGGTTCACGCGAATCAAGATTGACCAGTAACCCGACCTTGGTGGTCGTCTTTGGTGCCAGATCAGCAGTATTGATCACTAGATTCGTCGGCACACCGGTCGCCAGCGCACCTGTTGCGGTAACTGCAAAACCCGTCAGGTGGGCCCCTTTTGAATTAACGATGCCACCATCCTTGTCGAGCTGGAACTGGCCGTTACGGCTGTAGGTAATCGCACCACCGCTGCTGAGCCGAAAAAATCCACCGCCGTTGATAGCGAGATCGAGCGGGTTGTTAGACGCCGTTACGTTACCCTGTGTGAATTGCTGCGCTACGGTCGCAACACTGGTACCAATCCCGACCTGTGATGCGCCGCCGCCGGTCAGCGAACTGGCATACACGTCGGCGAACTGGGCTTGCGCGCTCTTGAATCCGACGGTACTGGAATTGGCCACATTATTGCCGGTGACTTCGAGACTTTTGGAAGCGGCATTCAGTCCGCTCAAACCTTGCTGGAAACCCATGATGTACTCCCTGAAAGAGGATTGAACGACTGATTAAAGGATTTGGCGCACGTCAGTCATGCCAATCGCACCGAGGTTGGTGACATTGAGCTTGACGCCGGTAGCGCTGGTCGACACGCTCGACACCTGCCCAAATGCCAGCGCCGTGGCGCTGACCGAGGCAGATCCTGCCGTAGCCGCAACATCGAAGCTATAAGCGCCATCGGCTGCCTTGCTACCATCGTCTTTTACGCCATCCCAGGTCAGCGCCACCGTACCGGCATCTTTGGCACCGAGGTCCATCGTGTGGACCGCCACTCCATTGACGTCCCTGATAGTGACCTTGACTTTTTCTGCAGAGGCCGCCATGTCTACACCAAAGATGGAGGTATTGGACGCCAGTGAGAGCTGCTTGCCAGGGGCCAAAACGCCATGCCCGATCATGCCGGCCGCCTGTACGGCCTGACCGGATTGCTGGCTGGCGATCATCGACTCCAGCGTAGTGTTCAACTTGTCGATGCCGCTGACCGTCGATAATTGGGCCAGCTGGCTGGTGACTTGGGCATTGTCGAGCGGATTGAGCGGATCCTGGTTTTTCATCTGCGTGACCAGTAGTTTCATGAATCGGTCTTGCGTCGCATTGGCGTTGGCGGCAGCGGTAGTGGCCGGATTCATGGTGGCCAACAAGGCAGTTGAAGCGACGTTGTTAGTGATGGCAGTCATCGGAATATTCCTGGAAGATTACTGACCAATAGTCAGGGTTTTCAACAGCAGCGTCTTGGCCGCATTCATTGTTTCGACATTTGTCTGATAGGAGCGTGACGCCGAGATCATGTTAACCATCTCCTCGACCACGTTCACATTAGGCATGGAGACATACCCTTTTTCGTCTGCTTGCGGATGCTTCGGGTCATAGACCAAACGCGGCGGCGCCGTGTCTTCAAGTACTTTATCAACCTTGACGCCGCTGGCTGCTGCGTCGCCACCGACCGGTACTGCCATGAAAACGACCTGCTTGGCCTTGTAGACTTCTCCGTTGGTACTGGTGGTGCTGTCGGCATTAGCAATGTTCGATGCAACCACGTTGAGTCGCTGTGACTGCGCACTCATGGCCGATCCGGCCACGTTGAAAATATTGAACAATGACATAACCGTTATCCTTGTATCGCACTGAGCATGCTCTTGATCTGGCCACTGATCATCGTAATGCCGGCCTCATAACGGATCGCGTTATCGGCAAACTGGTTACGTTCGACGTCCATATCAACCGTATTACCATCGACGGCGCCTTGCTGAATATTTCTGTAGAGCAGGGGTACGCCGTCCACTCCGCTGCTACCACCATTGACTGCTTTGGCGGACAAATGCGTTGTCGAGGTTCGCGCCAGTTCGGCGGGCTGTACGATTGCCGTTGCCGTTCCGGTTACGGTTGCTGCTCCGCTGCGAGCCAGCGCTGATTTCATGGCACTATTAAAGTCAATGTCCCGCGCTTTATAGTTAGGTGTATCCGCATTAGCAATGTTCGATGCAATCAATTGCTGACGCTGACCGCGCAAGCTCAGGGCGGTTTCGTTAAAGCGCAAATAGTCGTCCAGTTTTCCGATCATGGCGTTCTCCGTTATGCAGGCCGATTCGACAATGGTCTTTCACTTATTTGATAATACGGAGGTCACAACAGCAATGATCAGGCGATCAGATCAGGGAAATATGCTCTGTTTGGTGCTTGGCGCGTATTGCTGGCCGTTACTATCAACACTGCTCTCCAATGACTGACCGCCATGAAAACTCTGATCACCATATTCGCCTGCCTGTTGTCGCTGCCTGCTAGTGCTCAGATCAATCCACCACGCCAGGATCCAGGCGCCATTCGCAACACCATCGAGCAGTTCTTGCGTGTCCAGTCTGCCGGCTCACCCGGAGAGGTGTCGATCACCGTCGGTCAACTCGATGCCCGGATGAATCTGCCGGCCTGCCCGTCTCCCCAGGCATTTCTGCCTGCCGGCAGTCGGGTCTGGGGTAAAACCAGCGTCGGCGTGCGTTGCCTGGCACCGTCACCGTGGACTGTTTACGTGACCGCTCAAGTGAAGGTCATTGCCGACTATGTCGCCAGTACCGCACCGCTCGCACAAGGACAAGTTATCGGCCCGAACGACGTGATGCGCATGAGAGGCGATCTGACCACACTGCCATCAGGCATACTTACCGATACCGCGCAAGCAGTCGGCCGCACAGCGGCGATGTCGGTCGGTATGGGCAGTCCGATGCGGGTAGATTCGCTGCGCATCGAGCAAGTCGTGCAACAGGGACAGGCTGTGCGCTTGGTATCAAGCGGGCCGGGTTTTTCGGTCTCCACGGAAGGGCGTGCGCTCAACAATGCGGCGGAAGGGCAAATCGCACAAGCCCGGACCGCCGCCGGACAAGTCGTCAGTGGAGTAGCAAGGGCGGGCGGATATGTGGATGTGACTTATTGATCATTTTTTTGTGGCCACCAGCAAATAAAACCCTCAAGTATTTTTTGCATATGCCGTAACAAGGTCATGACACGGGGTGATGTGCCCCGACCCACCAAGGAAACATCGTGAAAATTGATGACTCTTTTAATAAAACTGGTCCTGTCGGTGTTTCTTCGACACCTGCCAAGGCCAGTTCGAGCAAAGGCGCTGAAAAAGCCGAGGCAGTCAACACTGCTTCGACGTCAGACAGCGTAAAAATTTCAGCACAAGCGCAGGCACTGGGCGGCAGCAGTACGTTCGATGTCAAGAAGGTCAACGAAATCAAGGCAGCAATCGCCAGCGGGACATTTCAGGTCAATCCTGAAAAAGTTGCCAACGGCTTGATCGATACCGTCAAGGATCTGCTGTCGTCACGCAAGGGATAATCATGGTTACGCTCGCTTCCGGCCCATCTTCCAGCCTGGTAGAAGAACAGCAAGTTACTCGCAACTTGTTGAATTTGCTGCAACAGGAACAGGGAAAATTGATCGAAGCCAGCATCATCGGACTACCTGAATTAATTCAAGCCAAGGCACTGGCAGTCACGCAACTGACCTCGCTGACCAAGGCCCGCCATGCGTTACTTGATGCTGCCGGTTTTTCCGCCAGCGAAAACGGGATGCGCGATTGGATAGCAGCACACCAACCGGCAGATACCGAATGGTTATCACTACTGGCACTGGGCACCGAAGCCCGGGAGATGAATCGTATCAATGGCATGCTGATAGGCCGTCACATGATGCGCAATCAGACTGAACTCAATATTTTGCAGGGTAAGACCCAGCGCAATAACCTGTACGGTGCCGATGGTCAATCGACTGGCACAGGCAGGGGTCGCGGTCTTGCCATTGGATGAAAAAACGATGCGCTGGACGCATCGTTTTTTTGATCAATGCAAGTCGGACATGTAATGACCTAAATTAATGATGTCTTCCGAGTTGAGTGATTTCGACACAGCGGACATATTGCCTGCGTCATTAGTCCGGTTATGCGCTTTGAAATCCGTTAATTGCTTGACCAGATAATCGTAGTGCTGACCACTCAGTTTTGGAATCTCATTCTGGCCTTTCATGCCACCCAGATGACACATCGAGCAAAGATTTTCTTCCGCTTTGATGAACCCCAACTTAACCCGCTCCGGGTCTGCCTTAAAATCAATCAGCACCGGCTTCTGCGCTGCAAAATACGCAGCCAGATTTTGCATATCTTCCTTCGGCAGATTCGCAGCCATCGGTGACATCATCGGATTGGTACGGGCTCCTTCCTTGTAATCTCTTAATTGGAGATACAAATAGCGTGCCGATTGTCCTGCCAGCACCGGGAACATCGATACTGTCGAATTGCCGTTAGCACCATGGCAAGCCACGCAGGCCTGTGCTTTTTCCTGACCTGCTGCGATATCGGCTGCCTGCGCCGGCACTATTACAGCGGTTAAAAGTACCAACAATGACTGCTTTAATGTCATGGTAATTCCTGTCCCAAATAGAAAAAGAGGCCGCATTATGCGACCTCTTTCAATTACATCACTGACCGTTCAATCTAATTACAGACCGAATACGAATACGCTATTACCACGCTTGAAATCCATTTGCGAATTGCCGCCGACAGCAACAGCAATATATTGCTTGCCATTGATTGCGTAGGAAACCGGTGGTGCATTAACGCCAGCACCACACTGGAAACGCCATAACACTTTGCCCGTCTTGGCATCGTAAGCGTTGAACCAGCCATTGCCTTCGCCTGCAAACACCAGGTTACCTGCCGTCGCCAGCGCGCCACCAATCATTGGCTGCGGTGTCTTGGTTTGCCATGCGATTTTACCGGTGTCGATATTGACTGCGGTCACATTGCCCCACTGCTCTTCACCAACTGCATTTTTAAACGCGCCACCCAACCACAGTTTGCCATTCGGAAACTTCGATTCTTCAACGTGGTATGTCATCGGCTGATGCAAGTTCAATGCATACGACATGCGGTTACTGGCGCTGTAAGCCATCGGTGACCACTCGACGCCACCATTAGCGCCAGGCAACATACGTGCACCGGTCGCTGTTGGCAAGACCCACATATTTTCTTGCGGAACCATGGCTTCCGAGAAACGGATCAGTTCGCCAGTGCTGCGATCATGCACGTACACATGGCCGGTTTTACCACCGTGAATGACACCCGGAATCATCTTGCCATTCTTGTCTTTAACATCGACCAGAATCGGTGGGCTCACCGCATCAAGGTCCCATACGTCATGAGCGATGTACTGATAATGCCATTTGTATTTACCGGTATCGAGATCGATCGCAACCATCGAGTCGGTGTACAGGTTGTCACCCGGACGCTCAGCACCGTACAAATCCGGCGATGGATTGCCGACCACGAAAAATGCAGTCTTGGTTGCGCGATCAATGGATGGAGCCATCCATATGCCGCCGCCCAGAGTGTTATAGAAGTCGGATTTTTTGGCAAACGCTGCTTTTTCTGCAGGAATATCACGGTGCATGTCACGACCCGTTGCGTCAGTAGTAGCCCAGACGCCTTCATGGCCTTTTTCAGGAATCGTATTGAACGTCCAGACTAATTTTCCGGTCTCTGCGTCAAATGCTTTGACAAAGCCGCGGATACCGTATTCGCCACCGTTGGTACCGATCAATACTTTGCCGTCAACGGCAACTGGCGCCATTGTTTCGCTATAGCCTTTTTCAGGATCAGCGATTTCGGTTTCCCACAGGAGCTTACCGGTCTTGGCATCGAGCGCAACCATTTTGGCATCCAGCGTTCCCATGAAAACCTTGCCACCGGAAACAGCCACACCCTTGTTGTTAGGACCGCAACAGAACGTCGTTACCGGACCCATTTTGTGCTTAAAGTGCCAGTACTCGATACCGGTAACGGCATCGATTGCGTAGACATGGTTATAAGACGTCGTCAGGAACATCACACCGTTGACTACAACCGGCGCAGTTTCCATCGATTCGACAACCGCAGTCTGGAATACAAACTTCGGCTTCAGCGTGGCGACATTTTTAGTATTGATCTGAGCCGAAGGATAAAAACGGGTCTGGCCGTAATCACCATTAGTTTGCAACCAGTTGCTGGTGTCCTTGGCAGCACTATCCAGCATGACCTGGGTAACCGGTACAAGTGCTTTCGACATGGCAGGTGCTTTGATACCGGCACCGCCCTGGATTTCTTGCGCATTGCCGGTATTGCTAACTGCGAGCGTCGCAGCCGCAAGTGCCAGATGGCCTAAAAGTTTGTAGCTTTGAATTGCCATTGTCTCTCTCCGTGTATGGTTGCCTGAGGCAACCGATTGATACTTTTTATTTTTTTCTTACACTGCCCCCAAAACTGCAGGACAGCCTTGTTTGTAAATAGTTCCCTACTAATCAGTAAAGTAATCTAATAGTATCCTGTTGGAACAAATTTGCAATAACGTCATACAAAAATTTAAATTGCTTGAGTTGCAACAGCGTCAATGGCGGCAATAGAAACGGTTCTGCTCCACCGGCCGCGGAAAAAACTATATCGGCACCACCGAACCACAACTATCCACAAAAAATCACTTTGGGATCCACCATGTCAACACTACGTACCGTTTGCTTGCCTCTTATTTTTGCCGCACTGTGCACCAGCACTCAGGCTGCCGACAACCGCGCCGAACTTAATCTGCAGACGCTGACTGCTGCCCGCACCGGGAACCTGAAACTTTTCCAGCAACTGATCGACCAGGGGGCGTCGCCCGATACCCGAAACCGGATCGGTGATTCGATCCTGATTATGGCGATCAAGAACGACCGTCTCGACATCCTCAAACGTGCCATTGAGCTGGGTGCTGATATCAACCTCGCCAATACAGCGAAAGTAACCCCTTTGATGGCTGCGGCTTTTCACGGCAGAACAGGAGCAGCACGCTTGTTGCTCGACAAAGGTGCCGATATCAACGCGCTCGACCAATTGAATAAAACTGCGATGGTCTATGCAGCAGGCAATGGTCAGACTGCCATTGTCGAGATGTTACTGGCCAAGGGTATTGCGTCCGATGCAACCTATCCGAATCAGTTAACCGCACTCATGTGGGCGGGTGCCTACGGCCATCTGGAAACAGTACAACTGCTGATCACGCATGGCGCTGATGCGCGTCTGCTTGATAATCGTGGCAAATCAGTGTTGGTGATGGCACAGGAAAATGACCACCCGGAGGTTGTAAAATTTTTGCAAGGAAACCAGTAGCAACATTGCAGCACCGGGTTCCAGAGCGGTACCGGTGGCGGAAAATTACTGGCCAATGTCAATAGCTTGCCAATTAAAGCAAAACTACAGCACGCTTAAGTGAGCTAGCGCACATTCGAGCATTGACGAACTGGGCAGACTATAGTTGTTTTAACAACTGAAGGATAAACTTCTCATGACCTCTCCAGCTTCCAACGGTGCCGATTTTCAGGATCCATCCTATAATCCGGACAATTTGCTCAACACGCTGATCCAGAAACTCGCCATCAAGAACGATGCGGCGCTTTCGCGCGCTCTTGAGGTCGCCCCGCCAGTTATCAGTAAAATCAGACATCGTCGTCTGCCAGTCGGCGCATCACTGCTGATACGGATGCACGAAGTCGCGGATTTGTCGATCGCGGAGTTGCGAACACTGATGGGAGATCGTCGTAGCAAATACCGTGTCAGCGGCGTACGGATTCCGTCGGCGCGAAGCTAGGACAAGCAAAAATAACAAAGCGCACTGGCCAGCAAATCAGTGCGCCGTCGCGAGAGCATGAAATACGCACGGTCTTCCGCGCAGCTTCATTCACTCGACTTTTTATAACACGGTCTCCGCTTCAGATTGCAAAGACCAGGCATGTAGTTGTCGCAAACGCGTACAACCGGCCTTGCGCATCCGTAATCCGCCCCTCGGCAATCGCGGTCTGGCCACCGACGTGCACCGTCTTGCCTTCGGCTCGTACCGGTCCGATTTTGTCGGTGATCGCCCGGATGTAATTGATTTTAAGTTCCAGCGTCGTATAGCCCTTACCCGCCGGCAGCATCGAATGCACTGCACATCCAACGCATGAGTCAAGCAATGTGGCAGCATAACCGCCATGCACACTGCCGAGTGGGTTGTAATGTTGCCGACCCAGCGTGCCCTGAAATACCATCCGGCCGGGCTCCCAGCAAATCGGTACAAAACCCATCAATGCACCGATCGGAACCGATGGCAATACGCCGTCGCCGATCGCCTGTAAAAATTCCAGACCACTCAATTCACGTAATTGCGCCATGCTCGATACACCTGGATCGGCAAGGCGAACCCGGGCGGCCTGTTCGTCCGCAAGCCAGGACTGCAGAAGACTGTCGTTACTCATGAGGCGTTTTCCTTGGGCAGAGAGTTGATAGTCGGTTGCCGTGCAATATTGTACTAGCTGTTTATGTGCATATGCACTATATTCCATTACCTTATTAAGTCCGCATATAATTTTGCCGAAGCGAGCTCCCGATGACTGCACTTTTAGCTCCAGGTTGCACCTGCTTCGCGCTACGGCGTCTGACCCGCACGGTGACGCGCCTTTACGATCTGCACATGGCCGCCGCAGGTCTGAAGACCACGCAATACTCGTTACTCAAACATATTGCTGCCGGCCCGATGCCGATGGCACAACTGGCCATGCAGCTATCGATGGACCGCACGACCCTAACGCGAAATCTGAAGCCGTTGCTCGATGCCGGCTGGGTGGCGCTGACGCCGGGTAGCGATGCGCGACAACGGATCGTGACATTAACTGACGATGGCCGAACCAAAGTCATCGCAGCCAAACAGGCCTGGCGCGACGCGCAACGCGAGCTTGAGCACACGCTTGGCCCTGAGTTGGTAATGACACTTCACGGAGGCACCGCCAGCGCGATGCAATTATTAGCACCCCTACTTGAAGAAAAATCCCATGTCCACAACGACTGAACTGTCCCCGCGCTCGTCGTGGATTTTGATCCTGTCAGCCAGCGCCATCCTGATGATTACCATGGGTGCACGCCTGACCACGGGCCTGTTCATGTCGCCGATCAATACGTCGACAGGACTGGGAATTGTGTCGATCAGTTTTGCGCTAGCCATTGGTCAGTTCGCCTGGGGTGCTGCACAACCGATTTTTGGCGTCGTGGCCGACAAGTACGGCTCTTCCAAGGTCATCATCGCCGGCGCCTTGATGCTGGCCACGGGACTCGCTATCACGCCATTCATGTCGAGCCAGTGGGGCCTGATGCTCAGTATGGGATTGCTCAGCGCAGCGGGAGCTGGCGCCGGCAGTTTCTCGATCCTGATCGGAGCCACCGCACAATCGCTACC
>JBLHMB010000031.1:0-41477 GCA_047621665.1 Bradyrhizobium sp. | reverse complement strand
ATATCGACTAACACGGGACCGGGACGGCCGGTCGTGGCGATGAAGAAAGCCTTCTTCATCGTCAATGCCAGATCCTTGACATCTTTGACGAGAAAGTTGTGCTTGACGCAAGGTCGCGTAATACCGACCGTGTCGCATTCCTGAAACGCGTCCTGGCCAATCGCATGGGACGGCACCTGACCGGAAATGATCACCATTGGAATCGAGTCCATATAGGCCGTTGCGAGTCCGGTAACGGCATTGGTCACGCCGGGGCCGGATGTCACCAGCGCGACGCCGACTTTATTGGAACTGCGGGAATAGGCATCTGCCGCATGGATAGCAGCTTGCTCATGACGCACCAGGATGTGCTGAAACTTGTCCTGGTTATAAATCGCATCGTAAATGTACAGTACTGCGCCACCCGGATAACCGAATACGTGCTCAACGCCTTCTTCGGCAAGACAGCGCACGACAATTTCAGCACCGGTCATTTCTTTGCCGGCGTCATTCGCGGTGTCATTTTTTGTATCGACATTCATTTTGTTACTCATACAACATTCCTTTCAAGGTCCATTGGAAATTGATCGGATGCTTTTTCCTGGCGAACCCGGTACGACAGCGACAGGACTCGGGCTTTCCTTTATTGTGCGGTCCCATGATCCTCAACATCCTCCCAGGAAGATGCCTCAAACATGGTTAGCGCGACTCGTTCGGCCGGAGCGGCAATCACTTCAGTACGGGGCTCTCGCGCTTGTGGCACGGGTCAAAGCAAACAGCCTTAATGGTAAAGCGCGTCTTGCCGCCAGGCCATGTTGTGCAGGGCAAGCGGCTAGACCATAATCCTCTGCGGTGCGAGAGGGAGACACAAGGTAATGCGTTGCACCGTTAAGGTCAAGTTAAAACAGCCGCAAAAGCCCGTGATTTCAGGTGCCCGCCTTAAATACCGTGCGCAGCGCGTTGAATTTTGCTAGCATGCGCACAGTTTCCGGCAAGGCAACAGCAGCCTGCCAAGCGCATTCACCCTCACCGACTTTTCTGGCGACACCGGCAACGGAGCGCCACCTTGCATGGCAACTGATAAAGAACTTTCCGACTTCCTTGAAAATGTAGAGCGACGGGCCTTCAAACAGGCTATCTACGCGGTCCGCAAAGAGGAGTCCGCGCTCGACATCGTTCAGGATGCAATGATCAAATTATCACAAAGCTACGGCGACAAACCGCCGGCCGAACTGCCGCTGTTATTCCAGCGCATCCTGCAAAACACTATTCACGATTATTTTCGACGCGAAAAAGTTCGCAATACCTGGGTCACACTTTTTTCCAGCATGACCGGCAACGGCGAAGCGGGCGACGAGTTCGAACTGCTAGACCATTACAACGCCGAAGACAACGCCCAGACCTCGGAATCCGGTGCTGACAAACTGCAGCGGGAACAGACGCTCAATGCCATCGACCTCGAGGTACAAAAACTTCCAGCTCGTCAACGCGAAGCGTTTCTGATGCGTTACTGGCAGGACTTCGACGTAGCCGAAACGGCTGCTGCCATGGGATGTTCCGAAGGTAGCGTGAAAACACATTGTTCGCGCGCCAGTCACACCCTGGCCCAAGCGCTAAAAGCCAAAGGAATTACGCTATGAATACCCGGGAATTGAATTTCGCCTACAAAGCACGACACGCCTTAAACGAAAATCTTGACAACCTGCCGACGTCAACAACTGACCGCCTGGCTGCCTCACGCAAGAAAGCACTCTCTGTAAAACGCCAGGAATCACCGCTAAAAGTATTCGCCACGCAACACGCACTCGCCGGATCCGCAGCAGGATTTTTCAGCAGGACATCACCCTGGTTTAACCGGATTGGTCTGGTCATCCCCTTGCTGGCATTGGTGGCCGGTCTATCAGGCATGTATCAATTCGAAAAACAGCAACGCATTAACGATACGGCCGAAATTGATGCCGCGGTCTTGTCGGACGAGTTACCTCTGTCGGCTTACCTGGACAATGGCTTTAGCGCCTATCTGGCAAAACAGACAGACTGATCATGACCAGCCGCGCTATGTCGACTACCGGAAAACGCTGGCTGATGGCCGGTCTGCTGGCATGCGCCGTACTGGCAGGATTAGTTGCTGTAGCCGTTCCGTTAATCACCACACAGCCGGTTATCAATGCGGCCACTCCGCCTCCGGCAAAACCCGATGCAAAATCTATTGAACCCGACACGCGTCCCCGGTGGAATGAGTTGACGCCCGGCCAACAAAGCGCACTTGCACCACTGGCGGCCGACTGGAACAAGATCGAAGTATTTCGAAAAAAGAAATGGCTCGAGATCGGTAACCATTACGGCAACATGAATACCGAAGAGCAATCACGGACTCAGGAGCGTATGCGCGAGTGGGCGAAACTGACACCGGACGAACGCCGGGTCGCACGTGAGATTTACACCCGCACTAAAAAGCTTGATGCCAACACGAAGTCTGCTCAATGGCAGGAGTATCAGCAATTACCTGAAGAGCAGAAGAAAAAACTCGCCGAGAGCACGCCTGCAAAAAAACGTGTCTCAAACCTGCCGGCGTTATCGCCTGGTAGCAAGCCGGCCAGTGTACCGAAGCACTATGAAAAGGCCGTTGCCGAAAAACCTGCCTCGATGCATTCGCCGGCCGCTGAGGTATCACCATTAGCTGTTCCCCCACCTCCAGCTCCCCAGACAGCACCAACTCAATAAGCCCGATGCCGGAATCTTCCTTGCCTGTCCCCGTAGCCCCCCCTTCTGTCCTGCGCCGCCTCGCTGTCATGCTCTATGAGGGCATGCTGCTGTTCGGTGTTCTGTTCATTGCCGGCTGGTTGTTCGGCACGTTGCTGCAGCAACGTCACGCACTGTATTTGCGCGGCATCCTGCAATACTGGCTATTCTTTGTCATGGGTGCGTACTTCATCTGGTTCTGGAGTCACGGTGGTCAAACGCTGGCCATGAAGACCTGGCGTGTTCGTCTGGTCGCCGCCGATGGCTCTGCGGTCTCAATGCTTCAAGCCACCTCGCGCTTCCTGCTGAGCTGGTTATGGATTCTGCCCGGCCTGATACTGGCGTGGCGCTTTCAGGTACAAGGCTGGATGCTCGTCTTGATTCCCGCCGCCAATGTGGTCATCTGGGCGGGCTTGTGCTGGCTCGATACGGATCGGCGCTTTGTCCATGACCGACTGGCTCGCACCAAGTTAATTGGTGTTCCGGAACTGAAAAAAAAATAGCACGCATCGCCCACTGGCACCACTGAGCCCCGCATGACGAAACTGCCCGTCGGTAATTCTGACACCTCCGCGACCGGAACCGGGCGGCCCCTTTCCGGCATACCATGACCCGACGGCTAACACGCTGGTTGCTGGTGCTGCAAATCCTCGTCATCAGCGGTTTTACTTATGCGTTGCAGCAGCAGATACCCGGGCAACACCCCGGCACGTCGCTCGCACTCAGTTCCGGGTTAATCGTGACCGTCCGTCTCTTGATCACTGCGAGCGGATTCGGACTGGCCTGGCGCACTCGCAGTGAAACACCACAGCCGTTGCGCATAGGCTGGTACCTGGCGGCAGGTTTGTTTTTTTCAGAGTTTTGCGCCAGCATGATCAGCTCGAGCTGGAACATGGCGTTTTTCCGCGTCGGCAAACAGCTGGTGGCGCATCCTGACGGCTTGCCGGTTTTGCTCATCCACGGCTACGGCTGCAACAGCGGTTACTGGCGCACGATGAGCAAGCGACTGAGCGCGAGCAACATCAGCCACCGTGGAGTCGACCTTGAACCGATGCTCGCGAGTATTGACAGCTATGTACCCGCCCTTGCTCAGGCAATCGAGGAACTGGCACGCGAGAGCCACTGCGAAAAGGTTATCCTGGTCGCACACAGCATGGGGGGATTGATCAGCCGTGCTTACTTGCGTGATCATGGCAGTCACTGCGTTGCTGCGGTCATCACACTCGGCACGCCGCATCACGGCACGGCAATGGCACGACACGGCATCGGCATCAACTCGCGTCAGATGGGCTGCGACAACAACACCCCGAGCGACTGGCTGCAGCAACTCAACAGCACCGAGACTGAACAGTCGCGCGCCCTGTTCATCTCGATCTATTCCCACCACGACAACATCGTTTCGCCACAATTGTCTGCGCATCTTGACGACGCCATCAATATTGCGCTGTCCGGCATCGGGCATGTCACGCTCGGCATGAACCGCGACGTCCAGCAATGTGTGATCGCACAAATCAGGCGGGTTGCGCCCCCCCCGAGAGCCCTCCGAAACAAGTAGCCAACATAAAATCGACAATCTGCGCATCTTCATGCACACCCATCATCTTCAGATAATCAACACTCGGATCGCACGAACGGGCATAAATTGTCAGCAAAATGACTTCAACCGGCAAATGTTGATGCAACTCACCGGCGGCTCGGGCCGTTTCGATCAACCCCGCGAGCAACTCGTTGAGGTCCATGACCCGGCTGATATATTGCGGATTTTCGAGCAGCGATTCGCGTAGAAATTTATTGTCTGACGGTAGCATTGGCAAACCACCCTGCAACCGTACTTCAAGTGCCCAACGCAAAATGCCGCGCAACTGGTCGATTGCGGGCATCTCGGATGGCAAGGCACGCACGTGCGCAAGTGTGTTTTCAATCAGGTAGATCATTGCTGCCGCTGCCAGGGATTCCTTCGACGCAAAATGCTTGTAAAGGCTAGCCTTGGCAATCCCCACTTCGGCGGCGACCTCATCCATGGTCATCAAGTCGTAGCCTTTACGTGCCAGCAAACCATGGACGGCTTTGATAATGGCAGCTTCCCTGACGAGAAGTTGCTGCTGCTTGAAAGTGAGTTTTTGGACAGGGATCATCGGCAAACTTTTCTGAAAACACAAAGGAGTATTGAACTTCTGAGATTATATGACACCTGAACAGGTAGGAATCTGGATTGCCAGCAGCTCTGCTCGCAGGCAACTCCCCGCGATGCGTTGACCAACACTAAAGGAATCCCATGAAACCAGCATTCTTTCCTGCTCTCCTGCTTTGCACAACGATCACCTTGTCAATCAATGCTGCCAGCGCTACGGATCTGGTTGAAACCGCCTCAACGGCAGGTAATTTCAACACCTTTCTGGCAACCGTCAAGGCAGCTGGCATGACTGACTCATTGCGCAAACAGGGACCCTTCACAATATTTGCACCCAGCGATGAAGCGTTTGCAAAACTCCCCGACGGTACTGTCGAATCGCTGATGAAAGACAAAGTGAAGCTGGCAAAGCTCCTCTCCCACCACATTGTCCCAGGCAAACTATTGGTCGCTGAAGTCAAGCCGGGGCCCCTGCAAACCATTCAAGGAGACTCCATTAACCTCACTTCCGATAATGGCATGGTGACGGTCAACGGTGCCCGCGTCACAACCAGCGACTTGAAAGCGGACAACGGCGTGATTCAAGTCATCGACACGGTGATGCTGCCCTGATGGCTGCCGCGTGATCGTCATAGCAGCCTGTCGCAAACGCAATATTCGATGGTATGCTTGCCGCAAAATTTAGCCGGCGATCCTCCATGACGATGCAACAAAAAGTACCGCGCCGCACCCGCGAGCGGATACTCGACCTGTCATTACAACTGTTCAACGAATTCGGTGAACCCAACATTACAACGACCGTCATCGCCGATCAGATGGGTATCTCGCCGGGAAACTTGTACTACCATTTTCGAAACAAAGACGACATCGTCAATTCGATTTTTGTGCAGTTCGAAGGCGAAATTTCTCATATGCTGGCGGTGCCGGACAGTCGCCATCCGACCATCGAGGATGTCTGGCATTACCTGCACCTGATGTTCGAACTGGTTTGGCGCTACCGCTTTTTTTATCGCGACCTGAGTGACCTGCTGTCGCGCAATCGCAAGGTGGAAGTCGACTTCAAGAAAATCCTCGCCCATAAAAACCACGTGGCGCAGCACCTGTGTATCGGATTGCGCAATGACCAGGCACTCGAAGCCGGCGACCTCGAGATCGAGGCACTGGCGACCAATATGGTCGTCGTCGCGACCTACTGGCTTTCCTACGAATATGTCAACAATCCCCGCAAGTACACCGAACAACAAGCCAGTGCCGATGCGCTAGTGCGTGGCTGCTATCAGGTTCTGTCGCTGATCCGACCGTATTTACGTGGCGAGACACAAGTGCGCTTTGACAAGCTGGCTGCTGACTACCGAAAGAAATTGACATGACTTCTCCGATTCAATCCCTGTGTGTATATTGCGGCGCTTCCAGCGGCAACTCCGCTCTGTATGTCGATGCCGCCCGCTTAATGGGCAAGGCGCTGGTCGGGAACAATATCGCACTGGTCTACGGCGGTGGACAAATTGGCCTGATGGGTGCCATTGCCGATGAGGTCATACGTCTTGGCGGCATCGCCACCGGCGTCATCCCGCAGGCTTTGCTTGGCAAAGAAGCCGGTCATCCGGGCCTGAGCAAACTGCACGTCGTGAAAGACATGCATGAGCGCAAAGCGATGATGGCGGAATTAGCTGATGGATTCATTGCCCTGCCAGGCGGCATGGGAACAATGGAAGAGTTGTTTGAAATGCTGACCTGGTCCCAGTTGGGCTTTCATGACAAGCCGATCGGACTGCTCAACGTACTCGGGTTCTATGATGGACTAATCGGCTTCGTCGATCACATGGTGACACAAGGTTTCCTGCGCCCGCATCATCGGCAACTCCTCATGCAGGACACCTCCGCGGACAACCTCATCGGCCAACTTCGGGGCTACCGTCCCGGCCAGATCGCCAAATTGCTCAATGACGAGTCAGCCCGGACACTACTGCCCTGACTGAACGCTCTACGTGCCCGGCTCTAACGCCTGACGGAAATCCTGCACCAGATCAACGGTGTCTTCAATACCCACCGAGACCCGGATCAGTGATTCGGCAATACCCATTGAAGCCCGTCGCTCAGCACCCATTTCGAAAAAGATCGTATGCGCGACCGGGATGACCAACGTGCGGGTATCGCCAAGATTGCTGGCCGGGATCGCCAGACGAAGACGATTCAGATAATCGAAGCAATCCACATCAGCGCGTAATTCGAAACTGAACAGACTGCCGAAAGCACGGAACAGTTCGCCGGCCAGCGCATGCTGCGGATGCGATGGCAAACCCGGATAGTGAACCGCCGCAACTCGCGGGTCAGCTTCCAGCATCTGTGCTACCGCAAGCGCATTTGCACATTCACGATCAAGGCGCAGCGCCATCGTTTCAGAGCCGACCGACAAGTGATGCGCCGCTTCCGGCCCCAGCGATCCGCCGAAGTCACGCAAGCCTTTGGCACGGATTTGCGCCAGTCCCCACTGCCGTGCCGGCGCGCGCTTGTAGTTGTCGAAAATATTCGTATAACCGCTCCAGTCGAACAATCCCGTATCGGTCAGGCTACCGCCCAACGCATTGCCGTGGCCACCGATCGACTTCGTCAGCGCATTAACCACCAGACTGGCACCGACCGATTTGGGTCGGAACAGGTACGGCGACGTCATCGTGTTGTCGACCACGTAGATGATCCCGCGCGCGGCGCACAGCGCACCGATACGCTTGAGGTCGGCAACCTGGGTGCGCGGATTGGCGATGGTTTCAACGAAGACGACGCGGGTCGACGGGGTCAGCGCGGCCTCCACCAATGCGACATCGGTGGCGTCGACGAAACTGACCTCGACGCCCTGCCCGGCCACCGTCTGCCACAAGCTGTTGGTATTGCCGAACAAGAATGCCGACGACACGACATGATCGCCCTCACGTAACAGGGACTGCACGATCGCCGCAATCGCTGCCATGCCAGTAGCGAAACAGATGCTGCCCTGACCATCCTCCATCAGGGTGATCTTGTCCTCCAGCGCCGAGACGGTAGGATTGCCCTGACGGCCGTAACGGTAGCCGGGTTGCTTGCCCTGGAATACCGCAGCCAGTTCGCGCGCATCCTTATAGCCGAATGCGACGGACGTATGGATAGGCTTGTGCAGTGCGCCATGCTCGATCGGTTTTTGCCGATCGCTGTGCAAGATGGTGGTAGTGAAGCCGTAGTTACTGGTATCGGTCATGATGGAATGAGGAATGAACTGCTGGAAAATACGTTGCTACCAAGCTGCCGTTCGGAAGATATCCGAACGGCAGGCTGAGATCGGCAGTGTTAATCGACCTGCGCGAGGTTCAGGTTCAATTGCGAACGGACTGCATCATCGCTTTCAGGCAAGGGATTGTTGCGGGCAAACTCGATCCGGTCGAGATAATCGCGCGAGATGTCGCCGGTTACGTAGACCCCGTCGAAGCAGGAAGCCTCAAAATTACGCAGCGCCGGATTGGTATCCGTAATTGCGCGCTTGAGCGCATCGAGATCCTGATACACCAGTGCATCGGCGGTGATTTCACGGCAGATCTCTTCGTTACTACGACCGTAGGCAATCAGTTCGTTGCGCGTCGGCATGTCGATGCCGTAGACATTCGGAAATTTTACCGGTGGTGCCGCTGAGGCGAAGATCACGCGCTTGGCACCGGAGTCGCGCGCCATCTGAACGATTTCACGACTGGTGGTGCCACGTACGATCGAGTCGTCGACCAGCAACACGCTCTTGCCCTTGAATTCCGAACCGATCGCGTTGAGTTTCTGGCGCACTGATTTGCTGCGAATCGCCTGACCCGGCATCAGGAAAGTACGGCCGATATAACGGTTCTTGATGAACCCTTCGCGGTAGTCGAGGTTCAGTTTCATCGCCAGTTCCATCGCCGCAGGGCGGGACGAATCGGGAATCGGCATCACCACATCAATATCCCCGGCAGCAAATTCACGCTTAATTTTTTCGGCCAGATACTCGCCCATTTTCAGACGGGCGGCATAGACCGATGCGCCATCGATGACCGAATCCGGACGGGCAAAATAGACATATTCAAAGGCACACGGATTGAGCGTCGGGTTCTCGGCACATTGCTGGTTATAGAGCTGTCCATCATTGTCGATAAAGATCGCCTCGCCCGGCATCACATCACGCAGGAAGCGAAAGCCCAACCCTTCGAGCGCAACCGATTCGCTGGCGACGACGTATTCAGTACCCTTGCTGGTTTCATTGATACCGATACACAGCGGACGAATACCGTACGGATCGCGAAACGCCAGCAAGCCATAACCGGAAATTTGCGCGACCACCGCATACGAACCACGAACCCGCTGATGCAACACGGCCACTGCCTTGAACAAGGCAGCCGGGTCGAGCGAGTAGGCACTGGTAGCCTGCTGAATTTCATGTGCCAGGACATTGAGCAGCACCTCGGAATCCGACGTGGTGTTGATATGCCGGCGATCATTCTTGAACATCTCGATCTTCAACTGTTCCCAGTTGGTCAGGTTACCGTTGTGGGCGAGCGTGATACCAAACGGCGCGTTGACATAGAACGGCTGCGCTTCTTCGGCACTCGACGATCCGGCGGTCGGATAGCGGCACTGGCCGATACCGATATTGCCTTGCAGCGAACGCATATTACGCGTGCGAAAAACGTCACGCACCAGGCCATTGGCCTTGTGCATGTAAAACATGTTTGCATGACTGGTTGCAATACCTGCCGCATCCTGACCGCGATGCTGCAACAACAGCAATGCATCGTAGATCAGTTGATTGACAGGACTATGGGAAACGACGCCGACGATGCCACACATGGTGGACTCCTAACTAAGACAATTCAAAAATGCACATGCCGTGCGAAATCGCCCGGCAAGAAATCTTGGGCAGTGCGCGCGGCGGTCTCTGCCAGCGGGCTCAACAGCGCCTCGGTCCAGAACGGTTGCTGCGGTATCGCAGTGGCACCGCACACCAGCACGACTGCCAGCACGATCACCAATCCGCGCGCGAGGCCAAACAGACCGCCGAGGCCGCGATCAACCAGTGTCAAACCGCTGGCCTTAATGATTGATTCAAGCGCCATCATCAGCAAACCCATCAACAAGCGTACCCCGATAAACAAGACAACAAAAGCTACGATCAGGCGCATCGTATTGCCCGGGATCAGCACTGATAATGTTTGCGCCAACGGATCACCGTATTGATTGGCAACCATGAGCGCGACGACCCAGCTGGCCAGCGACAGCACTTCCTTCACCAGTCCACGCAGGGTGCTAATCACCACTGAACAGATCAAGACGAACAACACCAAATAATCAAAGACGGTCACAGGCCTGCACCCGCTCAGGGTGGCACCACGGTGCCGGGCAAGCCCATCTTGCCCAATCGTGCACGCATCCTGTCGGCCTCCTCCTGGCTGGAGAACGGACCGATCCGCACCCGGATCCGCGGTCCCGCATCCGTCGCGATGGTTTGCGTGTACGAGCTGATACCGGCGGCTTTCAATTTATCTTGTAGCTCGGCGACTTTTTCTTTTGTCGCCAGCGCAGCTACCTGCACGTTGAGACGGCTTGCTTTCTGGTCGGCCCTTGCCCGGGCGGCACTGCCATCGAGTATCGCCATTGCGCGCGCACTGTCTGCTGCACTATCGCTGGCGGGGCCCGGATCAGCTTTCGGTTCGAGCTTGGGTTTAGGTTCGGGTTTGGGTTCGAGCTTGGGTTTGGGTTCGGGCGAAGGCCTCGCTTCCACCTTCTCTGTTGGCTTGGCCGGTGCAACCACGTTTGCATCCGTTGGCCTGAACTCGTCAGCCGGAATGACCTTCTTGCTGGTACCCGCCGGCGCCACAGGACCCGGCTCGATAATCTCTTCGGACTTATCGAGCGCCGCGCCCTGAGGTAGATTAGTCTGCGCAGCAACGACAGCCGTCTTTGGCTGGGTCGGGCGCGCCGGCGACTCCTTGGACGGGATCTGAATCACGACATCATCACCCAGCGGTTTTGGCTCAGAGTCCAGCAGCATCGGCAAACCGATCACCGCTGCCAGCACCAGTGCAACAGCGCCGACCAGACGACGACGGGCGCGCTTTTTTTCGGGCAGAACCGGATCGATTTGTTCGTTCACTTTCTTCGATGGCTTGCTTTTTGTCCGCCCCCGGGCCGCTCCGGAATCCTCTTCTGAACGAGAGAAAAACGCCCCTTCCGAGGCCTCAGGTTCTGGTGGTTTCTTGCGAAAAAACGATGTCAAGCCCATGCGGTCGAGTAAGAAGTGTTCAGTGATTGGCAGCGGCACGGAACGCCATAACACCGGCGACGGTGAGGAACGATCCGAAAACCGCAATTCTATCATTCTCCCCTGCCCGACTCGTTGCATTTGCGAATGCTTCGGCTGGCGTGGAGAAACAGTTAATCGTACATTCGGCGTCGGTCTTATCGGTCGGCGTCACACCGGCAGCAAGTAATTTCTGACGAATCTGTTCAGCGCTGGCACCCCGCGGTAGCGGCAGGTCGGTCACACACCAGTGATCCACCTGCCCCTTGAGTTGCGCGATGACGCCGTCAATATCCTTATCCTGCAGCGCACCGAATACGGCGTAAGTGTAGGGATGAAACCCCATATTGCCAAAGTTTTGCGACAGCGTGGCTGCGGCGTGCGGATTGTGGGCAACATCGAGTATCACGGTCGGGCGACCAGGCAGCACCTGGAAGCGGCCCGGCAAATCGACCAGCACCAGCCCGGTCCGGACTTCCTGTGCACCGACCGGAAGCCGCAGACGCAGTACTTCCAACGCGGCCAGCGCGGCGGCGGCATTGAGCAACTGGTTGGCACCACGCAAACTCGGGTAGCCGAGCGAATTTCGGCGCTGCTCGCGTCCGCCATAATTCCATTGCAATTGATCGCCCATGTAATTGAAGTCCCGTCCCAGCAGCCACAAGTCGGCACCGATCGCAGCGGCATGGTCGAGCAGCGATTGCGGCGGCACCGGATCGCTGCAAATCGCCGCTTTCCCGGCACGGAAGATCCCGGCTTTTTCAAAGCCGATGGCTTCGCGCGTATGACCCAGGTATTCGGTGTGATCGATATCGACACTGGTAATGATCGCCACATCGGCATCGATGATATTCATCGCATCGAGTCGCCCGCCCAGACCGACCTCAAGAATCACGACATCGAGATGCGCATCAACAAACATCTGCAGGATCGCCAGCGTAGTGAACTCGAAATAGCTCAGCGAAATCTCGCCGCGGGCCTGCTCGACTGCAACAAAGTAGCGCACCAGCTCGGCATCGGAAGCCGCCTCGCCAACGACACGGGCCCGCTCGTTGAAATCGATCAGATGCGGCGATGTCGAGAGGCCAACACGGTAACCGGCTTGCAGCAGAATCGCTTCGAGCATGGCGCAAGTCGATCCTTTGCCGTTGGTACCACCAACGGTAATCACCGGGCAATCGAAACCGATCTTCATGCGCGTGGCGACCTCAGCCACGCGGTCGAGACCCATGTCAATGGTCACAGGATGTTGGGATTCCAGGCGGTTCAGCCAACCGGCCAGCGTATCGGGGAGTGTTTGCATGATGCTCAAGATGGGTTCGATCTGAAAAAAATAAAGCCCGAACTGATGGCTCGGGCTTACTGGTGGCAGACGGGATTCAGGCGATGACGTCGGCAGCCTGATTTTGTAACAACGCAAGCAGTCGGGCGATTTCCTCGCGCATTTTTCGACGGTCCACAATCATGTCGACCGCGCCCTTGGTGACTAAAAATTCAGCACGTTGAAAGCCTTCAGGCAGCTTTTCACGCACCGTATTTTCGATCACGCGGGGTCCGGCAAAACCGATCAGTGCTTTCGGCTCAGCAATCACGACATCGCCCATAAAAGCGAACGAGGCAGATACGCCGCCCATGGTCGGATCGGTCAGGACAGAAATAAAAGGGAGTTTTTTTTCAGATAACTTGGTCAGCATCGAAGTAGTTTTTGCCATCTGCATCAGCGACAACAACCCTTCCTGCATCCGTGCGCCACCCGTGGCAGTGATGCAGATAAACGGCACCATTTGTTCGAGTGCGTTTTGCGCACCACGCACAAAACGCTCGCCGACCACAGAGCCCATTGAGCCCCCCATAAATTCGAATTCGAAACAGGCCACAACGACCGGCAACGACATAATAGTGCCACCGAGCACGATCAACGCATCGGTTTCACCGGTGGCTTCCATCGCTGCTTTCAGGCGGTCCGGATATTTTTTGCTGTCCTTGAACTTGAGCGTATCGACCGGCAAGGTTTCCTGACCGATTTCATAACGGCCGCCGGCGTCGAGCAAGGCATCCAGACGCTCGCGGGCCCGGATACGCATGTGATGATTGCACTTCGGGCAAACCCGGATATTCGACTCAAGATCGGTGCGGTACAGCACCGCTTCACAAGAAGGACATTTGACCCACAGTCCTTCAGGCACGGATTTGCGGGTAGCTGATTCGGAGCGCTGAATGCGCGGTGGTAGCAGTTTCTCAAGCCAGCTCATGGTGTCCTCTAAATTTTTCACTTGGGCGATTGTACCTTTTGCCCGCGCCGCCAACACAATCGATCATCTGTGACTCAGTCTGCGGCATCCAGCGCTGCGCGTATCCCGGCAACGAAGTTGTGCGCTGTCTCGACTGCCTTGTCATGCGGCGTCGTCTCCAGCTCCTGGATGATGCGGCTACCAATTACAACGGCATCGGCTACGCCGGCAATCGCACGGGCGGTAGCACCATCGCGAATACCAAAGCCGACCGCGATCGGCAACTTGACATGCTGACGGATGGCGGCAATGCGTTCCGACACATTCCCGATATCGATATTGCCCGCTCCGGTAACGCCTTTCAGCGAAACGTAATAGCAAAAACCGCGCCCTGCGGCAGCGACCTGACGGATACGTGCATCAGTCGACGTTGGTGCCAGCAGGAAGATCGGGTCGAGATCCTGTGCCTGCATCCCCGCAGCGAACTCTTCGCACTCTTCGGGAGGATAGTCGACCACGATGGTGCCGTCGACACCTGCAGCGGCAGCCGCAGCGATAAATACCTGCTGCCCCATGCGCTCGATCGGATTGGCGTAACCCATCAGTACGACCGGCGTCGTGTTATCCGTTTCACGGAACTGACGCACGAATTCGAGCACGTCGCGTAATCCGACGCCGTACTTGAGTGCGCGTTCGCAGGCGCGCTGGATGACGGGCCCTTCGGCCATCGGGTCGGAGAACGGCACACCAAGTTCGAGGATATTGGCACCGCCGGCAACCATCGCATGCATCAGTGGCACGGTCAGTTGTGGCGACGGGTCGCCTGCAGTAATAAACGGGATCAATCCGGTTTTGTGGCTAGCGGCAAGCGCTGCCATCGTTGCTTGAATTCTAGACATGGTCTTTATGGGGGTAGTGGTGTTCAGGTGTTCGAAGGATGCGCCCAGCCCTTGGCCCAGCGCATTCCGGTTGCGGCTTACTTGTTCAGCGTGCGATGCAGCGTGATGTTCTTGGCTGCGTTGGCAGACTCGAGAGCGGCGGCACCGACAGCACATGATTCACGGCAGTAGAAGTTCATTCCCATGCGCTCAGCGACGGTATGCATATCCTTGTCGCCTCGGCCGGACAAATTGACCAGAATGATCTTGTCTTTCGGCAGCGTGGCGGCAAGCTTCGCCGCATAGGCCAGCGCATGAGCCGATTCAAGCGCCGGAATAATCCCTTCGATCAGACAGCAATCGTGGAACGCCTGCAAGGCTTCGTCATCAACGACACCGACGTACTGTGCCCGGCCAATGTCTTTCAACCAGGCGTGTTCCGGACCGACACCCGGATAGTCGAGACCCGCTGAGACCGAATGCGTTTCGGTAACCTGACCGTTTTCGTCCTGTAGCAGATAGGTGCGATTGCCGTGCAGGACGCCTGGCGTGCCCAACTGCAGCGACGCCGAGTGCCTGCCGCTCTCCATCCCTTCGCCAGCTGCTTCAACGCCGATCAGCTGAACATCATGGTGATCGATGTACGGATAAAAAATTCCCATTGCATTCGACCCGCCGCCGACGCAAGCCATCACGTAGTCCGGCTGGCGGCCGGTCATCACGGGCATCTGTGTCAAACATTCCTCACCAATCACCGACTGAAAATCACGCACCATCATCGGATACGGATGCGGACCGGCGACGGTACCGATGATGTAAAACGTGTTCTCGATGTTGGTAACCCAGTCGCGCATCGCTTCATTGAGCGCGTCTTTCAGGGTTTTTGAACCGGATTCCACGGGTACTACGGTGGCGCCCAACAGCTTCATCCGGTAGACGTTTTGTGCCTGACGCTTAATGTCTTCGCTACCCATGTAGACGATGCACTCAAGCCCGAAGCGGGCGCAAATTGTCGCGGTGGCGACACCGTGCTGACCAGCACCGGTCTCGGCGATGATGCGTGGCTTGCCCATGCGCTTGGCCAGCAGTGCCTGGCCGATCACATTGTTGATCTTGTGCGCACCGGTATGGTTGAGGTCTTCGCGCTTAAAGTAGATTTGCGCGCCGCCCATTTTTTCAGACCAGCGCTTGGCATGATAGATCGGGCTTGGACGTCCGACAAAATGATTCAGGTCGTCTTCGAATTCGGCCAGGAACTCCGGATCATTGCTGTAGCGTGCGTAAGCGGCTTTCAGTTCTTCCAGTGCGTGCGTCAGAGTTTCCGAAACGAAACTGCCGCCGTACGGGCCAAAGTGGCCACGGATATCCGGCAGGTTGTAGGCTTCGGCCGGATGCGCGGCCTGCTGTTCGATTTGTGTAGTGTGTGTCATGGAGTTTCCCGGGTGGTACGTTGTCTGGTGAAGCGTGGCTCAGGCCGGCATGATGTCGGCCAGGCGCACGGCAGCAATGAAGCGTGCAATTGCGGTGGCGTCCTTGATACCCTTTGCGATTTCGACGCCACTACTGACATCGACCGCAAACGGACGAAGACGGACCACCGCCTCAGTGGCGTTGTGCGCGCTCAAGCCACCACTTAAAACGACCCGAGGTGCGAGCTCTTCTGGGATGAGAGACCAATCGAAAACCTTTCCAGTACCGCCGTAACTATCAGCCAGGGTATCGAACAGCAAACCGGAATATAGATTACCGGTAGCGCGATAGGACTGTTCGCATTTTAGCAAATCTTCGGCAATTGTCTTTGCACCCACTCTGATCGCCCGGACGTACGGACGATTGACGGCAGTAGCGATCTCGGCGCATTGCTCTGGAGTCTCGTCACCGTGAAATTGCAGCAACGACAGCGACGTCACACGCAGCACTTGTTCGACTTCGGCCAAGGTTGCATTGACGAACAGACCAACGGTTGTAATGAATGGCGGAACATGACGCAACAGCATTGCCGCCTGCGTCGCCGTGACCGAACGAGGGCTAGGTGGATAAAACACCAGACCAATCGCGTCGGTGCCCGCGGCAATGGCAGCAGCGACGTCTTCGTCACGGGTCAATCCGCAGATTTTGATTCGGGTGCGATGGTTCATCAGTAACGGTTTCTTTTCAAAAAGAATCACGCCAGTATCGTCTGGCGCAACGTCGAGGAGTCAGTCGACTCAATAGTGAGCAAATGCCTGTGCTGGCGATTGGGGCAATTCCCATTTCGGATCGTAATCTATTTTGGCGAGATACAAGCCGTGCGGACTAAACGTGGGTGCGGCAAGATGGCGGTTTTTTTGCTGGATCAGTTCGGCCAGCCAGTCCACCGGCTGGCGTCCCGTACCGACATAAATCAGCGAGCCGACAATGTTGCGCACCATGTGATGCAAAAAAGCGTTCGCATGAAGCTTGATGATAATCAGGTCCTCGCGTTGCGTCAGTACGATCTCATGCATCATTTTTACCGGTGACTTGGCCTGGCAATCGGCTGAACGAAAAGCGGTAAAGTCGTGCGTACCGATCAGTGATTGCGCGGCCTCACGCATCCGGTCGAGGTCTAGCGGGCGAAATACCCAGCCAGCCTTGTCATTCCATAACGGGGACCTGATCGGATTGTTGTACAGCAGGTAATGATAAGTGCGTGAGCGAGCGCTGAAGCGCGCGTGGAACTCGTGCTGCGCATCAAGCTTGGCGATGCTCGCCCAGCGCACCGCAATCGATGGCGGCAAATGCGTATTGAGACCCCGGATCCAGGATGACATCGGCCGATCCAGCGGCGTATCAAAGTGCACCACTTGCTCGATCGCATGAACGCCGGTATCGGTTCGTCCGGCACATTGGATGGTCATGTCTGACTGCGTAAATTTGAACAAGGCCTGCTGCAGCCGGTCTTGTACGGTATTACCGCTCAACTGGGTTTGCCAGCCATGCCATGGTGTTCCATCGTATTGCACACCGAGAACCAGTCGTTTCAAATTCATGTCCGCTTCGTGCCCACTACCCGCCTTGGCGGAAAAAATCTGTCAGTTAAAAATAAAAAGGGCGCAAACGCTATGCGTTGCGCCCGTTAGAAATTGACATTATTTAGCCAAATTTAGACAGCATCGCGGAAGCCTGCCGGACCTGCTCATTTGAGCCACCCTGAATCACTTCGTCCAGTAACTCCCGGGCACCTTCCTTGTCGCCAATTTCTTCGTAAGCTATTGCCAGATCTAGTTTGGTTGCCATTTCAGGCTCGTTCAATAGGTTGTCCTCATGCTCAGAGACAGACGCAACGGCCGGCTCGGCCTCGTGCAAGTCTGCCCCGCTATGGCTTGCTACTGTCTTTTCCGGATCAAGATCCAGACTGATACCGGACAAATCAAAGTCAAGTGGATCGGCGGTACCCGATAAATCCGGGCGGTGCTCTTCCTGAAATGACGTATCCGCATCAAAAGCAGTAGCAGGGGACACCGCATCAGGCAACGAAGAATCTGAAGCCGGCAGCGCCTCGTCACCGATACCGGGAAAATCGATTGCATTGGCAGCAGTGACGGCGTTGGCAGAGTCGGATGCATCGGCTACTTTTGTCATGAAGTCATTCGTTGCCAGCTCAGGCACATCGAAATCCATCGACAGATCATCGTTTTTATCAGCAGTCTTATCGCCGATATCTTCCTGCGCTGCCTTGGCCGGATCAACTGGCATTTCAGCGGCAGCGGCAGCCGATGCGTCAAAACCATCCAGGTCGAAATCGAGTCCGTCATCTACAAGCGCCGTTGCCCCGGCTGTTGTTGGAGGCGTTGCACGTTCATCGTCCGGCGCAGCGGCAAGATCCGGAGTCTCCTTGCGGGACTGATCCGAGGCCATGTCAGTTTGTGTCGCCGCCAGCAAAGCATCGAGATCCAGATCCTCCATGGGCCGTGTTGGAGCACCAAGATCAGCAGCCACCACCGTCGACTTCAACGTAGCAGCCTTACCACCCGCATACATAGGATTATTCGGGTCTAGCGTAATCCCCATTGATGCGGCCTGAGCCCAGTCGCTACCCTCGCCCTTGGTTCGTCCATACAGTTCGCTCGCCATCAATTCGAAAGCGGCAACGTCTTTACGGTTAGCGTAAATTTCGAGCAACTTGAGTCGCACCGCATCGCGCTCAGGCTGCGTACGCAATGCTTCCTTGAGGATTTCTTCAGCCTGAGCATCACGACCATAAGCAATGTAGACATCCGCTTCGGCAACAGGATCAACTTCGTTTGCATCGAGTTGACTGGATGTCGGCGCAAAGTTGGAATTAAAAACGCTATTGTTTGTATCGACGCTCTCACCGCCTGTCGAGCCGAACATCGAATTCGTTTTCAGACTCGAATCTGTCAGTAGACTGTTTTCGAATTGCTGGTTCTTTTTCTTCCTACGGGAACTGAGGATACCAAAGCCCCCCAACGCCACGAGCAGCAGGCCCAACCCCGGCAACAGGTAGGTGTTGCCGACGAGACGATCTATCAGGCTGGCCTCTGCAGCGGACGGCACTGGAACGGGTACGTCAGGTTTCTGCACAATGTTTTCCACTGGCGGAGGCAATACCGGAGCAACCTCGACTGCTGGCGTTGCGGTAACCGGTGGTTCGATTTTCAACTTCTCAACAACCGGCAACGGTGATGCAGCTTCAGGCGGGACCACAATTGTCGCTGCCGACGCGGTCTCCACCACAGGAGCCACCGGTTTTGCGGCGAGATCGGCCCGCTTTTGCTGCTCGGCGAGATCCTTGTTTTTCAGCTCCAGTAATTTTTGCAGGTCAGCGACATTTTTTTCCAGGTCGCGCACCCGACTGTTCGCTTCAGACAACGCCTTGTCTTTTGCGATGCTCTCTTCAACACTGACAGTACTTGCATTTTTCGGTGAAAGCGAACCGGCGGCACCAGATTTCGACAGTTTCAGTTTGTCCTTTGACTCCTCAGCTGCGTTGTTAGCCTCCTCCACCTTGGACGTAATCTTGCCGCTCGCACTTTGCTTCGCCTCGGACTCCCCCTGTGGCGCTGCTGCAGTAACTTGACCAGCCAGCTTGTTCCGGTAACTGTTGAAGTCCTGTGCCTGCGCAACAATAACGCCACGTGCTTCCTGCGCATCGACACCACGTGAAGCATCAGCTGTCGGTATGGTGAGTATTTCGCCGGTACGCATCCGGTTCATATTTTCACCAACAAAAGCAGCAGGATTGGCGCGGTACAACGCAACAAGCATCTGGTCAAGCGACACGCCTGCAGGACGGGACTGGAGTGCAATCTGAGTCAGCGAATCACCACGTTTAATCTGGTAAATCTTGTCGGTCGTCGCAGTAACGCCTGCCGGCTTCGCTCTACCCGGCACCGGCGGCGGGCTCTCTGTTGCAGTGGCAGCAGTCGTTGCCGGGTCCGGTGAACGGGTACTTAACGCCGGTGACGGCACACGGCCCTGAACAGAGCTTGCTGCATTGACTTGCGCGCTTCGCAAGTTGGCCGGATCGAGCAAAAAGGTATATTCGCGGACCAGAACTCCGTTCGCTCCCTGTAGCTCAAGTAACAAATCAACAAAAGGCTCGTTGATTGGTTGCGCTGAACTCACCCGGATGAACTGACGTCCTCCGCTCTGTTCCACAACAAATTTAATGGCAAGGACTGCGGGATTGAGTGCAATATTGGCCTGCCGAAATGCCGCAGCATTCGCCAGTTTTACCGCCAGTGTGCCCGCTTCTTCTTTGCCCACCGAGGTCAGTTCGATCTCCGCACTCAGCGGTTGACCCAACGCAGACAAAACCGTTAAGCGTCCTAACCCCGCCGCATAGCCGTTCGATACCAACATTGTTGCAAGCACGGCAGTAACGAGTGTTTTTAGCGCGTAGGTTCCAAGTTGCGAGTAAGTGGCCGACGCACCGGGATTACGGACGGTAGATGGAGATATTTTGAGTAACATAGGTGAGTAATCCCTTGGCGCAGTCAATGTTAGACACCAACTGTCGATCATTATCATTTTTCCTGAGCAACTTTTAACATAGCATCGTGACCATGGTTAAGCAAGCCTAACCAAGTCACTGATCTGTGCAAACAAACAACATTTTAACGATCACTGCTCCAAAACAATCCGCAACATCCGACGCAAGGGTTCGGCCGCACCCCACAGTAATTGGTCGCCAACTGTAAATGCGGACAAGTATTCCGGACCCATCTCCATTTTGCGCAAGCGTCCGACTGGTATCGTCAAGCTGCCTGTAACAGCCGCTGGCGTCAACCCGGCCATCGATGCTTCGCGCGTATTCGGGACCACTTTGACCCACTGGTTGTTACTAGCAATCAAATCATTGATTTCATCCAGCGGCACGTCTTTCTTGAGCTTGATGGTCAGTGCCTGCGAATGACATCGCATTGCGCCAACCCGCACGCACAAGCCATCCATCGGAATCGCCGGTTGTGCGTTGCTGCCGAAAGCAATCCCCCGGCCCAGTATCTTGTTCGTCTCGGCAGCAGATTTCCACTCTTCCTTGGACATGCCATTTCCGAGATCCTTGTCGATCCACGGGATCAGGTTACCGGCAAGCGGCACACCAAAATGCTTTGTCTCATCGGCAGTCATTGCATGCTGCTTCGCCAGTACTTTGCGATCAATTTCGAGGATCGCGGCAGTCGGGTTATCGAGCAATGCCTTGACTTCAGCATTAATGGCACCGAATTGCGTCAGCAGTTCACGCATGTGTTGTGCGCCGCCACCCGATGCGGCTTGGTAAGTCATCGAACTAACCCAATCAATCAGATCATGCTGAAACAACCCGCCAAGCCCCATCAGCATGCACGACACCGTACAGTTGCCGCCGACATAGTTTTTAACACCACGTTGCAAGCCAGCCTTGATCACGTCCAGATTGACCGGATCGAGCACGATGATCGCGCTATCGTCCATGCGCAGCGTCGAAGCAGCATCGATCCAGTAACCGTTCCAGCCAGCAGCACGCAACTTTGGAAATATCTCGCTGGTGTAGTCACCTCCCTGGCAGGTCAGAATGATGTCGCATTTTTTTAACGCCTCAATATCGTTGGCGTCTTTCAGAGTTGTTTCATTGCGCGCCAATGCCGGAGCTTCGCCACCGGAATTCGATGTCGAGAAAAATACCGGTTCGATGTGAGCGAAATCATCCTCTTCCTGCATACGTTGCAAGAGTACCGATCCAACCATCCCACGCCAACCTACCAAGCCTACAAGTTTCATTATCATTTCCTAAACGTAAGGCGGAATATAGCCGCCGTATTTGACTAATATCAATTAAGTGCTTTGACCACCGCATCACCCATCGCCTGGGTACCAACCAATGTAGTGCCTGACTCATGAATGTCGGCAGTACGCAACCCTCGCGCCAGCACCGACTTGACTGCAGCATCGATCCGGTCCGCCTGTTCAGGCTTATTCAACGAAAAGCGCAGCATCATCGCGGCCGACAGAATGGTCGCGAGCGGATTGGCAATCCCCTTGCCGGCAATATCCGGTGCCGAACCATGGGATGGCTCGTACAGCCCCTTGTTATTGGCATCCAGAGAAGCCGATGGCAACAAGCCGATCGATCCGGTCAGCATGGCTGCGGCGTCGGAAAGAATGTCGCCAAACATGTTGCCAGTGACAAGCACATCGAATTTCTTTGGCGCCCGCACCAACTGCATCGTCGCATTGTCGACATACATGTGATCCAGCGCGACCGCAGGATATTCGCGATGTACGTCGGTAACGATATCGCGCCAGAACTGACCTGTTTCAAGCACGTTAGCCTTATCAACACTGGTCAGACGCTTGTCGCGTTTAAGCGCAGCCTGGAATGCCACATGGGCAATCCGGCGAATCTCGGTTTCGGCGTAACGCATCGTATCGAATCCTTCACGCTCACCCTTGAAGGCGCCATCCGGCGCAGTTCGAATACCCCGGGGCTGACCGAAATAGATGTCACCAGTCAGTTCTCGAATGATCAGGATATCGAGACCGGACACCACTTCAGGCTTCAACGTGGAGGCTCCCGCCAGTTCAGGATAAAGAATCGCCGGACGGAAATTGGCAAACAGACCGAGCGTCTTGCGCAATCCGAGAATTGCCTGTTCCGGACGCAGAGCGCGCTCCAGCGTGTCGTATTTCCAGTCACCAACGGCACCAAACAGAATCGCGTCGGCATCCTTGGCTAGTTGCAATGTCGCTTCTGGCAGCGGATGCCCGTGCGCTTCGTAGCCTGCCCCACCGACTGGCGCGGTCTCCATCTCAAACTGCTCACCCAATACGTTAAGAACACGCACAGCTTCTGCGACGATTTCCGGGCCAATACCATCACCCGGCAGGATTGCGATTTTCATAGTGTGCTCGGTAAAAATAGGCAACCGGAGCGCGTCCGGTTACAAAAATAATGGATCAGATCAGATCACGTTCGTGAGCCATGGCTTGCTGGCAAGATGGCGTTCTTCGAACGCCCGGATCTTGTCGGCTTTTTGCAAGGTCAGACCAATGTCGTCGAGGCCATTTAGCAGGCAATACTTGCGGAAGGTATCGACTTCAAAAGGGAAACTTTCGCTGCCGTTCGCGGTACTGACAATCTGCCGCTCCAGATCGATGACAAGGCGAAATCCGGGAAAAGCACGCACTTCGTCGAATAGGTGATCAATCTGCGCTTCAGTCAGCACGATCGGCAGCAGACCGTTCTTGAAACAGTTGTTGAAGAAAATATCGGCGTAACTTGACGAAATGATGGCGCGAAAGCCGTATTGATCGAGCGCCCATGGAGCATGTTCGCGCGAGGAACCGCAACCGAAATTCTTGCCGGTCAGCAGGATCGACGCACCGGTATAACGAGGCTGATTCAGCACAAAGTCAGGGTTGAGCGGCCGGCGCGAATTATCGCGGCCAGGCTCGCCGTGGTCGAGGTAGCGCCACTCATCGAACAGGTTGGGACCGAAGCCCGTGCGCTGGATTGATTTCAGGAATTGTTTGGGAATGATCGCGTCGGTATCGACATTGGCACGGTCTAGCGGTACGACCAGTCCGTCATGCAAGGTAAATTTATTCATGTGAAGTCAGCAATCAATGACGTTCGGGCGTGCAACAGGGTTAAGGCAATCGGCATGGCAGGATATGGTGCCATGCCGATCACTGAAAAAACAGCGCGTCTTAACGGGACGCGCCTTGTACTTTTTCACCAACGCGCTCGACATCCTTGCCCATGCCGTTGATGGTATTGCAACCAGACAACATGAAGCTGGCGATCACCAGTATCAGTGCGATGGTCTTGCTCGATGTATGCATTCACTGCTCCCTGTATTTTTTAAACTGCGGACTATAAGGTGCGAACGTCAACAAAATGTCCGGCAATGCCTGCTGCTGCAGCCATCGCCGGACTGACAAGATGGGTACGTCCACCCGCACCTTGCCGGCCTTCAAAATTGCGATTCGAGGTCGAGGCACAGCGCTCGCCGGGTTCGAGCCGATCGGCATTCATGGCCAGACACATCGAGCAACCCGGCTCACGCCATTCGAAACCGGCGTCTCTGAAAATTTTGTCGAGGCCTTCGCGTTCAGCCTGTTCCTTGACGAGGCCGGAGCCGGGCACCACCATCGCCAAGCGCACGTTAGAGGCGCGAAATTTACCACGCACTACCGCAGCGGCCGCGCGCAAATCTTCGATCCGCGAATTCGTACAGGAACCGATGAATACCTTGTCAATGCGGATATCAGCGATCGCGGTGTTGGGTTTTAGTGCCATGTAGGCCAACGCCTTTTCCATCGAGTCGCGCTTGGTCGGGTCTTTTTCCTTATCCGGATCAGGTACGCGATCATCAATTGCCACGACCATCTCGGGTGAAGTGCCCCAGGTCACCTGCGGTTTGACGTGACTTGCATCGAGCATCACCACAAGATCAAAACTCGCACCGGCATCGCTGTGAAGCGTACGCCACCAACTGACGGCGCGCTCCCAATGCGGCCCTACCGGCGAAAACGGACGCCCCTTGACGTAATCAATCGTGGTGTCGTCGACCGCGATCATGCCGGCGCGGGCACCTGCTTCGATCGTCATGTTGCAGACCGTCATGCGACCTTCCATCGAGAGTGAGCGGATCGTACTGCCGGCAAACTCGATCGCATAACCATTGCCGCCGGCCGTGCCGATCTGGCCGATCACGGCCAGCACGATATCTTTTGCCGTCACGCCTTTTGGCAGTGCGCCATCGATCTGCACCAGCATCGACTTGGATTTTTTAGTCAGCAAGGTCTGGGTAGCCAGCACGTGCTCGACTTCGGAAGTACCAATGCCATGCGCCAGGCAACCGAATGCACCATGCGTCGACGTATGCGAATCCCCGCACACGACCGTCATGCCGGGCAGTGTTGCACCTTGCTCGGGACCGATCACATGGACAATTCCCTGACGTTTGTCGCTCATGTTGAAATAAGTCATGCCGTAAGTCTTGGCATTGGCATCGAGTGTCTCGACCTGCAAGCGCGAGGTGGGATCGGCGATGCCGTGGGCGCGATCGGTTGTCGGGACATTATGGTCAGCGACGGCCAGGCTGGCCGATAGCCGCCACGGCTGCCGACCAGCCAGTTTCAGACCGTCGAAGGCTTGCGGACTGGTGACTTCATGGACGAGATGACGGTCGATGTAAAGAACGGTCGTGCCATCAGTGGCAGTGTCGACCACATGCGAATCCCAGAGTTTGTCGTAGAGTGTTTGGGCCATGGAGCGCTCCGCACCGTTTTCGGCACGGCTTCAGCGAAGAAAATCGGACCCCGATTATGCCATAGTTGCGCAGCGCAATTCGCTCAAAAGCGGAGGACTGTCGCCTGTGACACCCTGTCACGGGGACCGCATGCATCGTGATCAGCCTGGCGCTGACGACGCAGGGATAGCCGCTAACGAGACCTGCACATCGCCGCACTGGGCACGATGGCGCAGCGCGTGATCCATCAGTACCAGCGCCAGCATTGCTTCGGCAATCGGTGTGGCACGGATGCCAACGCAAGGATCGTGGCGACCAAAAGTCTCGACTTTGATCGGCTGGCCGTTCTTGTCGATCGAATCGCGCGGACTGCGAATCGACGACGTCGGCTTGATCGCAATCGATGCAGTAATGGCCTGCCCGGTCGAAATACCACCCAGCACGCCACCGGCATTATTGCTACGAAAGCCTGCCGGTGTTAGTTCATCGCCATGCTCCGTCCCTTTCTGCGTCACCGAGTTGAACCCGGCGCCGATCTCCACTCCTTTGACGGCATTGATACCCATCAATGCGTAAGCGATCTCGGCATCGAGTTTGTCGTAGATCGGCTCACCCAGTCCGACCGGCACGTTTTCGGCCACCACGTCGATGCGTGCACCGCAGGAATCGCCCGCCTTGCGCAAGGCATCCATGTAAGTTTCGAGCTGCGGTAGCACACTCGTGTTGGCAGCAAAAAACGGATTCTGGTCGACGTGATCCCATGATTCGAATGGAATCACAATATCGCCGAGCTGGCTCATGCAACCACGAAATGTGGTGCCGTATTGTTCGCGCAGCCATTTTTTTGCGATGGCGGCAGCGCCGACGACTGGCGCAGTCAACCGCGCCGACGAACGTCCGCCGCCACGCGGATCACGGATGCCGTATTTTTGAAAATACGTATAGTCAGCATGTCCCGGACGAAAAGTCTCGGTGATATTGCCGTAATCCTTGCTGCGCTGGTCTTCGTTACGGATCAAAAGAGCGATCGGGGTGCCGGTTGTGCGTCCTTCGAATACGCCCGACAAAATTTCAACGGTGTCGGATTCTTTCCGTTGCGTCACGTGGCGCGAGGTGCCGGGTTTGCGCCGGTCGAGTTCAGGCTGAATATCAGCTACCGACAGCAGCATGCCGGGAGGGCAGCCATCAATGACGCAGCCAATGGCTGGACCGTGGGATTCGCCAAATGTGGTGACGGTGAATAAGGTACCGAAGGTATTGCCGGACATAGTCTGAGGGTGAGAAAAAGAGGAAGCCTCGATTTTAGCAGTCCGTCAGCGGATGCCCGTTCGGATTTTCAACCGCAGCGCCGCCACGAACAACAAAACCCGTATGGTTGAACCGTTCAGCCCAGTGGTGACTGACTGACCAGCACCCCATCTGCGTCGGCATAGATCCAGTCACCGGGCCGCACCATGACGCCGGCAATCGCGACGTTCAGGCCGGTTTCACCGATGCCATTGCGTGCGCTGCGGCGCGGATGCAAGCCCAGGGCGCGGAGTCCGACACCATAGGCATTGAGTTCATCGGCGTCGCGCACACAGCCAAACACAATAATGCCGTTCCAGCCATTAGTACCGGCCAGCTTGGCAAGATTGCCACCGACCAGGGCGCAACGCAGGCTGCCACCCCCGTCGATAACCAGCACTCTGCCCTGCCCCGACTGCTCAAGCGCGGATCGCACCATTGCGTTGTCCTCGAACACCTTCAACGTAACAGCCGGACCGCTGAATGCAGACGATTGTCCGTAGCACTTAAAAACCGGTGGTAACGCCTGCAACGTGCCAAGCGTTAGCAAATCTTCATGGGCATCAGACAGATCACAGCTTGAAAAACGCATCGTCATCTTTCATCGGGGAGAGTGGTGAACAGCATACCTGTGTGATCACACACATCAAGCGGATAGCGAAAATGTAATCGATAAATTTTGCAAAAAAGTCCGGCCTTTCCCAAAATTACTCGGAATCAACATGAAAAGGTGGCTACTATGAGCGTTATTTTTAATGAAACAATCGTACCTTGGACAAAATCGCAGCGACGGCGAGCCCAAGGTAACTCGCTACACAATTGTCATCAGGAGTGGTGCCGGTGTCTGACAACGTGCAACTGGACAAATCCGAAATTGATCGTCTCAACCGTCAGGCTTTGTCCTGCCTGGCATCAAATCGTAACGAGACAAACCGGCTTGCCGGCCTGACACTAGCCGCATCGGAGCGCATCGGCTACCAGCGCGGCAGCGCCCATGCCCGGCTCAATATGCTATCGGTCTTGTTTCATAGCGGGGAGTTCGATCAGTCCGAGACGATGTGCAAGCCGCTGCCGGCGCTGTTTCAGAAACTCAATGACGTTGAAGGCGGGATGACGGCCTCGGTGTGCCTGGGAGCGATCGCTACCCGTCGCGGCGATTTCGTAAGTTCTGCAAGGCATCTGGACAATGCACGCAAACTGGCCAGCCAGATTCCTGATTCGCTTAATAAATTTTCGCTCTACAACCGGCTTGGTATCGATGCACTCAGTCGCGGCGACATCAGCGCCGGCCCGCGCAATTTTCTGCTGGCACTCGATATTGCGGAACGCTTCGGTACCGCCTCGCACCGTGTCAACATGCTGTCAAATCTGGCGTCGTGTCAGCATGATCTGAGCAATGACGAGGATGCCATTGCATTACTGGGGGAAGCACTCGATATTATTCGTCACGAAGGACTGTACCCGCAGCAGCCGCTGGTATCGGGCAACCTCGCGATGTGTTTGCTGGCCACCGGCAAAGTGCAGGAAGCATTACAAGAAATCACCCCTTTTTTTGATGTTACCGGCATCGATCCCGCTGATAAGGCATTTATACACAGCCTGGGTGCCCATGCCTCCATCCTGCTACTGAAACTCGATGACGCCGAAGTCCTGCTGAACCAGGCTCAGCAGTTTGCGCTGATCAACGATGATTACGAAGAGCAGATGCATGCGTGGCTGGTACGGGGCATGCTGGACATGGCGGCGGGACGGACCCGCGCCGCGCTAGCGGCACTGGAAAATGCACGCAGCCTGCTCAACACGACCCGCAATCCTTTTTATCAGCAACAGATCTACAAGGGACTGGCCGGCATCCATGCCAAACTTGGCAGGTGGCACACTGCCTATCTTCATCTCGAGCTCTACCAATCTCATGTCGAATCCAGCAGCAAGTCCGCGCGTGACTCGCGCCTGCTGATGCGCCATCTCGAAACCGAGATGAAAGATCTCAAGGTGGAACGCGATAGTGCGCTGGCAAAACAGGCAGCACGCGAAGCGGACAATCAGAAACTGGAAGATCTGAACAAGGAACTGACGCACCAGATCCATCACGTCAATTCACTGCAAAGCTCACTGCAGGAGCAGGCAATTCGTGATCACCTGACGGGCCTCTACAACCGGCGTCATTTTGAAACCTGCCTCAATGCAGTACTGCATGAATCAAGCGGACGCTTTTCGATCGCCGTTGCAATCATCGATCTCGACCTGTTCAAGCGTGTCAATGATACCTATGGCCATCCGTTCGGCGACGAAGTACTGATTCGTTTTGCGCAACTGGTCGAAGCTAACCTGCGCGGCAGCGACATGCTGTGTCGTTATGGAGGAGAAGAATTCTGTCTTTTTCTGCGCGAGGCGGATGGTGAAACCGCGGTAACCAAGATAGCGACGATTGCCGCCGAATACCGCACTCTCGTGATCAGTCATGGCGCCCATACGCTGACAGGTTGCACGTTTTCGGCCGGTGTCGCCGAATACCCGCAACATGGCGTCACCCGCAATGAGCTGCTCATGCGTGCCGATACCGCACTGTATGCGGCCAAAATGGCAGGTCGCAACCGTGTTATGGTCGCGCTAAACGACTGATTACAATAGGTATTTAGCGATCTTCGCTGGCATCAATATGCTCGCTGAGCCGGTACGTCAGTTCGACCAGCAGGCGTGACGGGACAGGTCGACCACCAAGCATGGCGGGATCAAAATGCATGCCATCAAACGCGGCCAATGCCGATTCGGCAAATCCCGCAGTCGCCGCCAGCAGGCGTAGTGTGTCGACACCGCCTTGCGCATCAATCAGGATTTCCACCAGTACACGCCCGTGTTCGCGCCGCTTGAAAGCAGGCTGCGGATAGACAGGCAACAGGTCGATCAGTGCACGGGCCCGCTGATCGACCTGCTGCGCGCCCCTATAACCGCCCTGCCCGACCGTGTCCTGCGGCAAATCGTCTGGCAAGACTTCACGAATATCCACCACCGGTTGCGCAGGCAGTCGTGACAAAGGTGACACCGCAGATGCCGGCGCAGGTGCGTGCGACCTGGCCGGCACCTGCTCTGGCTCACGCAACGAATCAGACGTCATTTGCACCGGAGTCGCAATCAACTGGACCATCAACGCAGCGCGCGGGACGGGAAGGCGTGGCGCCATGCGGGTAGTAAAAATTAGCCAGAGGCCGTAGTGCAACCCGATTACCATCAGCACGGTCAGCGTGGTACCCCCCGGAAAACAACGCCTTGCCATCCCCCGTTACCAGCAATACGCCGGATCGGCCGAACCAGTCACGGTCTGCGTTCCCAGCTGGTCGTACGTCAATGTGCCGCACTTCTCGTCAATAAATATTGGCACTGCCGTCACCACGAACTGGTCAGCGACAGCATTGGTCACCGTGATCGTGTAGTGCGTACTGGTTGCCGCCAGCGTGGTGGAGTACGTGTTGTTGAGAGTATAAAAACGTTCCTGTAGCGAGGCCGTCTGCAGGATCGCCGACTTGCCTTCCGCACGCCGCGACTTGTTGACCTGCTCGACGTACGATGGATAGGCGATCGCCGTCAGGATCGCCACCACCGCCACGACGATCATCAGCTCGACCAGTGTAAAACCATTGCGGGTTAGTGCTCTCATCGTGCCTCCTGATGGGTTGTCGGTCTGCATTTCTCAGCGCATGATTTCCCGCCATGACAACCGACCGCTGGAGCTAGCCGCATTTTCGAGCACGCTTTCAATGGCTCCTTTTGATCCCGACATGACTTTGTATTCGCGTTTTGGCTCTGCGCTCAATATGGTCGGTGCTGATGGAATACCGACCGTCGAACGCCTGCCGCTGACCGGAATGGCATCGCCGCTGGCGCCGGCCTTCAGGTAGTCGGCGGTAGAAAACTGGTTGTCGTTATTGACATCAAAGGGAGTCGCTGCCAGGCGACTACCGCTCACGGCATCAAGCTCCATGAGCCAACCATCACCACCGTAAGAACACGCCGAAGGGGATGGAATAACGGTCGTGAAAATCACCCGACCCGCGCGTATCACCGGATTAAAAATAACCCGTTCCCCTTGCGGCAACGCTGAGGATGGAGCCTGCAAATCGAGATACCAACCTTTTTGAGCCGGGTAACTGACCAGGTTATTCGAGGTCAGGCGGAACGCCGTGAGATCGGTGGCGTTTGCCGTGACTTCGGCAAGGATGGTTTGCCTGGCCAGTACCGAGCGATCCGGCACTTTGGTTGTGCCGGCCATGCCGTCCTGATCCCATATGCCGTAAAACGTTTGTGTGGACGTATCGCTGGTGTCATCGACCTGCAAAAAGCGACCGGTACCAAAGGTCACTATATAACCCCCGGCTGGATTGCGAATGACGTCGGGAGCAGAAGTGATGGGCTGAGCAACGTCACTGGCTGACTTGGCCGTGTAAAGCAACTTCGCAGTCCCCCAGGTCGATGCGTCCGCGCTGCCCAGCGCAAATTTCCACATGTTGCCAAACAGATCGCCGGCATACACCGCATCGACCATGCCATTACCATCACCGTCGACCGGCAAGGGCTCGGACAAGCCGTTCGGCGTCGCTACTGAGCCGATCACACCGCCAGCGACATCGGTCGCCAGCTTCAGATAATCAACACCTAGCACCCAGGTTTTTTTGCCGGCAGGCCGATCCAGATAGACGATGAACAGAAATGCCTTACCACTCGATTTGCTGTTGTAACCGTTGCCGAAGACCGCTGCCCACCGGCCATTTGCCATCTTGACGATGGCTGGCTGACCGAACGTGTAGCCAAGGTCAGCATCGACGGCATCGGTGAACTCCCACTGAACGACAGCAGCCGCCTTGCCCGCTGCGTCGCTGAAACTGGCGGGATCGGTCACATCGAGGGCAAATACGCTGGGACCGCCACCGGCCAGCCCGCCGACCAGAAAAGTTTTCCACGCACCGTTGACCTTGGCATCACGGACGATTGGCGAACCATCGACCAGATACTTATGTACCAACGCCTGATCCGGCAAACGCGACAGCACCGACATCAAGCGGGACGGAACAAATGCCAATTTTTCGGTACCGTCCGTGGCAGAAAAACCGTGCAGCATGCCGTCATTACTGCCAACGTAGACCATTGGCAAACGCGTTGCCCACAATGCCGTGAAGTCGGCATAATCCGGATCGACAAAGCCGCCGCCGGGCTTGCCGACGAATTGGGGATTCGAGTTGACTATATCGCCGAGCAACGACGTGTTACGCGTGCGGAATGTACCCAGCGTCGTCCCTTCCAGACTTTGATCGCCGCGTATCCAGTTAAGCCGCTGCTCTCCCAGACCATCATTGATCGACCCCGAGTTGGTATTAAGTGCCAACTGATAGGCCGGTGGCAACGCGCTCCATCTGAACGCAATCCCCGCCTCAGTTGACATCTCGGGCAGGCCGTTATAGGTCAGTATCACCCGCGACGTCGGCGACTTTGCATTGAGAAGCGCACCCGCGTCCCAGAGTGCTTTAGTCGCCACAACGCCCTGAAGATCGATCGAAAAATCCAGCAGTTGTCCGGACCAGTCCAGCGAATTGAAACGCGCCTGATAAATGTGCACACCGGTATTGAGCGACGTCGAACTACTGGCAACCGATGACGACGACGCACTGGCCAGGATGGACTGGAAGGCTCGCTGTAACGACGTCTCCAGCGCAGCGGGGTTGGTCACATAAAAATAATTATCGGGGACCCCATCCGAACCCGGCTTGCCATCGGCGCTGCGGGTATCCCATTCGGACACCTGATCGGGTGTGCCATCCCCGTTACTGTCAATGAACCCACCCCATTTTGCTGCGTAATACAGCGGGTCCTTGAGTTGAGACGCCGCTATCCCTGTGACCTGGTAGGTGCCGGTGCTAGCTGGATTTGATTGTTGACAGGACTTGCAACCACCGGAATTGTTGACATTGCCGGACGGCGTCACGGTCAGGTTAGTCGGATCATTGAACGAGAAGTTCGAGATACCCGAATGAAAATGCGGGCCATCTTTGTCCGTCCCTGAAATGATATAACCGAAACCCTGATCATTTGGCGTGGATGCACCAACTACCGCAGTGGTGACTTTGAGGGTATCGCCCGCAATGGTATAACTCAGGACCCCCGCAATATCCTGATCGAAGTCGCCCCCCTGACTTGAGTCATCCCAGATGATATAAAACAAACCGCTAGTCGGCGTCTGCGAAACGATCTTGAAATCAACGATCGTGCCGGAACTATAGGTTCCCAGGCCACCGGAATTAACCCTGTAAGCTGGCAACAGCACGACAGGTTTGCCATTGACACTAAAATTGACTTTTGGCGTGTTGGTCGCCAACTGAATGGCGTAAGTGTTCACTTTCAGCGCTTTGGTATCGGTATCCGGTACGGCTGCGGCAACCTTATCCGGTAAAGAACGGATGCGGTGCGTGTGGGCATACCAGGCCGCACCGGCAATCTGGAAAGTTCCCTTGGTTACCGGTCCCTCCGGGCAAATACCTGCCACCAGACCCAAGGCATCAACCGTCTTCGATACACACAGGCCACTGGTACTGTCGAAAGCACTACCGTTATTACCGACAAACCATTTTCCACCGTTGATGCCTTCGGCTGCGCCAATACGCGTTGTCAGGTCAGCGGCACTGACGGTGCTGCCCAAGTCGCTGATTCCGGCCATCTGATCACCGTCATAGGACGACACGCTGGGATTGAAAACCAGCGTATTCAACGCCGAGCAATAATTCGTAGCGGTCAATGGATCGGTCCAAGCTTCGACGGTCAGGCCGAGCTCATCATCCTTACTGCCGGGAGGATAAACAAAGCTGGGCGTCGGCGATTTCCCGGCAAAATAACGGAGCGACTCAAGAAAAATCTCCGACATCGGATTGCCCCAGGTTGAACAATTTCCCTCGTTCGAAAACGTCCCCATCGGATTACCGTCACCGCCACCGCTAAGCACCATGCCTGGCGTCTGAAAATTGCAATGATCACTGCTCCAGTCGTAGGTACCGCTGGAGTACTCGTAGCCATACATGCGCAACCGGTTCATGTTGTAGACAATCCCTTTGACGTTCGTGAATTTTCCGTTCGAGGTAAGCGTCGCACCGTCGACTTCCGAAGCGAAATCGCTGATATTGCGGCGCAGCACACCACCGGAAATATTCTTCTGATAGCTGCCGCTCATCATGCCGAACTGCATCAGATTGCTGTCGCTATCGCCATAGGTGTGGAGCAGACCAATCGGCTTGTAAGTCCCATCAGGATATTTCTTGCACTTTTCGGTATCGCGCAAACCTGCCACGCACACTTGTACACGGGCGATATATTCACCGGTGGTCGATGGCGCCGGCGACGTATTCAGGCCACGCCTCGCACTCGCCGGTTGATAGGCCGATGAGTTCAGGCCGGAGATCAACGGCTGGTTGTTGTTCGAGTGCCCCTTGAGATCGCCGTTATCGATATCCTGGGCCCAGATACACTGCCAGCGCTCATGGGATACCCATAGCGCGTAGTTACCCCTGGCAACACGGATTTGTGGCGCAGCGGCATTTTTTTGCGAAGAGCCGCGTCCATTAGCGGTGTCCTTCGGAGTCAGGTTGCACAACGTGAGGCCGGTTCGCGTGAGATTGGTGAGCTTCCATTTGCTGTAGTTTCCACTCGCGCCCACTGGAATGCCATTGCTGGGCACCGTGATCTTCAAGGTATTTCCGACTGACGAGGTCACCGTACCGATCATGTAGCTGCCGCTGCCGCTGCCGCTGCTGTTGCCGCCGCGGCCCAGGCCAGTGCGCTCATCATCGTCTTCCTCATCACTCTCACCGGCACCCGTCGCATCCAGACGCACCTGGTCACCCGGCTCCACATCGCCCCAGATCATCGTCGTCGTCAACGACTTATCTCCCGAGTTAATACTCAGTGACGTCAGGCTCTGCTGCGTGCGACCAAAAGTCTGGGCGACAGTAAATGGCGTCAATTGTGAAAGGTCAGGACCGTTGTAATACTTGGCCCATGAATGGCCATCCATTGTCTGAAAGGAACGTTCGAGCACCGTCTCGGCACCATCGGTCGAGCGCATCCCGCCATACAGCAACTTGCGTACGGCATCCAAACGCGACATCGTGGCCCAATTCAGAAAATTGCCGCTCCACTTTCCGGTGCAATAATGTGCAGCTGCCATGGCCACTGGTTCGAAACGACCACGGGCGGTGGCATAGTCATAGCACTTGGCCGGATCGAAATAACCGTAATAGTCCACCGTATTGGTGTAGGTCGTTTCAATGACACCATCACCGAGCAAGTCGGAATAATCGTTGTACGCCTTGTAAAACAGTTGCTGATCTTTTGACATGTTGATCATCACCTGCGGCTTGACCGCGCTGGAGGTGAATAACGGCGAGGTGGCTAACTTCAGCGCCGCGGCGTCTGTCAAAGACGGCACCAACAGGGCAGCGAACAGAAAGAGCGTTCCCGGCAGGTGCAACTGCCGGATCAAGCGAGTCAGAGCTGACATGATTTCTCCATGACCGGATGGTCAAATTGGACAACTTAAGGACGGATGGTTTCTTGCACGATGACACTGGTTCCGGCATTCGCACCAAAACCAATTGCCGTAATTCGATACAGCCACTTCTGCGAAATCTTGGCGCTCAGGCTAACGCCACTCAAGTCCGGCAATACCTCGATCAGATAGCGCGGCTGCGCCGTGACGCCGCCTCTTGCCGGCGCTAACTGAAACTTTTGATTGTCTGTCAGCAACGTCATTTCACCGTACTCGACAGAACGTGTGCTATCGGTCAGGTAGGTTTCCCATACTTGACTGTCACCAGCAGCCGCCGGCAAACATAAACCGCGCGTCAGCGCGCCACTGCAATCCGCTGTCGCACCGGTTGCACCCTGTATCCTGCCGGCCGTACTGTGAATATCTGCACGCGCATCGCGCAGCGCCGACTCAGCGGCAAAAAATGCAATATTGCGGTCACGACTATTGCGCGCCATGCGCTCGTCAGTCTTGTTGACCAGCGCGGCACTCAGTCCGAGCAGCGTCAGGATTATCAGGAACAACATGCCAATGAGCAGCGTCGATCCTTGTTCGCGCCGTGCGATCCGCCGCGTCTTTGAGGAGATGATCATCATCAATCCAGTCGATTGCGCAACGCTACAGAAAACGTCACGCGTTTTCGCAGCCGGCCATCATTGGCCGGAATGAATACACTCCCGGCATCGGTAACCGGGGCCACATTGCCGGGGGCATATTGCGTACCAAAATGATTAAAGACCGGTACGACAGCAGGCTTGAGGTTGTCGATCGTGTTGCTTCGCAAGACTGCTGACACCAGTACACTGACTGCTTTGCTGATGTCGGCAACACCTGGCGGCTGATAACTGAAACGCGTGCCGCTACCATCAACATCGACCACAAACAGCATTTGCAGGCTCTCGACCCCGCTCACCAGTGGCGTCGAAGCCAAGCCGATCGTGCAGTACAACGAAGGCTCCAGTGATACCGGGTCAATCTGCACTGCATACGTTTGTATAACCACCGTATCGCGTCCGATGGCATTCCCAAGGCAATCGCGGATGCTGCCGTCGGCTACACCGGAGGTGTCCGATGCGCCATAGAACTGCAAGATCAGGACATCATTAACAGAAGGTCCGACATCGTTTTGCGCATCGATAAACAATTTGCTGCCGGGCGCATTGGTCGGAAATGTCGTGCTGGCATTGATATCCCGGTATCCCGACAAGCGTAGATCATGGGTCATCGAACGCATCAGATAACGGGCATTTTCCTGCACCAGAGAAAGTGCGCCTTGCGTCGTGTACGCACTTCTTTGCGTCAGATATAAGCCGGTGACGGCCAGAATCACGATGAGCGAAATGGCGATCGAAATCATCACTTCGACCAGACCAAAACCGGCCGCGTTACGCGGTATCTTCGGCGCGCTCATGGCTGCAAACTCGTCACGAACTGACCAACAGTGCCGAGACGATCGTCTTTCCACCAGATCTTGATGACGTACGGCGCACCGGCAAGATTGTCACAAGCCGGCACGGCCAGCGTGCCGTCGCCAGGAGTTGAATCGATACAAATAATCCCGCCGGCATTGGGCCCCAGTAAATCAATGACATTCTGATTCCACATGAACAAGGCGGTCTGGGCAATCTCCTGGGCGCTGCACCCGGCCACTTGCATGCAGGCAGGAATGGCTGCTGCCGCAGGCACGTTGTAGTAGCCGGCATCAAGACCGAACCGGTTCGACAGCACATGATCGGCCAGCGAGGCGGCTTCGGCGGTAGCAATCGTGCGCAGGCTGGCACTTTGCGAGAAACGCAACATCTGCAGTTGCAAACCAGCCAGTGCAAGTAATCCGAACGCCAGCACGATAATGGCGATCAGTACCTCGATCAGCGTGAAGCCGTGTGGACGACGCGGTAGCAAACGCAACGGGGAAAAGGAGCGCGGTATCATCGCTGGCACCTCAAGGACAAGCAGTTGTAGTGAGCGACGAACGTCCGGTCAATTCGACCGACACCAGGCGACCGACGTTGCCGGTACGCGTGTCACATAGCTTGAAACTGGTTATTGCGTTGACCTGACCGGAAGAATTGAACTCAATCCAGCCAGCGGCAGGACCCGTCACGGTCATCCTCGCGGCTGACGGCGTTCCGGAAAATACTAGTTTTTCAGTCGAACTACGCGTCTTGTTACGGTCAGCATCTGCGAAGACCAGCTTGTTAGTAGTCCAGTCAGTACCGCAAACACTGTCGCCGGCACTGGCGCACAGCAGCACGCTGGCATTGATGCGGGACGCCTCGCTGCGCGCTGTTTGTAACGCCAGCGAAAATTTCCGGGCTTCCGCGGTAATGCGTGCATCCAGTATGAAAGATTGAAATGAAGGGGCGGCCAGACCGAGCAAAATGGCGATAATCGAAATCGTAATCAGCAATTCCACCAAAGTGAAGGCGCCGGCAGAGGACGAGGAGTACGGAGTAGGGGCAGTAGTCATGGGAAGTAAAAAATTATTCGTTAGAAAGATTTCTTACTTGCAGCTTATTACGTGCCCTCGACCACTGTAAATACCGTTAGTCAAATTAAAGTGACCATTGATCACATTGACGGCGATGTGCTTCAGGGCGCTGGGATGCTGCCCTTACTGACGCTTTCGCCATCCGTTGCTGTGAGCGTCCAGAACGACAGCGACGACAACACCGTCATCACACCCAGTGTCAGGAATGTATGATGCAGTGCACCGGTCACTGCCAAACGATTCGACTCCGGCAACCCGCCCAGATACCAACCAGTCACCAGAGAACCACAGGCCAGCCCGAAGCTCATCGACATTTGCTGCAGCGAACTGGCCAGCGTGCTGGCCATGCTGGAGTCAGCATGGCTGATATCGGCATAAGCCATCGAGTTCATACTTGAAAACTGCAGCGAATTGAACAAACCCTGCGTCAATCCGAGCAGCACGATCAACGCCAGCGGTGTCGATGCCGAGACGGTTGCGAACAGGCTGATCGTCATACCGATCAGCAAGGTATTGACGATCAGCACCTGGCGATAACCGAAACGCCGCAGCAGGCGTGCTGCCATCAGCTTCATGCCCATCGCCCCCGCCGCGGCCGGCATCATCAGCAGGCCGGATTGCCAGGCCGGCAGACCCAGTCCGAGTTGATACAGCAAGGGCAACAGGAACGGCAAGCCTCCCAGACCCAAGCGGGTCACAAAGCCGCCCACCACCGACACGCGGAAGGTGCGCACCCGGAACAGCGCCAGCCGTAACAACGGTGATTTGGTCCGGCCGGCATGCCAGATGTACGTCGCCAGCAAACACAGCGCCAGCAGTAACAGCACACCGCTCGAGGTCGCATCCAGCTTGTGCTCACCAAAAATTTCCAGCAGCCACGACAGCAGCGCGGTACCGGCTCCGAACAGCACCATCCCGACCACATCGAGCGGACGCTGCGCATCACCGCGGTAATCCGGCATGTGCCGGTGAATCAGCCATTGCGCCGCCAGTCCGACCGGAACATTGACAAAAAAGATCACCCGCCACGACGTCACATGCACGATCAGGCCGCCGATGGCCGGTCCGAGCAGCGGCCCGATCAGCGCCGGAATGATGACAAAATTCATCGCCCTGAGCAGTTCGGATTTTGGAAAAGTGCGCACGATGGTCAGGCGTCCGACCGGCATCATCATCGCCGCACCCATGCCCTGCAGGATGCGCGCCGCCACCAGCATCGGTACGCTTTGCGACAAGCCGCACAGCACTGACGCAAACGTAAAAATAGCTACTGCCGCGCTAAAGACCCGACGCGTACCAAACCGGTCAGCCATCCATCCACTAACAGGAATGCATACCGCCAGGCTCAGGATATAACTGGTGACGACCGCTTTCAGGCTCAGTGGCGTCACGCCAAGACTGAGCGCCATCGATGGCACGGCAGTATTGATGATCGTGGAATCGAGCTGTTCCATGAACAGCGCGGTGGCGACAACCCATGGCAGGAAGCGCTTGACGGCTGTGTCGTCGACGTGAGTAGGGGGATGAGATTGCATCAAGGGAAGCAAGATTGCGTAGCGGTGCCGGAGGATAGCACCGCACCGGAATTTTATTTTTATTCAGCGGCTGCCGGCTAGTTGCCGAATATTCCTTGACACAAGTTCGATCGATGGATTACTTTCATCCTCATGTCCGAAATCTTACTTCCGCACCAACTTCTCCTGCTGACGATCCCGTCGCCAGCTTTGCTGCGCGTCAAGCGCACATAAAACACCCCCCTCCCTGTTAGCAATTCCTTCCGTCCGGCAACGACCAGACGGGAACCCTCATCGACTTTTTCCGGAGCACTCTGCCATGTTGAACAACCCCGCCACCCGCTACCGTCCATTCGCTCCGATCGCCCTCGCCGACCGCACCTGGCCATCGAAGACCATCACGGCACCGCCGATCTGGATGTCGACCGACCTGCGCGACGGCAACCAGGCCTTGTTCGAGCCGATGAATGTCGAGCGCAAATTGCGCATGTTCCAGACCCTGGTCGAGATCGGTTTCAAGGAAATCGAAGTCGCCTTCCCGGCCGCCTCCGAAACCGATTTCGGCTTCGTCCGCACGCTGATCGAACAGAATTTAATCCCGCACGACGTCACCATCGAAGTCCTCACACCCGCCCGCGATGAGCTCATCGAACGCTCGATGGAAGCCTTGCGTGGCGCACGCCGCGCGATCATTCACTTGTACAACGCCACCTCGCCGAACTTTCGCCAGATCGTCTTCGGTCTCGACCAGGCCGGCGTCAAGGCCATCGCGATCAAAGGCGCGCAAACCATCAAGCGCCTCGCGGCGGCCCAGCCCGACACCGAATGGGTGTTCCAGTACAGTCCCGAAACCTTCACCGGCACCGAACTTGATTTCGCCAAGGAAGTCTGCGACGCCGTCATCGATGTCTGGGAAGCGACGCCGCAACGCAAGGTCATCATCAACTTGCCAGCCACCGTCGAACTGGCTTCGCCCAACGTGTATGCCGATCAGGTCGAATGGATGAGCCGCAATCTGGCGCGCCGTGACTCGGTCATCATCAGCCTGCATCCGCACAACGACCGTGGCACCGCCGTCGCCGCCGCTGAACTCGGCATGATGGCCGGGGCTGACCGCGTCGAAGGCTGCCTGTTCGGTAATGGCGAACGCACCGGCAACGTCGATCTGGTCACGCTGGCCTTGAACATGTACTCGCAAGGCGTGCATCCGGGACTCGATTTTTCCAATATCAATGAAGTCGCACGGATCGTCGAGCACTGCACGCAATTGCCTATCCACCCGCGTCATCCGTATGTTGGCGATCTGGTCTTCACGGCGTTCTCCGGTTCGCATCAGGATGCAATCAAAAAAGGCATGGCGGTGCAATCGCCGGATGGTCTCTGGGAAGTTCCTTACCTGCCGCTTGATCCGGCCGATCTCGGTCGTACTTACGATTCGATCATCCGCGTCAACAGCCAGTCCGGCAAAGGCGGGATCGCGTTCCTGCTCGAAGCCGAGTACGGCATGGTGATGCCACGCCGCTTGCAGGTCGAATTCAGCACGGCAGTGCAATCGCTGACCGAGCAGACCGGCGGCGAAGTCGTCGCGGCCGATATCTGGACGCTGTTTTCGAAGGAATATTTCGCGGCCCGTGAGCCGGTCACTTATGTCGGACATCGCTTGTTCGACAGTGGCCAGTTGCAAGGCATCCACCTGAGCGTGACGTTGTTTGGCCAAGCGCTGACCCTCAGCGGCGAAGGCAACGGCCCGATTGATGCGCTACTGCATGCGTTGCGCGTGCAGGCCAAGCTGCACAGTTACGAGGAACGGGCAATGGGTCAGGGAGCTGATGCCACCGCAGTGACCTTTGCCGAAGTGGTCACTGACAGCGTGCCGGGAACCGTGTTTGGCGTGGGCATGCATGCCAATATCGTCACCGCCTCGGTGCTGGCTGTCATCAGCGGGTTGAACCGGATTTATGCGAAATTGCCGGAGCAGGAAAAAGAGGCATTTTTCCGGCAGCAGGAACAGGTTAGCGTGTAAGCCATTGCCATAGCGCAGAGCCAATCAAAAAAGGGCGCGACCAAAGTCGTGCCCTTTTTTTATCGTGAACCAGATCCGCAGCAACGTGGATTGAGCACACCAACTTTAGTGACTTTTACTGCTCCGTAATCCGTTGTCGGGGGCAGAGTAATTTTCGCGATACCCCTGCGAAAAAAAACTCTGCCCCCGATAACTCGCGCAATCTTGCCGCGACGGTCTTCAACGACACGGCAATTTATACGGCTACCAAGCCTTTCCCGAACGTCAATTCCCCATTCGCCACATCGATCAGGATCACCTCCTTCGGTCCGTATTTGCCTTGCAAAATCTGCTTCGACAACGGATTTTCGATCTGCTGCTGGATCGCGCGTTTCAACGGCCGCGCGCCATACACCGGATCAAAACCGGCTTCGGCGATTTTCTGTAGCGCCGCATCGGTAATCTCCAGCCCCATGTCCATCTTGCCCAGACGCTGTTCGAGAATCTTCAGCTGGATGCGGGCAATCGCGCCGATATGCTTTTCATCAAGCGCATGGAACACGACGATCTCGTCGATGCGATTAATGAACTCGGGACGGAAATGCTGGCGCACTTCGGCCATCACGGCCATCTTGACGACTGCCGGCTC
>JBLHMB010000030.1:0-41680 GCA_047621665.1 Bradyrhizobium sp. | reverse complement strand
GCCGCATAGGTCGTTCCATCCGCGTTGGCCGTGGTCGTTGCCGGCATCGCATCAAGTTCCTTGCTGACCAGGGGGTCAGGAAAATAGCCGGCATGCCGGATCGTCGTATCGAGAACGGTCAGCGCAAACAACGCGTTTTCCTGCGTGCGGGCAAGCTGGTCCTGTGTCGTGAAGCTACCCTTCATGTTCACCACCAGGGCCAATATGCCGGCCAGCAGAAATAGCGTGATCGTGATCGAAATCATCAATTCGAGCAACGTGAAGCCTGATGGACGTCGCAGCAGGCGCGCCGTCATGGTTTGGCGTACACACTGAAGGATTGCACTTGCGTGTCGGCACCACCGGCGCTTGCCTTGTTGATGCCGATACGGTTTTCGCTCCAGCTGACAAAAATCTCGCAGCCAATCGCTGCAGTATTAGCCGTCGTGCAATTGAAGCGCGCGCTATAGGTGGGGAAGCGACCGTTCATGCTGGCGGCCCAGGCCTGCAGATCGACCGCCGCCAACTCACCTGGCGAGCACGGCGCGGAAAGACACCCGCCGCTGACACTGGCGTTGAGCACACCGGAACCATCTGTCACGACTAATCCTTTGGCCGAAAAAGTAGCGGGCGCACCACCCGGACTGCCGAGCGCCCAATAGCTTTTGTTCGCATGCATCGCCGACACCAGACTACCTACCTGAAAAGCAATCAGCGAACGGCTGCCGGCATTTTGTGTGCTGGAAATGGCCAGTGACTGCATCTTGGCCAACCCCAGCAAACCGATGGCGGTGACGAACATCGCAATCATGACTTCGAGCAGCGTGAATCCGCGCCGGGGTACGAGACCATCAGTCAATTTTTTCATGCGCATCCCGGCCCCGGCGGCAAGACCTCTTGACGCCCGGTTTTGATGAGCGCAAGACATTGTGTGGCGGCGCTATTGAGTGGTGTCGTCTGCAGCGTGGTAGTGACCGTCCCGGTACCGGGCAAGCCGACCGTGTAGCCGTCACGGCTGAACGTAAAGGAAAAGACGGCGTTGTCGGCGACCAGCGTATCGGTGTTGGTCCAGCCCGGCTGGATACGCAGCAGGTCAGCGGGTTTGGTGACCTTGAGTAGCTCCGCTGCGTCAGCAAACACGATCCAGCCTTTGTGCCAGGTATTTGCCTTCAGGCAGGTAGCGCCGTCAACCGAGGCGCACACCGAAACCGACACGCCCTGCTTAATCGCTTCGGTTCGCGCGTACTGCAGATCATGGGCAAAACCGTTGATCTCGCTGGCAGTGCGGAAACGCTGCGTCGTCGATACGAACGATGGCACGGCGAGCGACAGCAAGATCGCAGAAATAGCGATGACCACGATCACTTCGATGAGCGTGAAACCGGCAGAAACATCACGGCGCAATGTAGGCATGGTACGGTCTTCGAAACCTCAGGCAGCAGAAAATCTGGTTATAAAAATGAGGCCGCCATCACTAACTGCAACCGTGAGTAGCACCACATGTTTCTTAAACGCAAATACGGATTGTAGGCGTGAAATATATTGCACCTAGGCTTTTTTGCAATGCAACTAAAACTCCCTCTGTATTACCCGAAGTCATCTCATCAATACGACGCACCCCGGACAATGCCTTGCGTGCAGGGTACTTTCAGCGCCGTGACCGCGCTAGTGCGTTGCCTTTGGCGGCGACAATAAGCAACCGCGAGCAACCGCGAGCAACCGCGCGACTTATAATCTGCTCCGCGGTATCGCCGCCCCGGCGGTCCCTGTCGACCGCCTCTCAACCGTATCAAGGACTCAACATGACTACTTCCACAGGCGCCCTCGTCTTATTCAGCGGCGGCCAGGATTCCACCACCTGCGTGGCCTGGGCGCTGCAACGTTATGACCGGGTTGAGACCATCGGTTTCGATTACGGTCAGCGCCATGCCATCGAGATGACCGTGCGACCGGGCGTGCTGGCCAGCCTGCGCACGCAGTCACCCGACTGGGATCGCAAGCTCGGTGAAGACCATGTCATTGACCTGTCGCTGATTAGCAAAATTTCGGACACGGCACTGACCAGCAACGTCGCCATCACCATGCTCGAAAATGGCTTACCCAATACCTTCGTGCCTGGTCGCAATTTACTGTTCATGATGGTGGCGGCCACACTGGCATATCGACGCGGCCTCACTGTGCTGGTCGGCGGCATGTGTGAAACGGATTTTTCCGGTTACCCGGATTGTCGCGACGATACGATGAAAGCCTTGCAAGTTACGCTCAATCTCGGCATGGCAACCCGCCTGAAACTGGAAACCCCGCTGATGTGGATCGACAAGGCCGACACGTGGGCGCTGGCTGAGTCGCTCGGCGGCGCAACGCTGGTCGACCTGATCCGTACCGGCACTCATACCTGTTATCTGGGCGAACGCGGCACCCTGCATGACTGGGGTTATGGTTGCGGCACCTGTCCGGCCTGTGCGCTGCGCGCCAACGGGTATGCCGGTTTCCGGCAACAGAAGAATACGGCTGCATAGACGCGTCGGGACCTGAGCCAGCGCAACGCATTTGCGCTGCCGGTATTGCGTGAGCACCGGGGTAGCGTGCTCACGCAAATACCGTTAATTACGCCTTCTGAGTCGCCCTCGACAACATAGTAATTACCGGCGCATCCAGGCTCGCCAGCAACGTCGCTTCCTTCAGCTTCGCTGCCGCCAGATGCCTATCCTTCACGTGCCCGTAACCCCGGATTTCTTCGGGAATACTGGCAATGGCAAGCACCACGGACAAGTTCGCCGGTGTCAGCCTAGGCAATAGCGCGCTCATCGTCTGGCGGTACGCGACGATCAAGCCCCGCTCGGTCTTGCGTTCGCTGGTGTAGCCGAACGGATCGAACGCCGTACCACGCAAACCCTTGAACTTTGCCAGCAGGCCGAAGGCTTGCATCATCCATGGTCCGAATTCCTGCTTGATCAAATGACCTTGCGCATCCGTCTTTGCAAACAGTGGCGGTGCAAGATGGAATTTAATCTTGTAGTCACCTTCGAACAGTCCATCGATTTTTTTGGCGAAAACCGCGTTGGTATAGAGCCGTGCGACTTCGTACTCGTCTTTATAGGCCATCAGCTTGAACAGATATTTCGCGACCGCTTCGGTCAGGCGTAACGGCTTGCCGGCATCGACGATGCCTTGCTCGGCAACGCGCACCTGCTCGACAAAATCGCGGTATTGCTGCGCATAGCCGGCGTTCTGATAAGCACTCAGCGACGCCACCCGTGTCGCAATCAGGTCATCGAGATGGGGGCTGCGTTTGAACTCGATGACTTGTGCGGTGGTGCCGTTGCCGCGGGTGATTTTTTCGACTGCAGCGAGGTCATGAGCAGCCGTGCGTCCCCATACAAATGACTGCTTGTTGAAGTCGACCGAGACGCCATTGAGCGTGATGGCCTGCATCAGCGCCGCTTCCGTCAGCGGCACCTGCCCTTTTTGCCATGCATAGCCGAGCATGAACATGTTGGTCGCAATCGTGTCGCCCATCAGTGCCGTGGCGATCCTGCCGGCATCGACAAAATCAACCCGATCGCTGCCGCAAGCCGCACGCAATTCGGCGTCGGCCGCCTCGCCCGGATACTGCCAGTCCGGATTCTTGACGAAGGCGGCCGTCGGCGTGCTGGTCGAATTGATGACGGCGTAAGTGCGTCCTTCACCCATGCGCGACAGTGCGTCGCGACTGGCGGCGACAATCACGTCGCAACCAATCACGAGGTCCGAGGCACCGGTGCCGACGCGGGTCGAGTGAATGTCATCGGGATGATCCGCCAGCCGCACATGCGACATCACCGGTCCGCCTTTTTGCGCCAGTCCGCTCATGTCGAGCACCGAGCAACCCTTGCCCTCGATGTGCGCTGCCATCGCCAGAATCTGGCCGACGGTGACCACACCGGTACCACCGATGCCGGCTACCAGAATGCCGTACGGCGTGACCGTGGTCGGCAGTACCGGTTGCGGCAACACCATCGCCGGCACACTGGCCGGATCGTTCGAGACCGCGACTTTTTTCGGCTTCTTCAGCTTGCCGCCCTCGACCGTGACGAAGCTCGGGCAGAACCCGGTGACGCACGAAAAATCCTTGTTACACGAGGACTGGTTGATCTGGCGCTTGCGACCGAATTCAGTCTCCAGCGGTTCGACCGACAGGCAATTCGATTGCACGCTGCAATCGCCACAACCTTCGCAGACGGCCTCGTTAATGACGGCGCGCTTGGCCGGGTCCGGGTACTCATTGCGTTTCCGGCGTCGGCGTTTTTCGGACGCGCAGGTCTGGTCGTAAATCATTGCCGAGATGCCCTTGCACTCACGCAGTTCGCGCTGCACCGCATCGAGTTCGCTGCGATGGCGCACCGTCACGCCGTCGGCCCAGGCATAACCGGATGGATATTTGTCCGGCTCGTCGGTGACGACGATGATAGGGCCGACACCTTCGGCGGCAATCTGGCGCGAGATCATGCCGGGGTCGATAGTACCGTCAACGGTCTGGCCGCCGGTCATCGCAACCGCATCGTTGTACAAAATCTTGTAGGTCATGTTGACCTTGGCCGCGACCGAGGCGCGGATTGCCAGCAAGCCGGAATGGAAGTAGGTGCCATCGCCGAGATTGGTGAACACATGCTGTTCGCTGGTGAAGGGCGCATGGCCGATCCAGGTCGTGCCTTCTGCGCCCATGTGGGTGAAGGTCGACGTCTCGCGATCCATCCACAGCACCATGTAGTGACAGCCAATGCCTGCCAGTGCGCGACTGCCTTCCGGCACCTTGGTCGAGGTATTGTGCGGGCAACCGGAGCAGAAATGTGGAATGCGATCCTTGGCCGGATCGGGCTTGGTGCTCACCTTCAGCACCGCTTCCTTGGCTTCAAGATAGGCGATGCGTTCCTGCACCCGTTGTGCGACCGGATGGCCGGCGAAGTACTTGCCGATGCGCGTGGCAATCGCGCGCGCGATCTGCGCCGGATTGAGTTCGTAAGTCGCCGGCAACAACCAGTCGCCGTGGCCCATGCCGGGCGTGTTGCTCCATTCGCCGGTGTCGTCGAACTTGCCGACCACGCGCGGACGCACATCGTCGCGCCAGTTGTAGAGTTCTTCCTTGACCTGATATTCGAGGATCTGGCGCTTCTCTTCGACCACCAGAATTTCTTCCAGACCCTGCGCGAATTCGCGTACGCCTTGCGCTTCCAGCGGCCAGGTCATGCCGACCTTGAACAGGCGGATGCCGATGTCGCGCGCAACCGTTTCATCGATGCCGAGATCAGCCAGCGCCTGCCGGGTATCGAGGTAGGACTTGCCGGCGGTGATAATGCCGATCCGCGCATGCGGACTGTCCCAGATAATTTTGTTGAGCTTGTTGGCACGCGCATAGGCCAGCGCGGCGTACCACTTAAAGTTGTTCATCCGTGCTTCCTGGTCCAGCACGGCATCGGGCCAGCGGATGTTCAGTCCATCAGCGGGCAAGGCCAGATCGGTCGGCAACACGATTTGCACACGGTCCGGATCAAGGTCCACCGAGGCGCCCGATTCAACGATGTCAGTCACGCATTTGAGCGAGACCCACAAACCGGTAAAACGACTCATCGCCCAGCCATGCAAACCGTAATCGAGGTATTCCTGCACCGAGGACGGATACAGCACCGGGATACCGCAGGCTTTCAGGATGTGTTCGCTCTGGTGCGCGGTGGTCGAGGATTTGGCGGCATGGTCGTCGCCGGCCAGCACCAGCACGCCACCGTGCTTTGAGGTACCGGCCATGTTGGCGTGCTTGAACACGTCACCGCAACGATCGACGCCGGGACCTTTGCCGTACCACAGGCCGAACACGCCATCGTATTGCGCACCGGGGAACAGATTAACTTGCTGCGTACCCCAGACACTGGTCGCGGCCAGGTCTTCGTTCATGCCCGGATGGAATTTGATGTGGTTGGCATCGAGGTATTTTTTGGCTTTGGCAGCCGTCATGTCGACGCTGCCCAGTGGCGAACCGCGATAGCCGGTGATGAAGCCGGCGGTATTGAGTCCGGCGCGCATGTCGCGCTGGCGCTGCAGCATCGGCAACCGGATCATCGCCTGCGTGCCGGTGATGAAGGCGCGGCCACGCTCCAGCGTGTATTTATCGTCCAGCGAAATGGGCGTTGGCGTTGATTCCGGTGCCAACGACTGCTCTGGTTTCAGGGGTGCATTCATGCTTGTCTCCGTACCAAAAATTATGTTCTTGGATGCGATCGTGTCGCGGTCTGGACTTCTTCAGGTCTTGTGAACCATCAGTCTGTTTTTGGATTCTACACGGGGCGGACCTTGTTACACGCGTTGATCGATCTCCCCTGCCAGCAAAGTATCGGCGGGCAGCGCCGCGACCCCTTTCAGGCGTGCATAGATCGGCGTGAAATCCGGTGCTGTATCGGCAAATAACTGCTCGAAACTGTCGATGACAAAGTAGGTTTCCTGATACGAATCGATCTTGTAGCCGGTGCCCATGACGCGCTCGGCATCGAAGCGAATCCGGCGCGGTTGCGGGCTGGTCAGGCAGTGTGTAATCTCGCCGCCGGATGACAGGATGCCGGCACCGTAAGCACGCAAGCCGGCATCGGTATTGATCAGGCCGAACTCGACCGTGTACCAGTACAGGCGCCCCAGATTGGTCAGGCCATCGAGCGGCATGGCCTTCAATCCGCCCTTGCCATATTCCTGCAAATGGTCGGCGAAGACCGGATTGAATAACAGCGGCACATGGCCGAAAAAGTCGTGGAACACATCCGGCTCGGCGATGTAATCGAACTCTTCCGGTTCGCGCAGCCAGACTGTGACCGGAAAGCGCCGGTTGGCCAGATGCTCGAAAAAGGTGAAGTCGGGTACCAGACCGGGTACCGCCACCAGTGTCCATCCGGTCGCCTCCATCAGTTGCGCGGACGTGTGCACGAAGTCCGGAACACCATCGGCGGCATCCATTTTTTTCAGGCTGTCAATGAAGACATCACAAGCCCGTCCCGGCAACAGCCGCACCTGGCGGTCGTAGAGCCGGCGCCACAACTCATGCTGCGCCTCCGTATAACACTCCCACTGCTGGGCCACGACGTACTGCGCGTCGGCACCGGAATAATCGCCGCGCAGCTTGCCGCCGTCGGACTTGTCTTCCATCGTTTTAAAAAATTCTTCCTGTCCGACCGATCGCTCGATAGCGCCCATATCAACTCCCCACACTTTCATCTTTCAACACGCCACGACGAATCTGATCGAGCTCGATCGACTCGAACAGTGCGCGGAAATTGCCTTCACCGAAACCCTGGTCGCCCTTGCGCTGGATGATTTCGAAAAAGATAGGACCGATCACGGTCTGCGTAAATATCTGCAGCAGCAACTCGCGTTCGGTTGCGCTACTGGTGCCATCCACCAGAATATTGAGACGACGCAGTTCATCGCTATTTTCGCCATGACCGGGCAAGCGCCGGTCGATCAGGTCGTAGTAGGTTGCGATGGTTTTCTGGAACTGCACTTGCTGCGCTTCCATCTGTTCGACTGTGCGGTAAATGTCGTCGGTACCCAAAGCAATATGCTGAATGCCCTCACCATGGTACAGGTCGAGGTATTCGGCGATCTGCGATTTGTCATCCGACGATTCATTGATCGGAATACGGATCTTGCCGCACGGTGAGGTCATCGCTTTCGATTTCAGACCGGTCAGCTTGCCCTCGATATCGAAGTAGCGCACTTCGCGAAAACCAAACAGGTTTTCATAGAATTCGGCCCACTCTTTCATTCGTCCGCGATGGACGTTATGGGTCAGATGATCAATGTAGGTCAGGCCATTACCGGCTGGATTGGCGACCGCGCCGGGGATCGCGACGAAGTCGACGTCATAAATACTGATGTCGCCGATGACGCCAGCGGTCTTGCCGCGCCAGCGATCGACAAAATAAATCAGCGAATCGCCAATGCCCTTGATGGCCGGGATATTGAGCTCCATCGGACCGGTGCGATTATCGAATCCCCAGGCACCGAGTTCGAGCGCGCGCTTGTACGCGTGAACGGCATCATCGACCCGAAAGGCAATCGCGCAGATCGACGGACCGTGCTGGCGCGCAAAGCGCTGCGCAAACGAATCCTGCTCGCCATTAATAATAAAATTGATCTCACCTTGGCGGTACAGCGTCACATCCTTGTGGCGATGGCGGGCGATCGCACTAAAACCCATTTGCTCGAACAACGCCCCCAGCGCTTTCGGGTCCGGTGCAGCGTACTCGATGAACTCGAAACCGTCGGTGCCCATCGGGTTATCCCAAGGTTGGAATTGCATGCTGTCTCCTGAATATAATTTATCCCTCAGTATAGGTCGGCGACGACGGCAGAAAATTGCGAATGACTTTACCGCGCAGCAGCCATCCGCAATAATATTGCTGAAATAATGCAGATAGAGGTGATTTATGGCGTCAATTCCACTGGACAAGACCGACCGGAAGATTTTGGCGATCCTGCAGGCCGATGGCCGGCTATCGAACCAGGAGGTGGCAGAACGGGTCAATTTGTCGCCGTCGCCGTGTTTGCGACGCATCCGCAGGCTCGAAGAAGCCGGTGTCATCCGCCAATATGTCGCGTTGCTGGCACCGGAAAAAATCGGCCTTGGCCTGCTGGCGTATGTCAATGTGCGCTTGATCAAGAATAGCGATGCAGCAACTGCCGTGCCGCAATCCGGAGCCCGCTCGCCGCGCGGAGATTTTGCTGAATCGGTCGCGCACTGGCCGGAAGTGGCGGCCTGCTATGCGATGACTGGCGAGATGGATTACCTGTTGCGTGTCCATGTCGAGGACATGGAACATTTTTCGCTGTTCATGATGGAAACGCTACTGCGCCATCCGGCGGTCCTGGATGCCAAATCCAGCTTTGCCTTGCAGCGGATCAAGGACACGACGGCTCTGCCGCTGATTTGACGACCTGTTTGGAATGCGTTATTTGAATCCTGGGAGGTAACTGTTCAACCACTTGAGCGCGGCCCGGTTGTTTGCTTTGTAGGCATAGTCGAGCTGGGCAACCTGCTCTTGTACCGCTTCGAGCATGACGCTGGACGGGTTTGCCGGTAACAGTTTCAGATAAGCATCGGACTCACCGTACGAACGGCGTATCTGCATGCCTGCCTTGCGGGCGATCCGGATCATCGTCCGGTTCGATGAAAGGCAATGCATGTACAGCGTGTCGACATCGGCGTTACGGCAATGAATTGCAGCGCGCTCGAACAGCTTGGTACCGATGCCCATTTTGCGCGCCGAATCGGACACGGACAAACCGAACTCGGCAACCCGTTCCTTGTTTGTCGCATCGGCACCGGTCGGCAGTGCATCACGCGGCGCGAAGGCCAGATGGCCGACGCCGATCAGCCGCAGCGCACTGTCGTAAACACCAAACACGGTGTCGCGCACAAAGTCGAGTTTCTGGACATACCGGGTGATGAGCTCGTCGGGCAAGGTGGACCCGAAGCGTAGCAAGCGATCGCTGTCGCCAAGCGCCAGAAAGTGCATCAGCATGCGGCGACGATCGCGTTCGGACAGTTCTTTGACACGCACAGATGACAGGACATCCGGATGGGCGTCAGGTGATGGGTGCTCGGGTGATGCATGTTCGGGTGCGGAAATAACCGATGGATTCATAGCGGTTCCTCTGAAAAACGCGCGGGCTGTTGTGCAGCGCACCAACGCATTGTAGGCCATGTTTTCAGATGCGACCTGAACTGCTTCAGTTATTCTGCTGCGGTGCGGCACCGACGCGACTACCGGGGCCCATTGTGTGTGCCACCGCGTCTATCCGGGCATTCCGTACCGCTTGTGCAATGGCCTGCGGACGGTCTCCCAAGCCGGCGGCAATCGCGCCGGCCGGCACCCCGCGCGTGGCTTGCAAAGCTGCAACAAGAAGCGCAGCCGGCGCAAATGCCTGGCCGGAAGTTGCCCCTCCCTGCGCAATACAACATACCGCACACAACATGTCACCAAAACGCTGCGGTTTGCGCAAGCCATCGCCGCGTTCAATGAGACCGACGATGGCATCGGCGGACAACGCCAGTGCCTGCACGACAGTGCTGCCATCACGCGCCACCATCACGGCCAGATCGCGACAGTCGCCTGGTATTTTCAGGCGCGCCGCGATCGCGTCGACACGCCGGGTACGGGCTGCTGCCTCGCCACCAACAGGATCGTGCAACAACACGGCGACCCGTACCGGCAATGGCAGACCCTGCTGCGCGGCGCGGTCTAACAAGGCCATCACGGGTCCGTCGCCATCGACTTCGGGTAGCAAGCACGACAAGGCGCCGCAGTCGCGCAAGACCTGCACCATCCGGGACGGCTGTTGCTCCATCAAGCCGCGCGCCAGTTCTTGCCAGACACGCTCGGGTACCAGCGCATCGACTTCGCCCGAGGCGACCATGCGCTGCATCAACAGATTGGTATCGGGCGCAACGGAAAAATCACTGAAACGGGCCGCGAAACGGGCCACTCTTAAAATCCGCACGGGATCTTCGGCAAAGGCGCCGGAGACATGGCGGAACAGCTTACGGTCAAGGTCCCCGCGTCCGTCGTACGGGTCGACCAGAGCGCCATCGTCCGCCCGTGCGATAGCGTTGATGGTCAGATCGCGCCGGGCCAGGTCCTGCTCGAGCGTGACGTCCCCGGCGGCATGGAACACGAAGCCCTTGTAACCTGGCGCGGTCTTGCGTTCGGTGCGCGCCAATGCGTATTCTTCGTGGGTCTGCGGGTGCAGGAATACCGGAAAATCCTTGCCGACGGGAGTGTATCCGAGCGCCACCATCGCTTCCGGCGTGGCACCAACGACCACATAGTCCCGGTCCTTGACCGCCAAGCCAAGCAAGGCATCACGCACCGCACCGCCGACGGTGTAAATTTTCATCGGCATTCAGCTCGCCGGCAGATCCGGATACGTGTCATATTTTTCGATCCGGTCGGTTTCGAGCAGCGCATCGGCAATCCATTGCGCTACCGCCGGATGGGCAATAACCCGGTCGGCGTAGGCTTGCAAGGCCGGCGCCAGCGCCACGCCATAGGTCTGCAAGCGCATCACAACCGGCGCGTAATACGCGTCGGCAATCGAGAACGCTCCGAACAAGAACTGGTGATGACCGGATTGCGTCAGGCAGGTTTCCCAGATTTCGATGATGCGTCCGAGATCCGACTGGGCCTCGGGCGTGCGTCCCTTGCCGGGAAATTTTGCGCCGATGTTCATCGACATCGCCTTGCGCAGCCCCGTAAAACCGCCATGCATTTCAGCGCAGATACAACGGGCCAGCGCACGCGCAGCGACATCGGTCGGCCACATCGCTTTTTCAGGAAACTGTTCGGCCAGATATTCGCAAATTGCCAGCGAGTCCCAGACCGCAATTTCGCCAGCCAGCAGCACCGGCACCCGACCGGCGGCCGAATAATGGGCAATCTGCGACGAGGTATCAGGCCGGTCCAGACCAATCGGCACCTCTTCGAAGGCAATGCCGAAGGCTTTCAGTACCAGCCACGGTCGCATCGACCAGCTTGAGTAGCGCTTGTTGGCGATCACCAGTCGCAACGGCATCCTGCGGGCCGCATCCAGAGTTTGTGACAGCGTAGGATCGAGTTCAGTAGCTTGCATGCGAGGTCCGGGTAAGTTGTAAAAAGAGGCGTCAGCGTTTGGCGCGGACACGATATTGGTCGAAACGACTGCGCGCACCCGCCTCGCCCAGATAGCGCGCAGCGATGGCTTCGAGGGCTTGTGGCGTGACACCCAGTTCAGGTGCAATCGGTCCGCGCGCGACGTTATCGGCTTTCATGGAATCGAGGTTGTCGCGGCTCATCACCGGTCCGCCGGGCGCAAGCTCCAGCATCCGCGCCTGCAAGCGCGCAAGTACCGGCGGCAAGCCGATCACCGGACGCGGATGCCCTGATGCGCGCCCGGCCAGTTGCACCAGCTCGCGCAACGTAAAGACTTCCGGGCCGGCCAGCTCATAGACTTTGCCCACCGTATGCTGGTTATCGAGCGCGTTGACAAATGCCTGCGCCACATCTTCGACGTAAATCGGCTGAAAACGTGCATCGGCACCACCCAGCGGAATCACGGGAATCCAGCGCTGCATCGCGGCAAACATGTTGAGGAATGCATCGTCTTCGCCGAACACCACCGAGGGCCGGAATACCGTCGTGGCAACCGCCGCATGCGACAGCGCGGCATCTTCACCGGCGGCTTTCGAACGCAGATACATCGACGGGGCATTGCGATCGGCACCGAGCGCACTCATGTGCAGCGAGCGTTTGACACCCGCCACGCCACAGGCCGCAACGACGCGAATGGGTAGTTCGACGTGGGCCCGTGCGAAATCCGGGCCATAACGGGCTGCGCCGGTACCGGGGCGCGAATGCAAAATACCGACCAGATTGATGACCGCATCGGTGCGGCGCATCAGCTTGGCCAGCGCCTGCTCCTGATGAATATCGGCTTCGACGATTTCGACGGTGGGCAGGACCGCCAGATGACGGGCGCTCACTAAACGTCGGGTCGGGACAATCACGTGACGGCCCTGAGCCACCAGTTGCGCAACCAGATGGGAACCGACGAAGCCGGTGCCACCGAGTACAAGGATGTTCGAGTGATGCATGGTCATGACAGGTTATCCGTTCAGAGAATCAATGAGGTTCATCAGGGCAGCTCGGCCGTCACAAACCCCTTGGGAGCAACGGTCCCGAGCCGGTCTTTCAGCGATTGCGGCTTACCATCGAACAAGGCTGCATAGTACGTCGCATTGGATAACACGTTCTTGACGTACCCCCGGGTTTCAGCAAACGGGATCGACTCGGCAAACACCGCGCCTTCGACCTGGCGGGTCAGCGACGCACGCCAGCTGCGCGGGCGACCCGGACCGGCGTTGTAGGCGGCCGTGGCCATCGCCTGCGAACCATCGAGGTCGCCCAATACGATGTTGAGATAATTGGTACCGAGCTCGATGTTGGTGCCGATTTCATTGACCTGACCGGGATCAAAATCGGTCATGCCGATTTTTTTGGCGACATACCGTGCCGTCGCCGGCATCAGTTGCATCAGCCCCGAGGCACCGACGTGCGAGCGCGCGTTCATGATGAAGCGCGACTCTTGCCGGATCAGTCCGTAGACCCATGCCATGTCGAGTCCGAGCGCGCTGGTACTGGTGACCATGAACTTGCGGAATGGCGACGGAAAGCGCTGGGTGAAATCGCGTTCGGACTTGGTCCGGTCGGACGTATTGACCATCCGGTCCAGCACATTGTTCTGACGGGCAAATTCTGCTGCCGCCAGATGTTCGCGCTCGGTCAGGCTACGCAGCTCCCAGTTCCACTCGCGCACTGCCTCGAAACGCAAGTTCATGTCGAAAAACTTAAGCGCACGTCGCAAACCCGCGTTGGCTGCCAGCGGGGCAACTTCGAGTTCGGTCAAGGGCGCACCTGGAATCGGGATGCTGATCTTCTGGCCCAGATCTTCGAGCGCCAGCTGACCGTAAAAGTTGGTCTGGTCGGAGATCGATTTGAACAGTTTTTGCGCTTCGACAGTGTTACCGCCAGCAGCCAGCGCGCGCGCGCGCCAGTAAACCCAGGCGCCATCGTCACGCAAGTCGGCCGGCATCGCATCAATCGACTGCAAAATCAATTTCCAGTCACCATTGCGTAAAGCCATCCGGGTGCGCCATTGGTAACCGTCGCTGGAGAGCGGTGCGCCGGCAGAGCGACTCCAGTACAGCGTGGTGGCTTCCGGCATCAGCTTGAGCGAGGCCTGCAAGGCAATCTGGGACCAGCCCAGCGCACGCTCGCCGGCAGTCAGTTGCGACTCGACATTGCTCAATGCGCTGGCCGCTTGCTCGGGACTGGTCCGCGCCACCCGACCCAGCGCCATGATGAAGAGTTGATGCGTCGCCGCTGACTTGCCGACGCCGCGCGCCAGCACCAGCGGCGCTTTTTCAATCGCCTGAACGACCTGCGCGTCGGTCGCTGCCACCAGCGGTGCCAGACGGCGCGCCGCACTGACCTGGCTGGTTTCGCTCGCCAGGCGCAACTGCCACCACACATCATCCGCAGTGAACTGACCGCTTTGTACCAGCGATGTCATCAGCGACGAGCAAGCTTCGCCATAATCCTTGGGCGACACCAGCAAGGTCCGCGCGGCGGCGGCCACTTGCTCGCCACGGCTGATGCGCGACAACAGCGAATAACATTTCAGTTGCAGATCATCATCAAGGGCAAACAACGGGTATTGCTCATCGAACGTGACGAAGTCCCGTTGCTGGCCAAGGATCAACAGCCAGTCATTGCGCAAACGGTCGGCAATGGCGCTACCGTTGTAGCGCCGCAGGTACTCGCGAATTTCCGCCGACGAAGCCTGAACCAGACGCGGCTTCAGACGGTAGTAATCGACGTAGGAAGGAATGGCATAATTGGGCAGACGGTCGGCCAGTTCGGCGGCCTTGCCGGCATCATCACTGCGGGCGGCGTCGCGCAGCGCCATGAAGACATCGTCATCATTGACGAAACTGGCCACGCGACTTTTTGCCTGTGCGACCGGCACGATGATGACGCTTGATGCAACGGCGAGTACCACGCCGGCTATCCATTTCAATTGAAACATACCTCTGCAACCTCACTCACAAATTTGACTTGCCATGAACCGAACGGAACCAAGCATAGCATGGGGGGCCAGCAGCTCTGAAGCCGACCTCGCCCGCACTAAAACGGCGTTGCGCGCGCAGTTGCTGGGCGAGCGCAACGCACTGGCAGTCGATCTGCGCGCTGCAGCCTGCCAGTCCATCGGCCGGCATTTGCTGGACTGGCAAGCTGACAGCAAGGTCATGACGCTGGCTGTGTACTGGCCGATCCGCGGTGAACCGGATCTGACCGACGCTTATCGGCAACTGGCACAGCGTGGTGTGCACCTAGCCTTGCCGGTCGTCTCCGGACCAAGCGCGCCGCTGACCTTTACGGCGTGGACTCCCGGCCAGCCAATGGTGCCGGACAGGTTCGGTGTGCCGGTCCCGGCCGGCCTGTCAACGCCGCTGATCCCGGACGCGATCGCCATTCCGTGCGTCGGCATCAATGCGCAGCGCTACCGTCTTGGTTACGGCGGCGGCATGTATGACCGCACATTAGCGTTGCTGCCAACGGTCCGGACCATTGGTATTGCCTTCGATTGTGCGAGGAGCGATTTTGCTGCCGCACCGCACGATGTCCGGTTGCAGGCGCTGATTACCGAAAGCGGGTACGAAGAAGGCACTTAGCCGATCGCCTGTGGCGCGCCGGTGTGATATCCCTGCGCGTAATCGACACCCATTGCGCGCAGCAACTGCACGACCGCGTCACTTTCGACTCCCTCGGCGACGGTCTTCATGCCCAGCAAATGGCCAATTTCATTGATGCTGCGTACCATCGCGCCGTTCACTGCATCGTCAGCCATGCTGGTAACGACATTGCCATCGATCTTCAGGTAATCCACCGGCATGCGCTTGAGATACGCCATCGACGTCAGGCCGCGGCCGACATCGTCGAGACCGACCTGCGCGCCGCCAAGATGCATTGCATCAAAAAAGACCCGCGCTTCGGTCGCGTGTTCCATTGCCACGGATTCAGTGATCTCGAAAAATACTTTGTTGGCTGGTATCCGGGCCAGCATGTCAACGACGAACTGATGAAAAGCAAGGTCAATGACTGACGCGCCGGAAATATTGATACCCACACTGGTGACGGCCTGCCCCGATTCGGTCAGCAGCCATTGGAAAGTCTTTGTCACGACCCAGCGATCGATGATCACGGCCAGACCGCACCGCTTTGCCGCCGGCAGGAAGGCGTCAGGCAACACTAGCGTCTGACTATCGTCCCTGAGGCGCAACAGGACTTCAACATGCTGGCCGGGATGATCAGTCAATGCGAGAACCGGTTGGGCAAACAGCACGAAGCGATCATTGTCGATGGCGTGTTGCAGGACGACACCCCAGGGCCGAGGTTGTTGCCCCGCAAATAGTTGATGACCGGAGCCGAGCCCGACATGGACCCGGCCGCGACCCGCCGCCTTGGCAGAAAAACAGGCCTGATCAGCCGCCTGCTGCAACTCCAGCGCGCTCTCCCGGTGCTTATCCAGCAAAGCCAGGCCGATACTGGCGCCTATATCACATTGCTTGCCATCAAACACAAAGTGCAAGTCGGCCATCCGATCGCAGATTGTCTGCCCGATGCGCTGTGCGGTCGGCAAATCGCAATTTTGCAGCAGGACGGCGAACTCATCGCCGCCCAGGCGCGCTACCTTGTCGGTGGTTCGGACGCACTGACGTAACAAGTCCGACACCTTCTTTAGCAGCAGGTCCCCTGCCGCATGACCGCAACTATCGTTGACCGCCTTGAAGCGATCCAGATCGATCAAGCAGAGTACGTGGTCGACGTCTCCATTGCGGGCGGACACAAGCAATTGCGCCAGCAAGCGATCAAATTCCAGCCGGTTCGGCAGACCGGTCAGGTGGTCGTGGCGGGAACGATGTTCGATTTCCTTGTGAAGCCCGCGCTGTTGCGTGACATCGCGAAATACCATCACCACACCACTGACGAGTCGATCCGCGACGAATATCGGTGCAGCAGAATCCTCGACCGCATACTCGACACCGTGCCGGGCAATCAGGAGCGCGTCGGCGGTTGCACCAATAATCATCCCCTCTGCCAGGCAACGCGTCACCGGATTGCCGGCCGGCACCCGGTCGTGCTGACGCACGATGCGAAATACCTGATCCACCGGCTGGCCGACCGCGTCATTGCAACGCCATCCTGTCAATGATTCGGCCACGGGATTGAGGTACTCGACCAGTCCAAAGCGGTCAGTGGTAATGACGGCGTCGCCGATCGAGCGCAAGGTCACGCGGGTGCGCTCGTGCTCGATCTCGCTGGCGATCTCGAGCGCCTTGCGCTCGGTGACATCGACCAGATAGCCATGCCACAACACGCTGCCATTGGCACGTGCCTCCGGGATTGCGCGACCTTCGATCCAGCGCAATCCGCGCCGCGGCAAGTTGACCCGAAACTGCTGATGCCAGGGACTGAATGCTTGCGCTGATATTGCAATACCTTCGCCAATACTGTCAAAATCGTCCGGGTGGATGCGCGCAAACGCCTGTGTGGCATCGCGCTGCAGCTGCATCGGGCTGACCTCGTAAATTTGCCGGATGCCTTCACTGGCATACGGAAAACGGGAGGTGCCATCTGGCTCAAGGATGAACTGGTAGATCGCCCCCGGAATGTGCTCGGTCGCTTTTTTTACCCGAAATAACTCGTCTTCGAGCCGCTTGCGTTCGCGCATGCGAATAACCACACATTCAGTGACGGCAACACCGTCATGAACCCGGCGCACGGCGTTAAACAAAATCGGTATTTCGACGCCATCGGCCGCCAGCATCATCAAGGCGATTTCTTCCACATGGCCGTGCATGTGCAGCAGCGTCATGACGCGCATGTGAAATTCCAACCGCATCGCTAACGACCATAACTGGTCCAGTGGCTTGCCAGCGAGCGCTGCCTGATTGACCCCCAGCATGTCGGCAAAGGTTTGATTGGCAGAAAGCAGCACAAGCGATTCACTGAACAGAAACAGTCCGCACGGCGCCTGCTGCAGGTCAAATCCGGCCAACGTCCTGATGTCGGTAGGCTGGCTCACTCAGCGGGTACGGGCGAGGTAGTCGCGGATCAACGCGATGGTTTCTTTGGGATGACTCAATTGCGGGCAATGGCCGAATGCATCCAGTTGCACTAGCGTGCTGTTTGACAGGTGACTATGCATGTACGCACCGACCGCTAGCGGTGCGACGATATCCTGCGTGCATTGGAGGATCAAGACAGGTTGGCTGACCCCGGCCAGATCACTGCGGTTATCGGCCAGGAAAGTCGCGGCGGCGAAACGGCGCGCGACCAGCGGGTCCATCGCGCAAAAATTGGTGTCGAGTTCGTCTGCCAGTTCGGGACGATCCGGGTTACTTGCCACCATACCTGCCAAGTGACTGGTCCAGCCGGTCTGGTTGCGCTCAATCATGTCAATCAGGCCTTCGATGTCGGCACGCTCGAAGCCGCCGTAATAACCGGACGAATCATTGATGTAACGCGGCGACGGGCAAATCATGACCAGTTGAGAAATTCGCCCGGACAGCCTCTTTGCCGCGAGCAGACCAATCATGCTGCTCACCGAATGGCCGACCAGGATCACATCGCGCAAATCGAGTGTTTCACAAATATCGACAACATCCTGGGCATAGCCGTCCAGCGTGGCATAACGTTGCGGATCATAGGCATCAAGATCGGAGTGACCGGCACCGACATAGTCGAACAGCACGACCTGGTAATCCGGCTCGAATGCAGGACTGACGAAACGCCACATGACCTGGTCACATCCGAAACCGTGCGCAAACACCATGGGTTGCTGGCCTTGCCCACTGACCCGAACATTATTTCTGCTGAGAATACCCATGAAGCCCCTCTACCGGCGGGTCATTGACCGCACCAACCGCGGCTTCCGGAGTCGGGAGCGCTGACAGTATTTTTCAGGGTAGCGGCCTGTTGCAGCGAGCGCAACAAGCAAGACTCAATTCAGGAAATTATTTTTAGTAGACTATGTTTTTCGACCGGTTATTGAGATTCAACCAGCGACGGCCGGAGCCGCTGGCAAATCGCTATCGTCGGGACGGCCTGGTTGAGCGAATAGAAATGCAGGCCGGGTGCACCGCCAGCCAGCAAGCGCTCGCATAGTGCCGTCACCACATCGAGGCCGAACGCCCGGATGGATTCCGCGTCGTCGCCATAACTTGCCAGCGCGAGGCGTATCCAGCGCGGTATCTCGGCACCACACATGTCCGAAAACCGCATCAGCTGCATATAGTTCGTGATCGGCATGATGCCCGCGACGATTGGCACATCCACGCCGAGCTTGCGCGCGTCATCCACAAACCGGAAATACGCGTCGGCATTGTAAAAATACTGGGTAATCGCCGCATCGGCGCCCGCTTTTACCTTGTGCGCAAAGTGCTGCAGGTCATCCGACGGCGAGCGCGCTTGCGGATGCATTTCCGGGTAGGCTCCCACTTCGACATGAAACCAGTCGCCTGTCTCGGCGCGAATGAACTCCACCAGCTCGCTGGCGTAGCGGAATTCGCCGGAGGCGGCATCGGTTGCGCCATAGCCGCTGGGCAGATCACCTCGCAAAGCGACCAGTCGGTCGATACCGTGGGAGCGATATTCGGCAAGAATTTCACGCAGGCGTGCCCGCGAACTGCCCAGGCAGGAAATATGCGGCGCGGCGTGATGACCTTCACTGCGGATATCGAGCACCGTATCGAGCGTACCTTGCTGGGTGCTGCCACCGGCACCGAAGGTCACTGAAAAATACTTGGGATTGACGACCGCCATCCGGGCACGCGTGGCACGCAATTTGTCGGCACCCTCGGTGGTCTTGGGCGGGAAAAATTCAATACTGAAATCAGGAGGGGTCATTTTTGGTCGTATTTTGATCGAGTATCAGGGAGGACAGCGCCCACGAAATAATACTGTAGACAACAGCGGCCAAGATGGCCGAACCGAAACCGGCGACATGGAAACCGCTCACTATTTGCGCCACGCCCCAGAACATCAACCCATTGATGACGAAAATGAAAAGGCCAAGGGTCAGGAAAGTAACCGGTAACGTCAGCAACAAAAGCAGCGGGCGAATCAGCGTATTAACCAGGCCGAGCACTAACGCGCCGACCAGCGCCGCGCCAAGACTGTCGACGCTGACCGAACGCATCAGGTAGGGCAGCGCCAGCAGCGCGGCGGCATTGATGAACCAGGTAACGAGCAGGCGCATAAAAATTCCGTATTGATGTGAAAAAACCGCTTCGCTACGGCCAATAGGCCGTCTCGAAGCGGTAGTTGGCACGAAGCCGGGATGGATCAGTAGCGGTATTGTTCCGGCTTGTACGGACCGGCTTGCTGCACGCCGATGTAACTGGCTTGCTCGGGAGTCAGTTCGGACAATTGGGCGTTCAACTTTTGCAATTGCAGACGGGCGACTTTCTCGTCCAGATGCTTTGGCAAGGTGTAGACACCAACCGGATATTTATCAATATTACAAAATAACTCGATTTGCGCAATCACCTGATTGGCGAACGACGAACTCATCACATACGATGGATGGCCGGTACCGCAGCCCAGATTAACCAGACGGCCTTCGGCCAGCAAGATAATGCGCTTGCCGTCAGGGAAGATCACGTGATCGACTTGCGGCTTGATGTTTTCCCAGGTGTACTGCTTCAATGCCTCGATTTCGATCTCATTGTCGAAGTGGCCGATGTTGCAGACGATCGCCTGATCCTTCATCTTTGCCATGTGCTCAAGCGTGATCACATGGTAGTTACCGGTTGCCGTGACGAAAATGTCGGCGTGCTCTGCCGCATAGTCCATCGTGACAACGCGATAACCTTCCATCGCTGCCTGTAACGCACAAATCGGGTCGATTTCCGTGACCCAAACCTGAGCCGACAGCGCCCGCAATGCCTGCGCCGAACCTTTACCGACATCGCCATAGCCGGCGACGACGGCGACCTTGCCGGCGATCATGACATCGGTTGCGCGCTTGATGCCATCAACCAGCGATTCCCGGCAACCGTACAGGTTGTCGAACTTCGACTTGGTGACGGAATCATTGACGTTAATTGCCGGGAAAGCCAGCTTGCCGTCCTTGAACATCTGGTACAACCGGTGCACACCGGTCGTCGTTTCTTCCGTCACACCCATCACTTGGGCCAGACGGCTTGAATACCAGCCCTGGTGCGTCGCGAGGCGCTTTTTGATGGATGCGAACAGACAAATTTCTTCTTCCGAAGCTGGATTGTCTAACACGGAAGCATCTTGCTCAGCACGGGTGCCAAGGTGCAACAGCAGCGTAGCGTCGCCGCCATCATCAAGAATCATGTTGGCATGCTGCTCGCCATCGGCGCTGGCAGGCCATTCGAAAATACGGTGGGTAAATTCCCAGTATTCATCGAGTGATTCGCCCTTGAAAGCAAATACCGGTGTGCCATCGGCTGCAATTGCGGCCGCGGCATGATCCTGCGTCGAATAAATATTGCATGACGCCCAGCGCACCTGCGCACCGAGCGCTTCCAGTGTCTGGATCAGCACGGCGGTCTGGATGGTCATGTGGATGGAACCGGTAATGCGCGCACCCTTGAGTGGTTGCGCTGCCGCGTATTCGTTGCGGATGGCCATCAGGCCAGGCATTTCGGTTTCTGCGATGCGAATTTCCTTGCGGCCCCACTCAGCGAGACTGAGGTCGGCAACGAAATAATCTTTGAGTACTGCGACTTGAGGGTTTAAAACTGCGGCGTTCATCACGCCCTCCTTTCGTTAGAAAAAAAGAAACGTGAGCGCAGTTGCGGGGGATCGTGCCTCCAAGCCTGACCCGGCTTGCTGACGCAAGTCCGGCTGCAACGCTCCTTGGAGGTCGAATTATAACGTAATTAAAAAAATTTTCCGTTGCCGGAAATCAATTTCCACGCAACGTTGTGCCGGCAGGTGTCGCCACCCGTGCAGCTGGCTTCGGTGCTTGCGACACCTCTGCCGCCCGGCGCACGTTCAGATTAATCCAGGTAAGCATGTCAATCCAGATACGCTCAACTTCTTTGGACGGTGGCATTGCCCGGGCATTGGGCAACTCGATCGTGATAACGGGGATATTCCGGTGCAGGCCACTGTAATTTCCCAGGGATCCCGGATAAACACCCACCCGATTAAATTGCAGTCGTCCGAATCGCTCGGGTACCGGTGCCGGCCCGTCAAAATCAAGCACGCCGAATGGCGCATGCACTGACACAATGACATTCGGTTTGAAGCGATCAATCTCGGTCTTTAACCACCGGGTTTCCACTTCGGACAAGGGCGCTTTTCCGGGAAAACGACGCGGATCGCTGGCAGTTGTCCTGGACCAGTACAGCGGCGCTTCCTGTTGCCAGCCTGGCGTCGGAAAGTTGCGATTAAGGTCAACCCCGCGGGCATTAACACGGCTTGGCTGAACCGCCAGCAAACCATCCGGATTAAGCACCGGCACCACATCCCAGGCAAACTCGTGCGCCAGCGGCATCTGAATCTGCAGCAGCCACTTGAAGACGATCGCAGATGCCGTCAGCTCGTCACCATGAATGCCGCCCAGCAGCATGACCCGCAGTGGCTTGTGGACACCCTGGTTTGCAGCGGAAATTTGCCGGAACAAAATCGGAAAGCCGTTGGTGGAAACACCGCCGGAGGGTTGCAGATTGCTGGCCTGACACGCTGCGGTAGACACTTCGGGCAAGCGCGCGGAGAGGCGCTTGCACCAGGCCGCCGGGGTGGGCGCAGCGAGCGATAACGTGGCCCAACACATCAGCAAGGTCGATGCAGTCAGTCGCTGACAAGCTACTTGAAGCACGATATCTCCAGCGCCATCCCTGGCGCCATTTTTACAATCCTGCCATTGCGCGCAGTGCCGCTGCGCGATCGGTACGTTCCCAGCTGAATTCCGGCTCTTCCCGCCCGAAGTGACCGTAGGCCGCCGTTTTCAAATAGATGGGGCGCAACAGATCGAGCATTTGCACGATCCCTTTTGGACGCAGATCGAAATGTTCCATCACCAGTTCAGCCAACTTTTCATCGCTGATCTTGCCCGTACCGAATGTGGTCACCATCACGGACGTCGGCTTAGCGATACCAATCGCATACGACACCTGAATCTGGCAACGCGACGCCAAGCCGGCGGCAACGATATTTTTGGCAACATAGCGCCCGGCATACGCGGCAGAACGATCGACCTTGGTCGGGTCTTTGCCGGAGAAGGCACCACCGCCATGTGGCGCGGCACCGCCGTAAGTATCGACGATGATCTTGCGACCGGTCAGACCACAATCGCCCTGCGGACCACCAATGACAAAACGTCCTGTCGGATTGATCAGATAACGCGTTCCATCGAGCCATTCCTGCGGCACTACCGGCTTGATGATCATCTCAATGACGGCCTCTTCGATTTCCTTGTGCTGCATTTCCGGCGCATGCTGGGTTGATAGCACGATGGTGTCTATGCCGACCGGCTTGCCATCGACATAACGCAACGTTACTTGTGACTTTGCATCCGGGCGCAGCCAGGGCAGACGGCCATCCTTGCGTAATTGGGACTGTCGTTCAACGATTCTATGCGCGTAATAAATGGCGGCTGGCATCAGTTCCGGCGTTTCATCGCAGGCATAACCGAACATCAGGCCCTGGTCACCGGCACCCTGATCAAGATCGGTACCCGTGCCTTCATCTACGCCTTGTTTGATATCGAGCGACTGCTTGTCATAGCAGACCATGACTGCGCAACTCTTGTAATCAATGCCGTAATCGGCATTGTCGTAGCCGATGCGCTTGAGCGTGGCCCGGGCAACATCGATGTAGTTAATATTGGCGTGGGTTGTTATTTCGCCGGCAAGAATCACGAGGCCGGTATTGCACAAGGTTTCTGCGGCAACCCGTGCTTGTGGATCGACTTCGAGGATCGCATCCAGGATCGCATCGGAAATCTGGTCGGCAACTTTGTCCGGATGGCCTTCCGAAACGGATTCGGAGGTAAAAAGGTATTCATGTGCCATGGCAGGCTCCTGTGATTGCAGTGTCGGTGACCATGTCGCAGTCAATCGAATGAGCCTGCGACGCTTTAGCGAAATTTATAGGCCGCCTCGCAAGTTGTCTATTAACCCGGCGGATAATGCATCCGTGATATTTTACGCCTCTTGTCAACAATCAGCAAAATCACCGGACTTCCTTCTTTGATACTGGTCACCATTTTTCGCTTACTGTCCCATCTCCCGTTGTCCATATTGCAGGAGATTGGCGCTCTGACGGGACGCCTTGTCTACCGCTTTTCGGCAAGCTACCGGCAACGACTGGATGCCAACCTGCGGCGCGCCGGGTACGCCGCCGACTTACCTGCCGCAATTCGCGAATCCGGCAAAAACATCGTTGAACTGCCTTTTATCTGGTGCGCTCCTCAGGACAAGGTCCTCGCGAAGGCCACAATAGAAAATTGGCATGTCGCACAAACCGCCATTGACCAGGGCTGCGGTGTGATTTTCCTGACGCCTCACCTGGGTTGTTTTGAAATCATTGCGCAAGCCATCGCCGCCCGGCTTCCACTGACGGCGCTGTATCGGCCACCCCGCAAAAACATGCTGAAACCACTCATCGAGGGTGCCCGGCAACGCCACAATCTCCTTCTGGCTCCAGCGAATTTGCGCGGTGTACGCGCGCTGCTGAAAGCCCTCAAGTCAGGTGGCGCAATCGGCCTGCTGCCCGATCAGGTGCCACAAAATGGCGAAGGGGTATGGGCTGATTTTTTTGGCAGGAAAGCCTACACAATGACGCTGCCGGCAAAATTGCACCGGATGACTGGTGCGCCGCTGCTGCTGTCGTACGCAGAGCGCTTGCCGCAAGGTCGCGGCTACGTGATCCGCTTCTCGGTCTTCGAGGGCGTCCTCGACGACGATCCACAGCGACAGGCGCATGCCATCAATACCGCGATGGAGCAATTGATTGCGCTCTCGCCTGCGCAGTACTTATGGAGCTATAACCGCTACAAGACACCGCAAGGCGTCACCCCCGCTGAATCACCGGAGTCCGGACAATGAGGTTGCTGCTCGGGATGATGTGGTTGCTTCACTGGCTGCCGCTGCCGGTACTGGGACGACTCGGCACCCTTGTCGGTAGCCTGCTATTTGTCACGATCCGCTCACGCCGTCACATCACGCTGACCAACCTGCGCTTGTGCATGCCTGAACTGACGGAACAGCAACGACGGCACATTGCGCTCAAACATTTCCAGGGGTATGCGCGCGCCATTCTGGAACGCAGCCTGCTGTGGTGGGGCTCGGAAGCCAGACTGAGACGACTGATCACCATCGAACCATGCGTTCCACTGGAAGAAATTCAGGCAGGTCCAACTATCCTGCTCTGCCCGCATTTCGTTTGCCTTGATGTGGCTGGCGTCGCCGTCCTGCTGGAGTCGCCACTGTGTTCGATCTACACCCGGCAAAGAAACAAGGTGTTTGACGGCGCGTTGCGCAGGGGTCGCTCACGCTTTCGTCCGATCAAATTGTTTTCGCGCGAGGAAGGCGTCAAGCCCGTGCTGCGTGCAATGCGCGAAAAACTGCCGTTTTTTATGCTCCCGGATATGGATTTCGGTGCAAAAGATGCCGAGTTCGTCCCTTTTTTCGGCACTCCTGCAGCAACGCTGACAGCACCCGCGCGTATCGCCGCGTCGACCGGAGCGAAGGTCATTCCGGTGATTGCCACGTTCCTGCCAAATTATCGCGGCTGGAAAGTGACGTTTTATCCTGCGTGGGAAAACTATCCGGGCGATGACTTGATCGCAGCAACGCGCAAGATGAATGCCTTCATTGAAGACCGCATTCGTGAGACGCCTGACGAATATTTCTGGACTCATAAACGTTTTAAGACCCGACCACCAGGTATGGAAAGTGTGTACGCAAACCTCGGCAAGCCTGACGTCAGGCCCAACCGTGCCAGCTTATAATCGGCTCATGAAAATCAAATTTACCAAAATGCATGGTGCCGGCAACGACTTCATTGTGATCGATGCGATCAACCAGCAGATCAACCTGACACCGGCGCAATGGCGTCAACTGGCTGACCGGCGTTTCGGTATTGGCGCAGATCAAATTCTGGTTGTTGAAGCATCGGAGGCCACTGATATTGATTTCCGATACCGTATCTTCAATGCCGACGGTGGCGAAGTCGAGCAATGCGGTAACGGCGCCCGGGCATTCGTCCGCTTCGTGACCGAAAAGAAATTGACGACAAAAACGGTCATCAAGGTCGCCACGATGAATGGCGTCATCGTGCCAAGACTGGAAGCAGACGGCAGCATCACCGTTGACATGGGTGCGCCGGTATTGCCTCCGGCGCAAGTCCCGTTTGATGTGACAGGCATGGACAGCACCGATGTTGCTAACGACACGCTCTGGCCACTACAAATTAATGGCCGCACCATCATGATGTCGGTCCTTTCGATGGGCAATCCGCATGCGGTACACATCGTCGATTCTGTTGACACCGCAGATCTCGCCCTCGATGGTCCGGCAATTGAACATCATGTCCGCTTTCCCAATCGCATTAATGCTGGTTTCATGCAGATTCTGGACCGGCATGCGATCCGGTTACGCGTCTTCGAACGCGGTGCGGGAGAGACGTTAGCCTGTGGCACAGGTGCTTGCGCCGCCGTCGTGACAGGCATCCGACGGGGACAACTCGACACGCCTGTGCGGGTGGAAACACTTGGCGGAACGCTGTCGATCGCCTGGAATGGAGGCACTTCTCCTGTCATGCTGAGCGGACCTGCCGTCACTGTTTTCGAAGGCGAAATTACCTTGCCGGCCTGAAGACTACTCAGGCACCAACACTCTGAGGCGATACAGCCGTTGGCGATAATTGCCTTCCGGGCCTTTGAGGCCGCAGTCGACATCTTCAAACAACCGTACGATACGACTCAACGTCTGCCGCTGTTCATTGGATTGAATCAGGATCAGGCGTCTCTTGCTACGCGGGTGAACATCGCGGATATCGATCAGCAGGCAATGTCCACAGTCAGCAGCATTCACGTTGAGCAACAGTGCCTCGGCACGCGACAGTCCGAAAACGATAGCCAATTCAAGGCGCGCAAACAGAAATGGAACAGGTCGATTTTTGTCGTAGGCCAGTTTTTTGTTAGCTGCCTGCGCCCACGCTGAACAGACTGTCGCATCAGTAATTTTTTGAATCAGTTGCTGCGCTTGCTCGCTCCCCTGCTTTGCCGCTTTCTGAAGCCAGAAAGCCGCTTCCACGTCCTTGGATTGGTCATTGCGCCGACTCCGCCATGCTGCCATACCCAGTTCCAGCTGCGCTACCGTATGGCCGGCTTCTGCGGCTTTCTGAACGTAATAATTTGAATCGAGCAGATTACGTTGCGAAAACTCGGGCTTCAGGTAGATCCGCGATGTAGCGAACCAAGCCTCTGCTAATCCCTGCTCTCCCGCAGCGACCAGCCACCGCAATGCTTTCTTATAATTGGCCAAACCGCGTAATTCTGTCAAACGCGTTCCGTTGCAGTCCATGCGTGCGAACCATAATCCGAGTGCAAGGCATGACTGAGGGTCGCCAGCGCTAGCGGCAGCCTCAAGAAAGCACTCAAGCTCCGTCGCGTCAAAATTCCCTCGTGCTATTAATACTTCACAACAATGCGCTAACAAGGATGCTTCGTCGATAAACGGCTCCTCCGACGGATCAGCCATGGGGCGGGACTGTCTTCGCATTATCGCCTGCCGCGCTAATGGCAAGCCCCATCGCAAAAAATTATCATAATTGCCGGCGTGCCACGCATAGTCGGCAAGTGCATATTGCGCCCGCGCCACACCACCATCCGCTGCGCGCACGGTCCATTCCAGAACAATTTTTTTTGCGTTGTCATTGACCGGAATTTTAAGAATCGATGAATGAAACGAATGACTGGACAGCGCGCGCAGGTCGGTGCCATCGCAGCCATTGGCATGTCCGATCAACTGCGCCATGAGCCATTGCGCCTCACCGAACCCGGCATGCGCCACGGCTTCCAACGCCATCCACGCCTTCCTGCGCAAGAGATCGCTAGTGCAATCACCGGTTTGTGCCAGTACCAGTTTGGCCAGAACCAAACCCGCTTGCAGGACACCGGAGTCAAATGCCCTCTCATACCAAACGCACAGGGAAGCAGGTTGTGCGGCGCGCGAGGCGGCTTCAAATGGGATGTGGCTACCGATCAATAGCCAGGCTTCATCTTGCTGTTGATGCGCAGCCCGATCCAGCCAGTACAACGCCGTCGTCGCACTTTTTGGCAAGCCTGCGCCGCCGAACAAATAGCGCTTGCCCAGCGCAAGCTGCGCGGGCGCCTGCCCGGCACGCGCTGCCCGTATAACCAGTAGCTCTTCCCGATTTGCCATTTTTCACTTTTTGGTTGTGATTCATTGATATTCCTAGTTGCAAGGATTTATCACGAACACCTACCAGACCATGATTAAAATCAATGTTGTCTTAAATGCCACGTCACCCGTATCATTTGATTACAATTAACGTGGCTATTTGGTATGCCTGACCGCGATTAGCAGCCGTCGCTTGGACGAGGCCGCAATTGCGTCCGAACCTTGGAGCGCGCTGACCATCCAGCAAAAGTAACGAGGAGCTAAGCAAGTGCTGCATGAAGCTAGTTTCATTACCGGAACCCGACTCACGAATCCGGCCCGCGGATGTCGGTTAAAATTCCCGCATCCTTCCGCAGGCGCCCTTCCGCTCGAAGCAACGAGTGGAGGCGCAGCGGGACTTTCATATGAACGCGACCCCCATGACACTCCAACTTGACGCAGACGCCATCGCCGCCTACTTAGAACAGACGCCGCAATTCTTTGAAGAGCATGCCGAGCTGCTCGGAAAAATTAAATTAAGCAGCGCATTGGGCGGCCGCACGCTGTCGCTGCAAGAACGGCAAATGGAGATACTTCGGCAAAAAGTCAAAACCATGGAAATGCGGTTAGCCGAATTGACACGCCTTGCACAGGAGAATCAAGCTATCGCGGAGAAGTTTCAGCACTGGACCCGTGACTTGTTACTGGCACGTGGCGATGCGGACTTGCCGCATGCGCTGGTTTATGGACTCAAGACCGCCTTCTCCGTACCGCACGCTGCACTCCGGATCTGGCAGGCCGCTCCTGACTTTTCCCACACTTGGTTTGCCGCTCCGGTATCGGAAGATATTCGTCTCTTTGCCGACAGCCTCAATGCGCCATTCTGCGGCTGGAATGATGGATACGAAGCAGCGACATGGTTCGATGACAGTCCGAGCGTTCAGTCAATAGCGATGCTACCTTTACGAGTTGGTGCAGCACGGGGAGTGTTTGGCATGCTGGTACTGGGCTCGGCAGATCCGCAGCGCTTCACCGCTGATATGGCGACCGACTTCCTTGTGAATATCGGCACCACCTCCAGCGCAGCATTGACTTGCCTCCTGAAATAAGCAAACACTCCGGATGGATACACTTACTTCGGAAGAGCCGGTGCAAACCTATCTGAATACGCTGAAAAACTTGCGACATCTGGCACCCTTGACGATCAGCAGTTACCGTAGGGACTTGGCTGAACTGTCAGCAATGGCAGCAACGCTGGAGCCACGATGTGAACTAAAGTCACTCTCGTCGCCGCAGATACGTCGGTTCACAGCACAAATGCACGCGCGCGGCCTGGATCCGCGCTCCATTGCACGCAAGCTATCGGCCTGGCGTGGATTTTTTAATTGGCTGGCAGAGCAGGACACGGTACGCGTTAATCCTGTCGATGGCGTGAAGGCCCCGCGGCGGGGTGCGCCACTTCCAAAAGCCCTGTCCACCGATGATGCCGTGCGACTGGTTTCAGACGGTGCTGACAGGGATACCGAGCAGACGATGCAACGCAGTTGCGATCGCGCGATGTTCGAATTGCTTTACTCAAGTGGTTTGCGGGTCTCCGAACTGGCAGCACTCGACATCCGTCACACAAAAAATATCCACCATGAATCTGCAGGGTGGATAGATATTGCTGGTGCAGAAGTCATCGTGACAGGCAAAGGCAACAAGATGCGCAGCGTACCGGTTGGCCGCGCTGCGCTGTCGGCCATTGAAAACTGGCTGACCATGCGGTGTTCGGTCGCCCATGCAGACCCCGATGCGCTTTTTCTGAGTACCCGTGGCAGTCGCATCTCGGTGCGACTGATCCAGCTACGACTGAAAGCACATGCCATCAGGGCCGGCATACCCGCCAACGTACACCCCCATGTATTACGCCACTCGTTTGCCTCGCATATCCTGCAATCCTCCGGGGACTTGCGGGCGGTTCAGGAAATGCTGGGCCACGCCACAATCATCTCAACACAAGTCTATACTGCGCTGGATTTTCAGCGACTGGCGCAGGTCTACGATGCGGCACATCCCCGTGCCAAGAAAAAGTCATGAAATGGACATGCCAGCTATCAGAATGACCGTGTATTGAACGGCTATTGGAAATTTGAAAAATGTCTCCATCTCATCAACGATATCCTTAGAACGCTTACGCACACAAAACTGATCCATGGCTCTCATCCCTACAACTATCCTGACCGGATTTCTTGGTGCCGGCAAAACGACGCTGCTCAATCGCATCCTGCAGGAGCCGCACGGTTTCCGTATTGCAGTCATCGAAAACGAGTTCGGCCCTGAAAATATCGACAATGAAATCCTGGTGCAGGACAGCTCCGAACAAATCATCGAAATGAACAATGGCTGCATTTGTTGCACTGTACGCGGGGACCTGATCGTCGGCCTGACCGCGCTGGCAGCACGTCGCGATGCTGGTGAATTGCAATTTGACCGGCTCGTCATCGAAACAACCGGACTAGCCAACCCCGGCCCCGTAGCACAGACCTTCTTCATCGATGACGCAGTCGCCAGCCAGTACATGCTCGATGCGGTCATCACGGTCGTCGATGCCAACCACGCCATGCAGCAACTCGATGATCACGAAGAAGCACAGCGCCAGATAGGCTTTGCTGACCGGATCTTGATTTCTAAAAGCGATCTGGTAACCGATGAGGCAATGCAACGGTTAACCGCACGCATTCAGCGAATCAATCCGCGTGCAGCAATCGGAAAAAGTGCATTCGGCATGACCCCGATTGGAGACATTCTTGACATTCGGGGCTTCAATCTCAATGACAAGCTCGACATCGACCCGGCGTTTCTGAGCGAAGAAAGTGACCACGACCACGATCACGATCATGATTGCGATGAGCACGCAGGTCACGACCTTCATCATTCGGGCCACACAGACGACATTAAGGCGTTTGTATTCAAAAGTTTGCGCCCATTCGATACAGCACGACTCGATGACTTCCTTGGCGGACTGGTACAGGTATATGGACCACGCATGCTGCGCTACAAGGGGGTTCTGGCAGTGGATGGAGCAGATCGAAAAGTGTTGTTTCAAGGCGTTCACCAAATCATGGGAAGCGACATTGGTGCACGATGGGGAGATACCGAAAAACGGGAAAGCAAGTTGGTTTTTATCGGTAAAAACTTACCAGAAGAAATTTTTATTCACGGCCTGGAACAGTGTTTGGTATAAACTGCCAAAGACAGCGTTATCGTGCTTGACGGTCAGTAACCAAGTCGGTCGCTGATGCTGCAAAGATCGGCCGGAGGTGATGTAAGTGACAGCACCCGAAGAAAACCGTCATGAGCTGTAACGGCCTGGTGTTTCTCTGATCACGTGATACAACATCCAGATATACCAGTTAGTTGCAACAGAGCGCTTCAGAGCCAAAGCACCCCGATCCGGCACACCTCTGCGTATTAACAATGCCAGCGCTAGATTTGAGGGTAATATCCAACGAACTGCAGTCTCGAAAGTAACCGAAGTGGCAACCAAAACAACCAAAACAAATTCTTCTGTGTCCTCCGACGGTGCACTGATGACCGAAGAGCAGTTGCTCAAAATGAGCGAGAAGGATTACATGAATGAAGCGCAGTTGGCTTTCTTCAAGGCTCGTTTGCAGCAACTCGAAAAAGATCTGCTTAAAAACGCAGGTGAAACAACGGAACACTTGCGCGAAACCGTACTGGTTCCTGATCCGGCAGACCGTGCGACGATTGAAGAAGAACATGCACTGGAACTACGTACACGCGATCGTGAACGCAAACTACTAAAGAAAGTACAGCAATCGATAGGCATTATAGATAGTGGAGAATATGGCTGGTGCGAAGAAACTGGTGAGCCAATTGGCATTCCGCGCTTGCTGGCAAGACCGACTGCAACGCTGTCACTTGAGGCGCAGCAACGACGTGAATTAAAACAAAAGCTTTATGGTGACTAAGTCACAACAATGCCGCACAGACTACACCAACACGCGTGTTGACGAGTGCCTGAGCGGCAATTCCAACGAAATTATCAGGATCACGTAAGAGAGATAGGCAGCGCACGATAAGAGGCGGACTTCGACGGTGGACAAACCACTCAGACGTGTACTTTCACAACGTTTTGCATCTGACTAACCTTTCAGGAATACCGTGGGTTTTTTTTCATTTCTAAGCAAAAAAAATCAACGAGAGATTTCTCCGCTCTCGGAAATTGATGCGCCCCGACGAAAGCGAGGCGATGCGGTAGTTCACGTTGATTCAGCAATCACTGCCGAACGCACAGCAAGTTCTCAGGGCGTACAAAGAGATGCTGCACGCAAGACCGCACTAAAAATTGATGCAATAGAAAGTGAAATGTCGTACGAACTGACTCGTCCCCCCGGGACAACGTCAGGACCACAAAGCATACTGACCGCGCAATCCTCTGATCTGCCTAAAAGCGTGCCGGGTGGCGCAAGCAGCGCCCCGCAACAAGGCACTAGCGACGCCTTCCCCGACACCCTGCCCGGACTGGCCATGTCGACAGACTTCATGCTCGGCGGTGACGTTGGTCTTCATAAAATCGAATTACCGTTATCTGAAACCGCGCCCATCGTTGAAGAAGCAGCGATTTTATTCGCCAATGATCAAAACGAGATCGTCGAGAGCATGTTGCTCGACGCGATAGAAGATGAAAAGACTGGCGACGGATCACGGACCGTATGGGCAATGCTCTTCGACCTGTATCAAATTACCGGACGCCAAGCCGCATTCGAGAAACTTGCCGCCGATTTTGCGAAAAAATTCGAGCGCTCTCCGCCGACCTGGACTGAAACTGTGCAAGGGGAAACCGATTCCGTTGTCGCATCACCGGCTGCCAGCGCCCCCATAGCACTATCAGGAAATCTTGATGCATCCATTCAAAAGCAGCTCGACCGGATCCAGCAGCTAGCCATTGGTAATACGCAAATAAAACTCGACTTCACCGGTCTGTCAGCCATTACCAGTGAAGGCTGCAATTTGTTGCTTGAGACACTAAAAAAATTGCGGCAAGCAGATTGCGTCGTTGCTCTGAACCATGCCAGCCAATTCTCTGACCGGGTGCGTGCAACGTGTGAAACCGGCCGGCATGGCACTAACGAGGCGGATTGGCTATTGCTGCTGGAGCTACTCCAATTGCAAAACAGGAAACAGGACTTTGAAGACGCCAGTATCGATTACTGCATAGCGTTCGAAGTCTCGCCACCGGCTTTCGTCGCTCCGCCCGTGGCACCGGTCACGTCAACGAACCGCCCGCTGCTACCAGAAAACGTTTTCCTGATGCCGATCTTAGTCGACGGCAAGTCCGACCTGATCAACAAGATTACCCTGTTCGCTGCCCAGTACAATCCCGCAATCATCGATTGCAAACATCTTGCACGCGTCGATTTCAGCGCAGCAGGTCAACTGCTCAGTTGCCTGGCACCGCTGGTCGCGAACGACCGTGTCATTGAGCTACACAATGTCAACCAACTGGTCACAGCACTGTTTAATGTCATGGGTCTGCGCGAAATCGCTCGCATCACGCCGCGCAAAGAATAACCGCTGCAGCGACCCAGGCTTGCAATCGACCGCTCCAGCCCCATTTTTGAAGATAACGGTGTGATCCGGCTTGGCCCGAGCCAGTTGCTGCACACGATTTTTGAAAGGTAGGCATGGAACAATTTCACGGAACAACGATCCTTTCGGTACGACGCGGCAACCTTGTCGCGCTGGGAGGAGATGGTCAAGTTACTCTCGGCAATATCGTCATGAAAGGCACCGCTCGCAAGGTACGTAAGCTGTATAACGGCAAAGTGCTGGCCGGGTTTGCCGGTGGAACCGCAGATGCGTTCACCTTGATAGAACTGTTCGAAGCCAAACTCGAAAAATACCAGGGCAATCTGATGCGCGCCTCGGTTGAACTAGCCAAGAATTGGCGCACCGACCGCATGTTGCGGCGACTCGAAGCGATGCTGCTGGTGGCAGACCATGAAACCACGTTGGTCATCACCGGTAACGGCGATGTACTGGAACCTGAAGACGGCATCGGCTCCATTGGCTCAGGCGGTGCGTTTGCGCAATCCGCGGCCAAGGCACTGCAGGAAAATACAGACTTGTCTCCCGCCGATATCGTCCGGAAATCGCTGACGATCGCCGGTGAACTATGTATTTATACCAATCTTTCCCAAACGATCGAGACGCTGGAATGACTCCTACCCCTACGCTGATGAACATGACTCCGCAAGAAATTGTGACCGAACTCGACAAGCACGTGGTTGGCCAGGCCAATGCCAAACGTGCAGTTGCCATCGCATTGCGTAATCGCTGGCGCCGTCAGCAAGTTGCCGAACCGCTGCGTCACGAAATCACGCCGAAAAATATTCTCATGATAGGCCCGACCGGTGTCGGCAAGACCGAAATCGCGCGCCGGCTCGCCCGCCTCGCCGACGCGCCGTTCATCAAAATCGAAGCGACCAAATTTACAGAAGTCGGCTATGTCGGCCGCGATGTTGATACCATCATCCGCGACCTGATCGACATCGGCATCAAGCAGACACGTGAATCCGAAATGCGTAAGGTCCGTGATCGCGCCGGCGAGGCTGCCGAAGAACGGGTTCTCGATATTCTGGTACCACCGGCACGTGATTTCGGCATCCAGCCAGTGGCAACAGATGGCACACCGGCAGCCGGCAGCACGACCCGGCAAACCTTTCGCAAGCGCTTGCGCGAGGGGTCCCTCGACGACCATGAGATTGAAATCGAAGTGGCAGATAGCGGACCACAAATGGAGATCATGGCGCCGCCTGGCATGGAAGAAATGACCGAGCAGATCAAGACGATGTTTTCTGGTGTCAGTGGTAATCGCAAGAAAGCGCGCAAGCTCAAAATCAAGGAGGCGCTGAAGCTGTTGGTCGAAGAGGAAGCCGGCAAACTGCTCAATGAAGACGAGCTAAAGCAGAAGGCAATCAATAATGTCGAGCAGAACGGGATCGTCTTCCTTGATGAAATCGATAAAATTGCCAGCCGTTCTGAAACGGGCGGTGCTGAAGTTTCACGTGCCGGCGTGCAGCGCGATTTACTGCCGCTGGTCGAGGGCACAACAGTCAATACCAAATATGGAATGATTCGCACCGACCATATTCTATTTATCGCTTCCGGAGCCTTTCATCTGGCCAAACCGTCCGATCTCATTCCCGAATTACAGGGGCGTTTTCCAATCCGGGTCGAGCTCGAATCCCTATCGATCGCCGACTTTGAACGGATCCTGACAGGGACCGATGCCTGCCTGACCCGGCAATATCAGGCCTTGTTGGCGACCGAAAATCTGACAGTCTCTTTCACTGATGACGGTGTCCGCCGGCTTGCTGAAATCGCCTATTCGGTCAATGAAAAAACCGAAAATATCGGCGCCCGCCGCCTTTATACGGTGATGGAAAAACTACTCGAAGACATGTCGTTCGATGCAACCCGGCGCAAGGGTGAAACATTCGATATCACGGCAACTTATGTCGATGAACGACTTGGCGCATTGGCCATCAACGAAGACTTGTCACGGTACGTACTCTAATTCGGACCGCCAGACACAGAACCCGCATCTAGTTACCGCGCTGATTCGGATTATTCCCTCCAGTACCCGGTTGCATGCCTTGCGGCATGCCCGGTGGGACATTAGGAAGCATGCCTGCCGGCTGCTCTGCTTCCGCGCGCGGCATCGCAGGCAAGGCCTGCTGGTCCGCCGGGGTCACTAATGTGGCCGGCATCGCTGGCGCAACCTGCACCGGCGGTTGAGCGGGTACCGGCTGCATCATCAATGGCGGGGACACAGCTGCCAAGTTCACCTGCTGCATTGATGTCTTCGAACCCTCCTGCAACTCGACGCGTTTGACTATACCGCCTTCAGACAGCAAGACATACTGGTCATGGACTTCCTTGACAATCACACCGGGGATTACTTCACTGTTGACCCGACTGGCCAGTGGCGGCTTGCCGTCAGCCACCAAAATAGCAACACTCTCGTCAGCATTGCCAGCAACGACCACACCCTTCAGCTGAAAATTGCTGGCCAAGGCAACCTTTGTGGCGCGCCCGCCAAACAGGCCCGCAGCTGCGTCCAGCGAGGCTTCGCCCTGAGTTGACTGAACCACGCCTGCCATCGGCCTTGGCGGTGGCTTCATGAATTGCAGTGCCCAGTAGGTAGCTGAGGCACACAGCGCCATGAACAGAAAAAAACTGACGATCAACGGCACGCGCTTCATGCGATTCCTTCCGGGTACGGCCAACTGCTTGAGGGAGTTACGCGGGGTTTCATCATCACCTCACCAGCTGGTTAATTTCAATAATAGGCATGAGTACCGCCAGCACGATCAGCAAGACGACCACACCCATCGCCAGGATCAGTGCCGGTTCGAGCAAGCCGGCAATGGTTAGTGCACGTCGCTCCAGATCTTGCTCCTGAGCATTCGAGGCACGTTCCAGCATCGCAGGTAATTCGCCGGTTATTTCGCCGGCTCGAATCATGTGGATCAGCATCGGCGGAAAATGCTTGTGTGCTGACAAGGCACGTGCCAAACCAACGCCCTCGCGCACACTGTTGGCAGCCTCTTCGACTTGCTGTCGCATAGCGACATTGGACAGCGTATCCCGGCTGGTCTGCAAAGCGCGCAGGATCGGCACACCGGAGCCGGTGGTAATAGCAAGCGTACTGGCAAACCGCGCGGTGTTGAGACTGCGCTCGAACTTGCCATAGAGAGGCGCCGTCAGCAGCCAGGTATGCCAGCGTAATTTGATGTCGGCATTTTTTAGCGCTGTACGCCACACAAACCCGAGCGCGACCACCACCACCAGCACCATCCATCCATAGTTGCGCACGAAGTCAGACACGGCCAGCATCAGCACGGTCAGCAGCGGCAGTTTTTGCTTGGTATTGGCAAAAACCGAAACAATTTGGGGCACCACGTACGTCAACAGGAAAATCACGATAGCGAAAGCTACCACCGTGACGATGGCCGGATAAGTAAAGGCTAACTTGACCTTCTGCACCAGCGCATTGCGTCGCTCGATATAGTCTGCCAGTCGCGACAACACCTTGGCCAACTGGCCAATCTGCTCACCGGAGGCGACCAGTGCCCGATAAATATCGGCGAAGTCGCGCGGATGGTGCGACAGCGCATCCGAGAGCGATGCGCCGCCCATGACCTCCGAGCGGATCGAGGCGATCAGGTCACGTAAATAAGTGCGTTCAGCCTGCTCCAACAGGGCCGAAAAAGCCTGCTCCAGCGGCAGGCTGGCTTCGAGCAAACTGGCCAGTTGCCGGGTGAACAACGAGAGTTCGTTGGTCGATAATTTATCGCCGAAACTGCGTGCCTTGGTCTGACCGGACTCATCGACCTGAGAAGCAATCGCGCCAACTGTGATCGGCGTCATCCCTTGGCTGCGCAGATCAGCTCTGGCAGCACGGGCGCTATCGGCGTTGAGTACGCCTTTTTTAGTTTTGCCGTCGTCGTCGACGGCTTCATAACGGAATGCCGGCACGCGTTAATCCTTGGTGACGCGCAGCAATTCTGCCTGCGTGGTGACGCCGTTGGTGAGCCAACGCTCACCGTCTTCGCGCATAGTGCGCATACCATCGCGCTGGGCCGCATTGCGGATGTCTGCTTCAGAAGCCTGATTGTGGATCTGCGCCCGGATTGCTTCGGTTGTGCGTAGCAATTCATAGACGCCGACACGACCCTGGTAGCCGGTCTGCCCACATTTTTCGCAACCCGCAGCTTGCCAGTAGGTGCCATCAAAAACACGGCATTCGGCGCAGAGCTTGCGCACCAGCCGCTGCGCCACGACACCCAGCAATGATGAAGACAGCAGGAACGGTTCGATCCCCATGTCGAGCAAGCGCGTCACTGCCGCCGCCGAATCGTTGGTATGCAGGGTAGCGAGCACCAGATGTCCGGTTAGTGACGCTTGTACTGCAATCTGCGCCGTTTCGAGGTCGCGGATTTCGCCGATCATGATGACATCCGGATCCTGCCGCAAAATCGCCCGCAGCGCCTTGGCAAACGTCATGTCGATGCGCTGGTTGACCTGGGTCTGGCCCACGCCGGCCAGTTCGTACTCGATCGGATCTTCGACAGTCAGGATGTTGGTGGTCGAAACGTTGAGCATCGACAACGCGGCATACAGCGTTGTGGTCTTGCCCGAACCGGTCGGACCGGTCACTAGTACGATGCCGTGCGGCTGGCTGATCAAATCGTCGAACTGCGGCATCACTGTATCGCTCATGCCGAGGTGTTCCAGGTCGAGTCGCCCTGCTTCCTTGTCCAGCAAGCGCAGCACTGCACGCTCTCCATGCCCTGTCGGCAGCGTCGAGACACGCACGTCAACCGGCTTGCCGCCCACCCGGAGTGTGATACGGCCGTCCTGCGGCAGGCGCTTTTCGGCAATATCAAGCTGGGCCATGATCTTGATGCGCGAAATCAGCGACGCATGGATGGCTTTCTTGGGGCGCACAACATCACGCAGCGTGCCATCGATACGAAACCGCACTACTGAAATCTGCTCGAACGGTTCGATATGGATATCCGATGCACCTTCGCGCAAGGCCTGCGTCAGCAATGCATTGATCATCCGGATTACCGGCGCGTCATCGGCCGATTCGAGTAAGTCCTCCACCGCAGGCATGTCCAGCATCAGCTTGTTGAGATCGAGGTCGGACTCGTACTCGTCGATGACTTGCGCCGCGTCGCCACCGGAGCCGGCATAGGCGCGGGCAATCGCCTCTTCGAGCTCGCCGTGTGGCATCGAGCGCAATTTGATGCGACCGAAGCGACGGCTGACCTCCGCTACCGCCGTGGCCTGAGTGGCATCGGACACCCACACCTCGACGGCGCTGTCGGACGTCAGGCGATGCGCCAGCAACGCGAAATCGCGGGCAAAAGCAAAAGGCAAAAGTCGTGCATCTATCATGGCGGCTCTTAAAAATCAGGTTAGTTCTTGATCGGTTCCGGCTCAGGTGTCACCTTCGGTGGCAATCCCGTCGCAGGCGCTATCGGCCGCACCAGGTTGCCACCACCCGGCATGCCGTTCTCCAGCACCGGCAACGTGGGTGTGATTATGTTCGGCAGTACAAGCGATTCGGCCGGCTGCGACTGCTGCTGAACATTGCGCATCAAGTCGTACCGGTCACCCGACAGGCTGAGGCTTTGCTCGTTACTGCGAATGATGGTCGGCCGCAAGAACACCATCAGGTTGGTCTTGGTGCGATTGCGTTTCTGGTACTTGAACAGGTTACCGACGACCGGCAAATCGCCCAGCCCCGGTACGCGCTCATTGCCGTCTTCGAGTGTGTCTTCGATCAGGCCACCGAGCACAATGATCTGGCCATCATCGACCAATACGTTGGTATCGATCGAGCGTTTGCTGGTGATAATACCGGCCGTATTCGTCGAACTCTGCACCGCCGAAGTTTCCTGGTAGATCGCCATCTTGACTGTGCCACCTTCCGAAATTTGCGGTCGCACGCGCAGTTGCAGGCCGACGTCCTTGCGCTCGACAGTCTGGAACGGATTGACACCGCTGCCGCCGCCCGATGCCTGCGTCGTGTACTGCCCGGTAATGAACGGCACGTTTTGGCCGACGATGATGCGGGCCTCTTCGTTATCGAGCGTGATCAGATTCGGCATAGAAAGAATATTGGTACCGTTGTCTGATTCAAGCGCTCGCGCCAGCGCGCCGAGACCGAGCGCACCGTTAATCTGGCGGAACACGCCCAACGTCAGTCCGGCACCGACACTGGGAACCGTCCCGGCCTTGGAAGCAGCTGCGAGGCCGGCGATGTTATCGGTTGAAAAAGTACTGGCCGCACCTACCCGGTAATTACTGCTTGCATTACCGGATAGTCCGAGCCACTGGATCCCGAATTCGGCCGCTTTCTTGGCTGAGACTTCGACGATCAGCGATTCGATATACACCTGAGCCCGGCGCACATCGAGCTGATCGATGACCACCCGCAAGTTACGATAAACCGCTTCACTGGCGGTGATAATGAGCGTGTTGGTGGTGGCATCGGCCTGAATGAAACCGGCAGCACCGCCGCCCGCGCCACCGGAAGACGACTGGTTCGGCGACGAACCGCTTTGCTGCAATGGCTGCAGACCACCACCGGATATGCCGCCGCCCTGACTCTGACCAAAGCCTTGTTGTTGCTGCGATTGCTGCTGCGATTGTGACTGCTGCTGTGGCGCTGATGTGTCATTCGTCATCACCGACCGCAAGGTCTGTGCAAGCTTGGTCGCATCGGCATTGCGCAGGTATACCACGTGCACGTTGCCGGGTTGCGCAGTCGGCTGATCGAGACGGGCAATGAGCGACTTGGCCAGGTTAGCGCGTGCCAGCGATGGCGCACGAATGACCAGCGAGTTAGTACGACTGTCTGCCAGCACACTGATCTTGCCGGCATCTGCGACACCCGCAGTGGAGCCGGAATCGAGCAGGCGCGTGACAATTTGCGCAAGATCACTGGCAATGGCATAGCGGATCGGGATGATATCGACGTCACCACTGGCCGGCGCATCCAGCGCGGCAACGATTTTGCCGAGGCGGCGCAAGTTATCAGCGTAATCGGTGATCACCAGCGAGTTGTTCCCCGGATTGGCATTAATCGTATTATTGGGCGAAATCAGCGGCCGCAATACCGTCACGAGGTTGGCCGCCGATTCGTAATTGAGCCGAAAAATCTGTGTCGCAATTTGATCACCCTTGACATTGAGTCCTTGCGACGGACCGGCCTGCAGCTTTGCATCGGCCTCCGGTACGACCTTGGCGAAGTCCTCGCCGATCACCACCGCATAACCCTGCAAGCGCAGCGCCGAGGTGAGCAGGCTGAAAGCTTGCGCCTTTGTTACCGGCTTTTCGGACACCAGACTGATCGTCCCCTTCACGCGCGGATCGATGATGAAGGTCATGCTGGTGTATTGACCGACAGCCTTGATCACGGACTCGATATCGGCCCCGACGAAATTCATCACGGCAGAGCCGGCTGGCGGGTCCGCGGCCAGAAGAGGTTGCGGGATACCGGCCACTGCGCACAAAAGCAGGGCAACGGCACTGATCCGACGCCATCTTGGCCGGACCGGGAGAGTAGTGTGGTGTGTGTGCACGAAGTAATTTTCCATTATTTAAACTCTAACGCGATAACGTCGCGGTCACCGTCTCGACGGTGCCGACCCAGCAAATTGAGCAGATTGGATAACTGATCTGCATGCCCTGCTTCGGCTTCTGCCATTCCTGAAAATTTCAGTCGGCCATTGGTAAGTGAACCATTTCCGGAGAGCAGTAATGGTCCGCGTCGGGTCTTCAATTGCAGCGTGGCTTTACTACCTTGCCAATCCATCTGTACCGTGTAACTGCCCAGCGGACGGACTGGCGACATCCGCGAAGCGACATCACGTAAATCCAGCGTCGTACTACCAATCAAATCGACTTGAGGGCCGTTGCGCACCAGTTCCAGCGGCCCCCACGATAGCTGCATGACGCCGGAAGGTTGCACCGTGTTGAGCGGTGCGCCAAGCCCGGCAAGTCGTTCTGCCGGCAAGGTCAGTACGGCCGGACTGACTGTCCAAGCGTTCCAGCTTCCGGTGACCTGCACCGGACTCGTTAGTGCCGCCGGATTTTCCAGCGTCAAAT
>JBLHMB010000029.1:0-44026 GCA_047621665.1 Bradyrhizobium sp. | reverse complement strand
CGGTGGCGATACACCTTTAAGTTCTTTGTAAAGTTTCAGCAGACGCTCGCGGGACAACGATGTTTCGGATTCCAGCAACTGCAAGCGAGCTCCCAACATAATCAATTCAATCGCCAATTGAATTTCACGGGATTCTGTGACGACGCTTTTTTTTGCCATGAGTTCACCTCGACAGATTGCTTGTTTGACTGACTTTCCGAACAACGTGCGAAGTTATCAAACGATTTCTTCAACACCCTGACTAGCCATCAGGATCGCGGCATGCGATTGCGACAGTGCGCGGTCTTTGTTGTAGTTAGTCAACATGCCGAGGATGGCGCCATCTTCAAAACGGAAGCGGGCCAACATCATGCTGGAACCGGACAATTTGAGGATTTGTGCGTTGTTGAGCCCGGCAATCAAATCGGCAATTTCGCTGCTGATACCAAGACGGTAAATCGCTGATGCCTTGTCTGCGCGGATCATTTGTTGAGCCAACATTAGATACCCCAGATTTGCATCGCGGATTTCAGCCATCATCACATTCGTGTCCATTGTTATGCCCCTCAGCATTTTGTCCGGAGAGCGTTTTGCTCAACCGGTGACTGCATTCTGATCGGACGAACAAAGGGGGGAAATAGGCACTTGTCGGTATTTCTTGACAGAAACAAGACTAAGAGCGATGACGGATTTTGTCTTACAAGGGCTGAACGTAACTGACATTCACCACTGCATAGTGGTGGAACATGGCTCTAGGCCTAAGGTTTGAGTTAGACACCGAAATTTACGGATAACAACTATTTAGTAGCCTCGATGTTTTTTCATAAACTATTCGGTGCGCAGGCAGAAACAAAAAATTGAACTACTTCTTTGAACAAAAAAATATTGTTGCTCAAATACATCAATTATTTATAGTTATCGGCTTGAAACTCACAAACTTTAGAGCTGAGGAGCAAATTAGTTTGGAAATCAGGTCATTGGGTCGCTCTCTGTTATCGGTCCCTGAACAGAGAACTTTAGGCTTAACGAGGAATTTATTTTTTATCGTCAAAAAATTCACCACCAGCACGTCAGCTAACTTTGACAGCAAAGCGCGAGAGGCATTGACGTTGAGCAGAGCAAAGGCATACCGGAACGCCAGCGGTCGTAAGCATAACAAATTGATTGATGCAGACCCGCGGTTCGCGTTGTTCGTTAACATCGATTTAAAACTACAAAACCGTGCGTACCTAATTTTCGTACCTGCGAGCTTCACGGATACCGCAACCAACGAAATTTGGCCGATGGTGCAGATTTGTTCCAGCATTTATACCTGGCCAAGATTTTTAGCTGCCGATATCGGGTACAGCCGAGCGACTGTTAAAAGAAAAGGCGTTACAACAACATCAACATATTGCTATCTCAATAACCTAATTATCCCGGATTGACCATGACAACTCTCATCGTGCATCACACCATCCGTATTCTTACGCTGGAATCAGGGGAGAAGCTCACTAGCCAAGGCAAGGAAAACGATATCGTGCTGCAGGAGCTGTCAGATGGCTGGTGGGTGCACTTCATCGGCGAAGGCGGTACTGTCGATAGCTACGACACACCGTTTGCCTGCTACGGCAGCGCGCTTGGCACTGCCAAAGCAGCAGCAGAATTTTCCGCTGAATAGCGTATCACTCGAAAATATCAGGATTGCGCTTCGGCCAGGCGTCTTTGTCGCTCTTCTTCTTCCTCACGTGCCAGTGCGATTTCGCGGATCACTGCGCCGACATCAGCCTCGCGGTCAGGTGCGGCAACCACGCCCGTCAATGGCGTATCCGGCGTCAGCAATCCGGCCTTGTACAGACCCCAAATTTCCTTACCGTACTGACTGGTGAGTAACTCGGGTACGACGATGCCAAAAAAATTGGCGAGGTTGCTGACATCACGATCCAGCATGCCGGCGGCCACACTGCTGCCCGCGGCATCGATGGCTTGGGGCAGGTCAATGATGACCGGACCTTGAGCGTCAACGAGAATGTTGTATTCGGACAGATCACCATGAATTACACCCGCACACAGCATGAGCACCACCTGGCGTAACAATGCTGTGTGGTATTCCAATGCCAGTTCACGGGTTAATTCGACATCGTTGAGCCGCGGCGCGGCGTTACCATCGGCTGCCGTGACCAATTCCATCAAGAGCACGCCTTCGAAGCAAATATAGGGAACAGGTACACGCACACCAGCTGCGGCGAGCTTATAGAGTGCATCGACCTCCGCATTCTGCCAGACCTCTTCGGCCATTTTACGGCCGTATCGCGTGCCCTTTTCCATCGCGCGAGCTTGCCGGCTATTTTTGACACGCCGTCCTTCCTGATAGGCTACCGCCTGATGAAAACTGCGTTCGTTGGCCTCCTTGTAGACCTTTGCACAGCGCACATCGTCGCCACAACGTACTACGTAGACAGTGGCTTCCTTGCCACTCATGAGCTGGCGCATTACTTCGTCAATCAGGCCTTCTTCAATCAGGGGCTGGATTCTTTTTGGGGTTTTCATGGGTAGTGCCGAATGGGGTATTGGTCCGCGTACAACTTCGCGCAGACAGAAAAATCGACTGACCGCGTCGGCAATCAACGGTTACTGCGACACGACGAACAGGGGGGTAACGTGCTGAACCGCTCTGCGCTTCGTCCAGCAACGTGATGCCGGACGAAAGACGAAGTGTAACCCGCCGGCCGATGGCAGCGCACTTTCGGGCGAGTAAATAGTAATGATTCTAAAACTGGGGGACGCCGTCAGCGCCCCCCCAATACGGTTTCTTGTCTTAAAACGCTTCCCAATCGCCGCTGGCTTGCACCGCCGTCTGCTTTCTCGGCGCAGCCAGCTTGACGCTGGCGGACTTCGACGCAACCCTTGCCGGCGCTGCCACGCGGGACGCCACCTTGCGGATCGGTGCTGGCCTTTGTGAGGCAATCGTTGCTGGTCCTCCAGCAAACTTGAAGTGACTGACGACGACCGCCAGCATGGCGGCTTGGTCCTGCAGCGATTCGGCTGCCGCTGAGGCTTCTTCGACCAGCGCTGAATTTTGTTGCGTCACGCTATCCATCTGGATGATGGCCTGGTTGATCTGCTCGATACCAAGGGTCTGCTCCTGACTGGCAGCCATAATTTCGGCCATGATGTCGGTGACATGCCGGGCGCTACTGACAACCTCGTCCATCGTGCTTCCGGCCTGCCCGGCCAAACGGGATCCAGCGTCAACTTTTTCGGCCGAATCGTTGATCAGGGCCTTGATCTCTTTCGCGGCGCCTGCCGAACGTTGTGCCAGATTACGTACCTCACTGGCCACCACCGCAAAACCTCTGCCCTGCTCGCCGGCACGCGCTGCTTCTACCGCGGCATTTAACGCAAGGATGTTGGTCTGGAAGGCAATGCCGTCGATGACGCTGATAATGTCGGCAATTTTCTTGGACGAATCATTGATCGAATTCATCGTCTCGACGACTTGCGCCACGACGCTACTACCCCGACTGGCAATCTCCGAGGCCGATGAAGAAAGGCTATTGGCCTGTCGTGCGTTGTCGGCATTTTGCCGTACGGTCGAGGTCAATTCCTCCATCGACGAGGCAGTCTCTTCGAGTGAAGCGGCTTGTTCCTCGGTGCGACTGGACAGGTCATGGTTACCGCTGGCAATCTGACCCGACGCGGTCGCCACTGTTTCAGTACCGGCACGCACCTGCCCGACGATATCAACCAGGCTGTCGTTCATTGCCTTCAGCGCGGTGAGCAGTTGACCGATTTCATCCTTGGAACGCACATCAATATGCGACGTCAGGTCGCCGGCTGCCACGGTTTGCGCCACCAGAATGGCCTGCGCAAATGACTGCGACAATTTTCTGACAAGCAGCAAACCGGCTACGGCAGTGGCCAAACTGACCAGTGCGGCAATCAGGCTCAACTGCCAGATTGCCTCCGACATCAGCACCATAGCCTCGTCAGCCCCCTTTTTACCGAGTGCCGAGTTATAGGCAAGATGGGCTTCAAAGCCTTTTTTAACCGATGTGTACAGCGTCTGATTCACCAACGCCATATCACGCGCTTCTTCGTTTTTATCCTCATTTGCCAATGCCAAGGCTTTGAGTCGCATGGCATCATAAGTAGCCACGCTAGCAACGGTTGCTTTCAGTAACTGGCGATCCATGTCATCGGAAATAAAATCGCGTTCATACGTAGCGAAAACATCGGCGGCCTTGCCGTGAAGTTCGGCCATGCGCGCGGCCATCTCATTACGTTGAGCGGGTTCCCTCAGCGCCAGATACTGCCAGAATTTCGTCCGCAACTCCGACACTTCCGTATAGGCAGAGTCGAGTAACCTGAAGCTCGGGATCGTATTGACGTTAGCGTAATTTGCCGCTGTGTAGACGCGCTGTATCTGATACAAGCCAACGCAACTAATACCTATCAGGCCAACAACAGCCGCGAAAATCAGCGCATACAGACGTTGAGCAATGGTCATTTGATTTCCTGTTATTAAAAGAAGTACGTTATCCGCCGGGGCCCGCACACTGCGGATAATATCAATTAACTTACCGAATAATGCTTATTTTATTAAAAATAGCATTTAACACGATTTAAGGTTAAAAAATATTATTAACAAACAATTCAATATTATTAACATTCAATAAACACCGCACGCAAAAAAAAAGCCCTTGTTTCCAAGGGCTTTTCCTTTTCAATCTGGCGGAGACGGTGAGATTCGAACTCACGATACAGGTATAAGCCGTATGCATCCTTAGCAGGGATGTGCCTTCGGCCACTCGGCCACGTCTCCACGCGTCAACAGGTCGTTAAACTCATTTACGCAAGCCTCGAATCATAGCTATTCAGGCCGGCTTGGTCAATCAAACATTTCAGGCACTTTCCAGTTCGAAGGCCTTGTGGAGTGCGCGCACGGCCAGCTCCATGTATTTTTCGTCGATTAATACCGAAATCTTGATTTCGGAAGTCGAGATCATCAGGATATTGATGCCCTCTTCCGACAAGGTGCGAAACATTTGTGATGCGATACCGACGTGACTGCGCATGCCGACACCAACGACAGACACTTTCGACACCTTGGCATCACCGGCAATACTGCCGGCACCGATATGCTCCTTGACGCTGGCATTGAGCACTTCCATCGAACGCTGGTACTCGCCACGGGCCACAGTGAAGGTGAAATCAGTCTTGCCAGCGACTGACTGGTTCTGAATAATCATGTCCACTTCAATGTTCGCGTCGGCAACCGGACCCAAAATCTGGTAAGCGATACCCGGACGATCCGGTACGCCCAGCACGGTGATTTTGGCTTCGTCACGATTGAAAGCGATACCGGTAATAGCGGCTTGTTCCATATTTGTGTCTTCCTCAAACGAAATCAGGGTGCCGGAGCGGGCTTCAATCTCCAGCGGCAACATCGGATCGGTCATCGAAGACAGTACCCGGGTTGGCATCTTGTAATTACCGGCAAATTCCACCGAACGGATCTGCAATATTTTTGATCCGAGCGACGCCATTTCCAGCATCTCTTCAAAAGTCACGGTATTGAGGCGGCGCGCATCGCTCACCACACGTGGATCGGTCGTGTAGACCCCATCGACGTCGGTGAAAATCAGGCATTCTTCGGCTTTCATCGCCACCGCAATGGCTACCGCGGAAGTGTCCGAACCACCACGCCCCAGTGTCGCGATATTGCCGTCAGGATCAACGCCTTGAAAACCGGTGATGATCACGATACGACCTGCATCGAGGTCATTGCGTACTTTGGCATCATCGATCGATTGGATGCGTGCCTTGGTGAATGCCGAGTCAGTCTTGACCGCGACTTGCCAACCGGCATACGACACCGCATCCTTACCGATCGCTTTTAACGCCATCGCCAGCAAGGCGACTGACACCTGCTCGCCGGTTGAGGCCAACATATCCATTTCACGCGGATCAGGTTGCGGCATCAACTCTTTGGCCATGCCCAGCAACCGATTGGTTTCGCCGGACATCGCCGACGGCACCACAACGACCTGATAACCCGCGTCATGCCATTTGGCAACGCGCAAAGCTACATTCTTGATGCGCTCGGTCGAGCCCATCGATGTGCCACCATATTTATGAACGATTAATGCCATAGGAGTGAGGGGAAATACTGCTTGCGTTAAAAAAGTAATCAAAAAACGAGTAGCCGACTGTACCCGCTGCGCGACGAAATGACAAGCGCCCTGGCGCTGTCAATCCGTCGTAAAGACCCAGCGCAGCGCAATCCGCGGCTCGTCCGCCGTACTGAAATGATGGCAATCCATGCCTACGCCGGCGGCAAACAACAGCTTCTTGCCGACCCGGACGACCGGCAGTCGTTCGCGTTCCCAGGCAGGGACATTGCCTGCCTGATAGTGATATTTCAGGGCGCGGGTCGAACGGTTCGGTGCCGGCTTGAGACGCTCACCGCCGCTGCGCAAACTGATTGCCAGCGCTTGCTCGCTTAACCAGCTTGCGGCAACGCCCTGCTCCGCATCTTCGAACAATAACGCGCCATTCAAGTCAGGAAAATCCAGCCGGGCTTCCCCGCGCCAGTGAAAGCTGATAACCGGTAACTCATCGGGATCAAACTCGACCCGGTGCGGCGTGATAAACACCTGATCACGATGACGCCGGATGTGGCAGTCGGCATGCGTAACACACAGCTGGGCATCGGGCTTGGCCTCGAACAACTGGGTGCGCATTTCATGCAGCCATGATGTCGACGGCATCCGAACGCCACGTGAACCGAACCAGTAACGCAACAAGTTATCCGCGCGATCGGCGCTGAGTGCTCGCAGGCAGCTGATGTCGAGTGCTTCGCCGGCCGCACACAACGCAAGGTCTTGCGTGGCCAGTTCGATCAGCAGACGTTGCGCCGATTGCGCATGACCGGCGGTGCGTGCAAGACGATGCTGAAAGCCGGGAAAAAATGTTGATAGCGCCGGCATGACTTCATGACGCAACGCATTGCGGGCATAGCGGGTATCGAGGTTGGACGCATCATCGACATGGGTGATCGCCTCCCTGGCGACGAATCCTGCCAACTGCTCGCGCGACAATGACAACAGCGGACGCGCCATTACCAATACGGAATCGCCCAGCAGATCGGGAGCGCAATTGGCCGTGTCCATACCCGACAAACCGGCCACGCCGGAGCCCCGCAACAGCTGTAGTAAAACTGTTTCAGCCTGGTCATCCTGATGATGCGCAGTCAGCAACAATGGCACCCGATGGTCACGGCACATTGCACCAAGTGCCGCGTAACGACTACTACGGGCAGCGGCTTCTATGCCACTGGTTCCGGCACCGGCAAGCTGCACACGCTGCGCAGCAAAAGTAATATCCAGACGGGCGCACTCACTGGCGCAATGCTGCAGCCATGCATCAGCATCCACACTGAGACCATGGTGAACATGGAAGGCGAACAAGCGCGTGCCATTTTTTTGTGCATGGCGGTGCGCCAGATGCAGCAGCGCCGATGAATCAAGCCCCCCGCTATAGGCAATTGCCACACCGTCACCGGGAGTTGGAGCAGAAGGGACAACGCGCGTCCGGATAGTTGCGAGTGCGCGTTCGAAGACCTCATCGATGCCAGGCGTTTGCTGATTTTTCAAAACGAATTACAACCTCATTCCGGTGCAGCGATTTCCTTGAATTTGCCGTAGCTCAGCAGCTTGTCATGGCGCACCGAAATCAAGTCCTTGGTCTTAATGCCCGTGAACTGACGCAAGGTGTCGGCCAGTGCACGTTTGAGCATCGACGCCATCAACTTGGGATCGCGGTGTGCTCCACCGAGCGGCTCGTTGACAATCTTGTCGATCAGGTTGATGGCTTTCAGCCGGTGCGCGGTCAGCCCGAGTGCTTCGGCAGCATCCGATGCCCGCTCAGCCGTTTTCCACAAGATTGACGCGCAACCTTCAGGGGAAATCACTGAGTAAGTCGCGTATTGCAGCATCAGCACCGCATCACCCACCGCAATGGCCAACGCACCGCCGGAGCCGCCTTCGCCGATGATGGTCGCAATCAGCGGCACTTTCAGCTCTGCCATCGCGTACAGGTTGTGACCGATCGCTTCGGACTGGCCGCGCTCTTCGGCATCGATACCAGGAAAAGCACCGGGCGTGTCGACAAAGGTAAAGATCGGCAAGCCGAATTTCTCGGCGACTTTCATCAGCCGCAGCGCCTTGCGATAGCCCTCCGGCTTGGGCATGCCGAAGTTGCGCAGCGCACGCTCCTTGGTATCACGACCTTTCTGATGACCGATTACCATGCAGGCTTGACCATTGAACCGGGCCAGACCGCCGACAATCGACAGATCATCGGCATAACTGCGGTCGCCATGCAGCTCATGGAAATCGGTAAAGATTTCATTGACGTAGTCCATCGTGTACGGCCGCTGCGGATGGCGCGCGATCTGCGACACTTGCCATGGCGTGAGCTTGGCGTAAATATCTTTGGTCAACTGCTGGCTCTTTTTGGCCAGCCGGTCGATTTCTTCCGAAATATCAACGGCAGAATCGTCCTGTACGAAACGCAATTCTTCAATCTTCGAATCCAGTTCGGCGATCGGCGTTTCGAATGACAGGAAAGTTGTTTTTGTCATCGTGTTCCCTTTTTGTTGCAACACACGGTAAATCGGAAAACCCGGAAAAAGATCAATAAATGACCGGCACCGGTTCAAGGCTACGCCACAGATACCAGGTAGCAACCGTACGCCAGGGCTCCCAATTGGCCGACACCTCCCGGGCATCACTACGTGAAACCGGTTCACCGGAAAAATAGTTCAAACTAATGCCGTTGAGCAGGCCAACGTCATCCAGGGGCAGAATATTGGGGCGCAGCAAGTTAAAGATCAAGAACATTTCGGCAGTCCAACGACCGATGCCGCGAATCTGGATCAGCTCGGTGATGACCGCTTCATCATCCATTTCAGCCCACTTGTCCGCATGGACGCGCTTGGCCTTAAAGTGCTCCGCCAGGTCGAGAATATAGTCAGCCTTGCGCTTGGACAAGCCGCAACCAGCCAGATCAGTCGCACCGGCTTTCACGACTTGAGCCGGGGTCGATTTCGGACACACCAGCAGGAAACGCTGCCACGCCGCCTCGGCAGACTTCACCGAAATCTGTTGCCCGATGATTGAACGCGCCAGCGTGACGAATGGCTCCCCGCGCCCGGTCAGATGAACATCGCCAAACTGCGGGATCAGCTTGCGCATGATGCGATCGCGCTTCATCAGTTCGACCTTGGCATCGTCCCAATAAGTCGGCGGGCCCAATTGCCCGGCCGTTTCCATCAAATTTGCCATGCCGCCTACGCCCTTCGCCATTCGGTAATGTTGCCCGGCTTGTCTTCCAGGAGGATACCGGCCGCGACCAGTTCGTCGCGCAGGCGGTCCGCGGTAGCGTAATCACGGGCAAGCTTGGCGGCAATACGGGCGGCAATTTTTTCTGCAATCTGCGCGTTATCCCCATCACTCACCATCGTCCCGTGGGCACTCTGAAGGAATTGCTGCGGGTTGCGTTCGAGCAAACCCAGCACCGCTGCCAGGCTGCGTAATTGTCCGGCTAGCCCAGCATCACCGCTGCGATTAATTTCGGTCGTCAGGTCGAACAATACGGCCAAGGCAAGCGGTGTGTTGAAGTCGTCATCCATCGCTTCAGCGAAACGTCGGGGATACGGTAAGGACCAGTCCAGCCCGGCGAGCGACGGCACCACATCATTAAGTGCCTTGTACAACCGGGTCAGCGCCACCCGCGCATCATCAAGATGCGTGTCAGAATAATTTAAAGGACTGCGGTAGTGTGCACGCAGAATAAAGAAGCGCAGCACCTCAGCGTCATATTTGACCAGCACATCACGGATCAGGAAAAAATTATCGAGTGACTTGGACATTTTTTCATTGTCGATACGGACATGTCCGTTATGCAGCCAGTAATTGGCGAACGGTTTGTCGCTGGCCCCTTCTGCCTGGGCAATCTCGTTTTCGTGATGCGGGAATTGCAGATCGGTACCACCGCCGTGAATATCGAATTGTTCACCAAGTAGTGCACATGCCATAGCCGAACATTCGATATGCCAGCCGGGTCGGCCAACGCCCCAGGGCGAAGACCATTTAGCATCTTCGGGCTCGCCCTCCTTGGCCGCTTTCCAGAGTACGAAATCGAGCGGATCGCGCTTGCCGGTGTTGACATCAACGCGTTCGCCAGCGCGCAAATCATCGAGGGACTTGCCGGATAATTTACCGTAACCGAGGAAATCACGGACTGAATAATTCACATCGCCATCATCGCCCTGGTAGGCCAAACCCTTTGACTGAAGCCGCGAAATCATGTCGAGCATTTGCGGCACATAGCGGGTGGCGCGCGGCTCTTCGGTCGGCGGCAAGATGCCCAGCGCGGCGGTATCCTCGGCCATCGCATCGATGAAGCGGCGGGTCAGGGACGCAATCGGCTCGTCGTTTTCAACCGCACGACGGATAATTTTGTCATCGATATCCGTGATGTTGCGTACATAGGTGACGCTGTAGCCGGATGCGCGCAACCAGCGATACACGACATCGAACGCCAGCATCATCCTGCCATGTCCGATATGGCAGTAGTCGTAAATCGTCATGCCGCAGACGTACATGCGTACCTGACCTGGCACGATAGGGGTAAATAGCTGTTTTTCACGCGCCAGCGTGTTGTAGATTTTCAGGGGCGTCATAGGGAATTTCCGGCTTCGGAAGTAGGGGTTGTATGGCAAGCGTCGATGACGATTTCTCGCCTGTTAAGTTGCCCGAGTGGCATGAAAGACGCGCGCACCAAAACCCTTCTAGTTGGCTAATTTTGATAGTATGTTGCTTTCCGCCGAAGTATATCACCTAAAAAAACCATGCAACTCACGCCCCGGCAGTCGATTTCACTGTGCCTGAACCTAGGCTTCGGCAAAATCCTAGCAGTTTCAGCACTTTCTGCAGCGTTCTTTTCACCGCTCGCTTTCGCCGATAATGTATCGGATATAAACACCCTGATCCGCAATGGACAGTTCGGTGAGGCAATTACGAAAGTTGATGCAGCACTGACACAAACACCGCGAGACAAACAATTACGCTTCATGAAAGGCGTAATCCTGACCGAACAGAATAAGCCGGCTGAAGCGATCGTCGTCTTTACCAGAATGACCGAAGATTTTCCGGAATTACCGGAACCTTACAACAACCTCGCGGTGCTGTTTGCTGCAGGCGGCCAGTATGATAAGGCCCGTGCCTCTCTGGAAATGGCGATTCGTACCAATCCTACCTACTCTACCGCCCATGAAAACCTGGGTGATGTTTATGCAAAACTGGCAAGTCAGGCATACGACAAGGCACTGCAACTCGACTCTGCCAACATCACGGCTAAAACCAAACTCACAATGGTCCGCACACTGGTAGGCAACAATACGGGTGGCACCAATCCTAAAACCGGCGCGCCTGTTCCGGCATCGGCACCGGCGCAGGTTGCCGTGGCGCCAGCCAAGCCAGTACCGGAGGCCGTAAAAGCACCTGTACCAGCCATCATTGCGAAAGTCGAAGCCAAGCCCGTACCCAAGATTGCACCAAAGCCGGAACCAAAAGCCGAAATCGCCAAGGAGTCCGTAGCCAAGGTCGAACCGAAGGCAAAACCTGAACCGAAGCCGGTTACCAAAGAACCCGTCAACAGCGCTGACCAGGACGACATTACCAACGTGATTTACAGTTGGGCCAAAGCGTGGGCCGCCGAAGATGTCACTGCGTACCTCGGTTATTACGCGAATGACTTCCAACCAGCCAATGGCCTGTCGCACAAAGCATGGGTCGACCAGCGGCACGCGCGTATCAAAGGCAATGACAACATCACCGTCATAATTGGCACACCGAAAGTCACCGTTGACGGCAATACGGCAATCGCAAAATTCCAACAGGAATATGACTCCAAACAAGTCCATTCAAATGCGCCAAAGACGATGGTAATGACCAGGCAAGGAAACAAATGGTTAATTAAAAATGAGCGTACAGGTAGCTAATGACCGGTCTGATAAAAGACTTCAAGACAGGTAAAACTCTGTTTAGTCGCCTGCTGATATCTGCCTTACTGTCCACGTCATTTCTGGCGGTTGCACCGGGTGCGGCGGCAACGGGCCGCGTGCCGCTATTGCCGCAACTGGCAAGTAACCCTGACCCTGACTCGCAACTGATTGCGATTTACAAAGATCTGGCTGCCAATGACTTGCGCCGGGCCCAATTGAGAGCCGATGCGCTGGTCGCTGCCTATCCCAACTTCCTGCTTGCGCAACTGGTACGTGGCGACTTGCTAATGATGCATACCAGGCCCGTCACCGGTCTTGGAGCACCGTCAAAAGGCGACCGGGACAAACTGGATGACTTGCGTGAAGAAGCGATGGTGCGGCTTAATTCGCTACGTGAACGCCCCGACCCGGACCTGGTACCGCGTGCGTTGTTGAAGTTACGCGACGACCAGCGCTTTGCGCTGGTCGTCGACACCAAGCGCTCGCGGCTCTACGTGTACCAGAACACGCGCGGGCAGATCAAGCTGATGACCGATTACTACATTACGCAGGGCAAACTGGGCAGTAACAAGCTCAAGGAAGGCGACCAGAAAACGCCGGTCGGGGTCTATTACATCACCGGCCGGCTGGCCAGCAACAGGCTGCCGGATTTCTATGGTGCCGGTGCACTGCCCATCAACTATCCCAACGAGTGGGATCGCACGAACGGACGCAGCGGCTCCGGCATCTGGTTGCACGGCACGCCATCCAATAGCTACAGCCGGCCACCACTGGCTTCAGATGGCTGCGTGGTGCTGACCAATCCCGACCTCATCAAGCTGTTTCGCGCAGTCGATCCGGGCAAGACACCTGTCGTTATCAGCGAACAGGTAGAATTCGTCTCCAGGAAAGCGCTAACGATTGAACGTGATGCCGCGGATGGACTGCTTGAAGAATGGAAACGCGACCTCGAAAGTCTGAGCACATCGCGTTTCATGAACAACTACTCGGCGCAATTCAAGTCGGCAATGGGCGAAGACCTGGCAACCTGGTCAAGCAAGCATGTGCAGATGATGGCCGGCATCACGGCGATAAACGTCAAGCTGCAGGATGTGACGCTATTTGCTTATCCGGGTTACAAGGGCTTGATCGTCAGCACGTTCACGCAGGCGTCCGATTTAGGCAAGCGACATACGTCGCAACGCAAGCGCCAGTACTGGGCCAAAGAAGGCCTGAGCTGGAAAATTGTCTATGAAGGCATACTTTAAAGGAATCCAGATGCAAAACAAACGCCGGCAAGTGACCTGCCTGATCGCTGCAATGACATTGTCTGTCAGTGCCTTTGCGGTCCATGCCGCTGAAGCGCCAAAAGTCTTGCTCAAGACCAGCATGGGCGATATCGTGCTGGAACTCAATGCTGAGAAAGCACCGGTCTCGGTCGACAATTTTCTGAAATACGTCAAGAACGGTCACTACAAAGGAACCATCTTCCATCGTGTAATTGATGGCTTCATGATTCAAGGTGGCGGCTTTGACAAGAACATGAACCAGAAACAATCCGGTGCGCCGATCAAGAACGAAGGCAGCAACGGCTTGAAGAATGAAGCGTATACGGTCGCCATGGCACGTACCAATGATCCGGATTCGGCGACAGCGCAATTTTTCATTAATGTCAATAACAACGGCATGCTCGATTATCCCGGCCGTGACGGTGCCGGTTACGCGGTATTCGGCAAGGTCGTTGCAGGCCAGGACGTGGTAGACAAAATCCGTCGCGTGCCGACCAAAGATGCGGCGATGTACCAGAACGTCCCGCAAACACCCATCGTGATCGAAAGTGCGACGCTTACCAAATAAGCGCACTGATCTCCACCCATCCATTCAGACCACAAAGAGGTAATTCATGGCAGTCATCATCACCACCAACCACGGCGACATCAAACTCGAACTCGATGCAGAGAAAGCAACGAAGACCGTTGAGAATTTCCTTGCCTATGTCAATGCAGGCCATTACTCGAATACCATTTTCCATCGCGTCATTGATGGCTTCATGATCCAGGGCGGCGGTTTCGAGCCGGGCATGAAACAGAAACCAACCAATGCACCCGTCGAAAACGAAGCCAAGAATGGCCTGAAAAATGTCGAGTACAGTGTCGCGATGGCCCGTACCTCGGACCCGCATTCTGCCTCAGCACAATTTTTCATCAACATCAAGAACAACAGCTTCCTCGACTATCCTGGTCAGGATGGCTGGGGTTACTGCGTATTCGGCAAAGTAGTTGAAGGCGCTGATGTGGTCGACAAAATCAAGGCAGTCAAGACCAGCCGCTCGGGCATGTCCGCCGATGTGCCAGTTGAAGATGTCGTAATCGAAAAAGTCACCGTGGTCTGATGCTTCGTTGCAAAGCGTGACCACCACTGACACAGTGAACGAAGCGCAACCGGAAATGGTTGCGCTTTTTGTTTCCGACGTCCATTTGAAAGAATCGATGCCAGCCACCATCGCGGCCTTCATCGACTTCCTGCAGCGCCATGGTGCGCGTGCCCACCAACTTTATCTGTTGGGCGACCTGTTCGAATACTGGGCCGGCGACGATGACATCGACGCACCGCTGCATCGCCGTATCGTGCGCGAATTGCGCGCGCTCAGTGACGCCGGTACCGCATTATTCTGGATGGCAGGGAACCGCGACTTTCTGGTAGGTTCCGAATTTGCGCGTGCCACCGGCATCACCTTGCTGCAAGACGGCACGGTCATCGATGTGGCAGGTCAACGGATTGTGCTGGCGCATGGCGACGCCCAGTGTACGGATGACATTGGCTATATCGCGTTCCGCAATGAAGTTCGGCAACCGCAGTGGCAACAGGCCTTCCTGGCGATGCCGCTGACGCGCCGCAAGGACATCATCGCTGGCATGCGCACGCAAAGCCGCGATGCCCAAAGCACGAAGAACGCCGACATCATGGACGTCAATCCCGACGCCATTGACGCTTTGTTCAACGCAACCGGTACAACGCGGATGATCCATGGCCACACGCACCGCCCTGCGACGCATCTTGATCGGGCCGGCCGAACCCGGCATGTGCTGCCAGACTGGGATTGTGAAGCCGAGCCGCAGCGAGGCGGCTGGTTCGGGCTGTATGCAACGGGGCAACTGAGACGTTTCAACGTCGCTGGCGAAGCTGTCCTGCTTTAATCGAACTGCTGTTTGAAGAGCGCGAACTGCGCCGACAAGTCATCCAGCCCTGCTCGCAACTGGATGACTTCGGCTTCCAGTTGCGAGAGCCGGTCAGTCCCTCCATCAACCCTGACCTTGCCCGAAAAAGCCCCGGCAATTTCCTGTTGCTCGACAAAAGACTCACCTGCCAGTAACTGGGCATAGCGACCGCGTGCCAGCTTGGCCACCAGTGGCGGATACTTGTCGATCAAAAATTGCAGACACGCTTCGACCTGTTCGATGGACTCGAACGCGTGCAGGCGTTCGCAGCGCGCGCGGATTTCACCGGCAGTTTGACTGCCACGCAGCATCAGTACCGTGAGCACTGCCAGCTTGTCGGGCTCCAGTGTCCACTTGATGCGCATCCGGTGTTCAAACTTCGCAACCCGCGCCCCGGCCTGGCTGACTTCGGCAACCAGTTTGCGTTGCATCAATCGCTGTACGACGTCATGAACGGCAGCATCGCTGAGCGACATCACCGGATCACGACTCGACAATTGATTGCAGCCATTCGTCAGCGCATTGAGTGACAGCGGATACGCGTCCGGTGTCGTTGCCTCCTTTTCGGATAGCACGGCAAGGACACGAATTTCGAGTTGATCAAGGACGTCTTGCTGGTCTTCGGATGGCATCGCGTTCTCTCTTATTCGACCATGCGGTTCAGTGATGCCGGATCAAACTTGTCGAGCCCGGCCATCGTCTCGCAACCGATGTTGGCACATTTGAGTGCGGCAAGAATTTTGCTAATCTGGAGTTCCTGCGCGGCGGCGTTATCAATCAGGCCGTGCAGCGCTTTCGACAGCGGATCATCGCCGTCAGGTGAAATACCGTAGGCCGCAAACATGCGCGCTGCGGCATTTTCTTGCGGACTGTGGGCCTGTTTGAGAACAATGCGCGCCGGATTGCCAACCGCCGTTGCACCCGGAGGTACTTCCTTGACCACTACCGCGTTCGAACCTATTTTGGCAGCAGCACCCACCGTGAAGGCACCGAGCACTTGTGCACCGGCGCCAATGATCACGCCCGCGCCCAGCGTCGGGTGACGCTTGGCACCTTTGCTGAGCGAGGTACCCCCCAGCGTCACGCCCTGATAGATCGTGCAATCGTCACCGACATCCGCCGTCTCGCCAATGACTACGCCGAAACCGTGGTCAATGAAAACCCGCCGACCAATCGTTGCACCAGGGTGGATTTCAATACCAGTGAGTATGCGTGCCAGATAGGCGATGAATCGGCCAAACCATTTCAGCTGATGATGCCAGCACCAGCCGGCTGCCCGGTGCAAGATGAGCGCGTGCAGCCCGGGATAGCAAGTGAGCACCTCCCATGCATTGCGCGCGGCAGGGTCGCGTTCGATGATACTGGCGATGTCTTCACGGAGGCGACTGAACATAATGGAATAATGCTGACAAAAGAGAGAACGATGGTATCCGTTTAGGGAAAGGCCGGTGGGTGGGCACACAGTACCCACGCGAATGCTCCTGCAAACGATCGGACTTGACGGCGGCTCACGGTACGCACGCGTGGGCACGATGAGGCCGTGCCCACCCTACTAGCCTTTGACTAAGCGCTGGCGGCGCGCTTCGAACAGGCATACGCCGGATGCAACCGACACGTTCAAACTTTCGACTGCACCAAACATCGGAATGTGTACGAGGAAGTCGCACGTTTCGGTCGTCAAGCGACGCATGCCCTCGCCTTCCGAACCCATGATCAGCGCGGTCGGCCCGGTGAAATCACCCTGATACAGCGTCTGTTCGGCGTCTTCGGTTGTGCCGATAAGCCAGATGCCACGATCTTTCAAATCGCGCAGCGTGCGCGCCAGATTGGTCACGGTAATGTACGGGACACTTTCGGCCGCGCCGCTGGCGACCTTGGCGGCGGTCGCATTGAGACCAACAGCACGGTCTTTAGGTGCGATTACCGCGTGGGCACCGGCCCCATCGGCAACCCGCAAACAGGCACCGAGATTATGCGGATCGGTGATGCCATCGAGGACCAGCAACAGCGGCGGCCCATCGACTGCGTCGAGCAATTCATCAAGGTTGCGGGCCAGCGAAACTTCACCGGCCTTGGCAACCACGCCCTGATGGCGGCGTGTGCCAACCATGTTTGACAGGCGCTGGTCATCGGCCTGAATGACCCGGACCTTGACGGCCGCTGCGGCTTTCAGCATGTCTTTCATGCGTTGATCGTGACGCGCCGTATCGACATAAATTTCTTCTACAGTCGATGCTTCATGGCGCAAGCGTGCGGTCACGGCATGAAAGCCAAATATCATTTTACTCATGGTTCTTATCGCTTTTTCTTGCCTGCTTTCGGATACGCCTTTGGCGCACGCGAACGGTCTGCTGGTGAGGTGGAGGAGTTACGGCGACCCGATGGATCGCTTTCCTGATGTTCTTCTTCGGCACGACGGGACTCGTTTTTGAGTACCGTCTTGATGCCCGGTTCAGTGACCAGTTTCAGGTCAATTTTGCGCGCATCGAGATCGACCCGGGCGACCTGTACGGTAACCCGGTCAGTCAGCTGATAGCGCATGCCGCTGCGTTCGCCACGCAATTCGTGGCGGGCTTCGTCGAATTGGAAGTAATCGGCACCAAGGTCGGTCACATGCACCAGGCCTTCGATGAACAGCGAATCAAGCTGCACGAAAATACCGAACGTGGCGACACCGCAAATGGTGCCGGTGAATTCTTCACCGAGCTTGTCGCGGATGAAGTAGCACTTGAGCCACGCTTCGACATCCCGCGAGGCTTCATCGGCGCGCCGTTCATTGGCGGAACAATGCACACCGAGTGCATCCCATACCGTCAGATCCGCGGCGTTCTTTTGTTTGCCTTCGGCCTTGTCTTTCACTGCTTGCTTGCGCGCGGCGTTCGACACGGTCGTGTTGAGCACTGTGGTGTCGATGCCTTTCGGCTCGTAACGCTTGCCAAGCAAAATCGCCTTGATCGCGCGATGGGTCAGCAAATCCGGATAGCGCCGGATCGGACTGGTGAAGTGGGCATAGGCTTCGTACGACAAGCCAAAGTGACCGATGTTTTCCGGGCTGTAGACCGCTTGCTGCATCGAGCGCAACAACATGGTCTGCAACAGCGTCGCATCGGGCCGTGCCTTAATTTTAGGCATCAGCTCGGCATAGTCGGATGCAGAAGGCTTGTCACCACCGCCCAGGTTCAAACCAACCTGCTTGAGGAAGGTACGAACCTGATTGAGTTTTTCTTTGGTCGGCGTCGCATGAATGCGATACAGGCTAGGCTGCTTGTGGCGCTCGAGGATATCAGCAGCGCACACGTTGGCTGCCAGCATGCACTCTTCGATCAACTTGTGCGCATCGTTGCGGGTACGCGGCAGTATCGATTCGATCTTGCCGTTGGCATTGGAGACAATATACGTTTCGGTGGTCTCGAAATCGATCGCACCACGCACATGGCGGGCCTTGAGCAAGGCGTGATACACAGCATGCAGATTCAACAAGTGCGGCACCAGCGCCGGCCGTTTGGCGGCGTCAGAGCCCTTGGTGTTGGCGAGGATGACCGCAACTTCGTCGTAGGTCAGGCGCGCGGCTGAATGGATTACAGCAGGATAAAACTGATAAGCCTTGATTTCGCCCTTGGCAGTGATCACGGCGTCACATACCAGCGTCAGGCGATCAACACCCGGATTCAGCGAGCACAAGCCATTCGACAGTTTTTCCGGCAGCATCGGAATGACCCGGCGCGGAAAATATACCGACGTACTACGCTCTAGCGCATCCACATCCAACGGCTCATTCGGCTTGACGTAATGGCTGACATCGGCAATCGCCACGATCAGACGGAAGCCGTCGGCGCGACCGATCTTGATCGGCTCGCAATAGACTGCGTCATCAAAATCCCGTGCATCAGCACCATCGATCGTGACCAGTGGCACATCACGCAAATCGACACGATCCGCCAGATCGCTTTCGCGTACTTCGCCCGGTAATTTTGCGGCTGCTTTTTGTGCCGCATCGGAAAAAATATGGGGTACGCCAAACTTGCGCACGGCAATTTCGATCTCCATGCCGGGGTCATCAATCTCACCGAGCACTTCGACGATGCGACCAACCGGTTGCTTGAAGCGCGATGGCTGCTCAGTCAGTTGGACACTGACGACCTGGCCGGTCTTGGCCTGACCGAGCGAACCCGAGAGAGCAATATCCTGGCCGATACGCTGGTCTTCGGGAACCACCAGCCAGACACCATTTTCATTGAGCAGACGACCAATGACATGCGTGTTGGCGCGTGAGACCACTTCGACGATGGTGCCTTCCGGACGCCCGCGGCGATCTGTGCCGACGATACGTGCCTTGACACGGTCGCCATGCAGCACTTTTTGCATTTCCTTTTCCGACAGAAACAGGTCATCGCCGCCGTCGTCCGGCACCAGGAAACCGAAGCCTTCGCGATGGCTACTCACGCGGCCATCGATAAAGCCGGCATTACTGGAAAGCTGATAGAGACCATCTTTATCGGGCTTAATCTGGCCGTCGCGCTCCATCGCATTCAAGCGGCGCATCAAGACGTCGATTTCGTCGCCCTGGACATTGAGAGCAGCGGCAATAGCCTCTGCGTTAAGCGCGTCGGATGACGTACGCAGGATGCCGAGAATTTCCTCGCGGCTGGGAATAGTGTATTGGCTCAAATGTTGGATCAGTTAGTTGTTATTGGTAAAAATTCAGAATATCAGGAGAAGCTCTTGGCGCGTTCGCGGCGAGTTGATCAGCACGCAACCATCGGGGGTCGACTTGCTTCGGACTCGGCGCGTTCTGGAACAGCAACTTCGCGAAACGGCGCTCCCGCGTAGTGTAACGGAGTGTGCGAGTTTAACCTATCACACCAGATATTTGCAGACCAGCATGAAAGGCTGTTTGACAGCACAAGGTTTTCCTTTATACTTCGGTTTCTTTGGAAGGCCCACGTGGCGGAATTGGTAGACGCGCATGGTTCAGGTCCATGTGTCTTCGGATGTGGGGGTTCGAGTCCCTCCGTGGGCACCAAGCCTTTCATTAAAAAACCCACTGTTTCGACAGTGGGTTTTTTTTCGCCTGCCGATTCACTACGACATGCAAGCTGAACACTTCCGACCACCTCATCAGGACGAAAAAAGACCATGCAGCGCATGGTCTTGAACAAAAGTTTTTACTGCTGCTCGCCCTTTTTCAGCCACGCATGTAACTGATGCGCACGCAGTCCGTCGTACTCTTCAAATGGTTGATGAATCCACGGATTCGACTCCAGATAATCCAGATAAAAGTCCGGCCGGATCGATGAGCAGGCCTTGCACCAGATCACCGCAGATTTGACTTCCGTCACAGCAGGAAAATTGGTCTTCAGATGATGCTGGACTTTTTCCAGTGTGACACCCGAATCAACGAGATCATCGAGCAGCAGCACGCGACCACCGAGCGAGCCACGCGTCATCGTGATGAACTTGCCGATATCGAGGTCGCCGCGCTTGGTCCCGGTTTCTTCACGATATGAACTGGTCGACAGAATCGCCAGCGGCACGTCGAAAATCCGTGAAAACACATCCCCCGGACGCAAGCCACCCCGTGCCAGACACAGCACCTGATCAAACTTCCAGCCTGAATCGTGCACCATCATTGCGAGGCGCTCGATGGCCCTATGGTAGTCATCCCAGGAGACCCAGAGGTCTTTCTCGCTCGATACAGGATGCGTCATGATAGTCCCGCTACTCACTTGAATGGATGGCGCAAAACGATGGTTTCTTCACGGTCAGGACCGGTAGAGACCATGTCGATCGGCACGCCGACCAATTCTTCGATGCGCTGGATGTAAGCACGCGCGTTGGCCGGCAACGCGTCCATCGACTTGGCACCGACGGTCGTGTCAGTCCAGCCCGGCATCTCTTCGTAGACCGGCTCGCAACGACCAGCATCTTCAGCACCGACCGGGAAGATATCGACGTGCTTGCCATCGATCAGGTAACCGGTACAGATCTTCAACGAATCCAACCCATCCAGCACATCGAGCTTGGTCAGGCACATACCGGAGACACCATTGATCTGAACCGAGCGACGTAGCAGCGCGGCATCGAACCAGCCACAACGACGCGGACGACCGGTGACGGTGCCGAACTCGTGACCGACACTCGACAGATGCATGCCGACGCCTGCATCGGTAGGCAATTCGGACGGGAAAGGACCGCTGCCAACCCGTGTCGTGTAGGCCTTCGTGATCCCCAGAATGTAATGCAACATGTTCGGACCAACGCCACTGCCGGCGGCGGCATTACCGGCCACGCAATTACTGGAAGTAACGAACGGGTACGTGCCATGGTCGACGTCGAGCAAGCTGCCTTGCGCGCCTTCGAACAACAGGTTGGCGCCACCCTTGTAGGCGGCATACAGCGCGCTCGATACGTCGGCAGCCATGGGTGCAAGACGTGGGACATCGGCCAATGCGTCATCGAAAGTCTTCTGAAAATCGACGGCCGGTGCCTTCAGATATTCGGTCAGTACGAAGTTATGGAAATCGAGATTTTCGCGCAGCTTTTCACCAAAGCGTTTTTCGTTAAGCAGGTCAGCGACACGAATGGCGCGACGGGCGACTTTGTCTTCGTAGGCTGGACCGATTCCCTTGCCTGTGGTGCCGATCTTGGCTGCGCCGCGTGCTGCTTCGCGCGCGCCGTCGAGTGCGGTGTGGTACGGCAAGATGATCGGACAGGCTTCAGAAACCTTCAAGCGCGATTCAACCTCGACCCCGACCGCCTGCAGCTTGTCGATTTCACGCAGCAGATCCGGCACGGACAACACAACTCCGTTACCGATATAGCAGGCCACGCCGGCGCGCATGATGCCCGAAGGGATCAATTGCAACGCGGTTTTTTTGCCGCCAATGACCAGCGTGTGACCGGCATTGTGGCCACCCTGAAAACGTACGACGCCTTGCGCATGATCGGTCAGCCAATCGACGATCTTGCCCTTGCCCTCATCGCCCCACTGGGTCCCGATCACCACCACATTTTTCACTACGTTTGTCTGAGTCATCACTTAACCTAAATTTTTGAGTAGCCAATTACCATTGTCGAGAACCAGTGCGCGATCGCAATCGAACTCTTCCTGATCGTTTTCGTGACCAGGCAGATTTTGAATCACCACCTCGCCGGCATCACGCAATAGCGCGATCTTTTCGCGCAGTACGCTATCCGTTCCCCATGGGGCGCGAATCGCACTGAGACGTTGTGCGGCAGGCAGCAGGCGCGCCAGTTCGCGCAGATCCATCGAAAAGCCGGTAGCCGGACGAGCGCGACCGAATGCTTCACCGACGTGATCGTAGCGACCACCACGTGCCACCGGATTCGGCAGGCCTGACACGTAAGCGGCAAACGTCGCGCCGCTTTCGTAGTGATAGCCGCGCAAATCGGCCAGATCGATCGTCATCTGTGCAGTACCGGCTAATTGCACCAGTGCCTCAAGATCATCGAGCGCAGCTACGATCCCTGGCAATGCAGGCAGCACCGTACGAGCGCGCTGCAAGGTTGTGGCATCGCCGTAAAGTTCCGGCAGCGCCAGGATCGCCTCACGGGCAACCGTACCAAATGACGCCGTCAGCAATCGCAAACCCGGTGCATCCTTGGCCTTGAGCAGCCCGAACAATGCCGTTTCGTTGGCGCTCGCTGCGGCGTCCTGCGCCATGATTGCCCGCACGATACCGACATGGCACAAGTCCAGTCGTACCGTTTGAATTCCGGCCAGAGCAAGCGAAGCCAGTACCAGTTGCTGGATTTCTGCATCGGCTTCAAGACCGGCATGACCATAAATCTCGGCGCCGATCTGCAGCGGTTCACGCGTGGCGTGCAAACCTGACGGACGGGTATGGAGCACGCTGCCGGCGTAGCACAGGCGTGTAACCGACGAACGGTTGAGCAGGTGCGCGTCGATGCGCGCGACTTGCGTCGTCATATCAGAACGGACACCCATGGTGCGACCTGATAACTGGTCAACCAGCTTGAAGGTTCGCAAGTCGGTATCGGCACCAGCGCCGGTGAGCAATGACTCGAGGTATTCGAGCATCGGTGGCATCACCAACTCATAGCCGTAATGGCGGAAGTTGTCCAGCAATTGACGGCGCAGTTCTTCTATCTTGCGTGCCTCGGAAGGCAACACATCAGCAATATTTTCAGGGAGTAGCCAGTTGGGCATGACAGGAGCAGTATGGATAAAAAATCGAACAAGTCGCGGCGTAACCGCACGCAACTGAGCGCCGCAGCAGCTATTCCGGTTGAACCAACCAACATGGCAATAGCAGGCTCGGCGCCTTTATGGGGAAGAGCATGAACCGGACGCAGAATACGCTGCAACCGGCTCTGCCCGCAATGTTATTTCTTCGAAGTCGCCGCAGCGCCACCCGGGCTCTTGAAATACTTGAAGAACTCCGAACTCGGATCAAGCACCATCAGGTCGTTACGCGTCTTGAAGCTGGACCGGTACGCTTCGAGACTGCGGTAGAACTTGTAAAACTCGGGGCTCTTGCCGAAGGCATCAGCGTAGACCTGGGATGCTTTTGCATCACCTGCACCACGCATTGTTTCTGCATCGCGGTAGGCATCGGCCAGCAAGACCGTCACCTGTCGATCGGCATCCGCACGAATCTTTTCGGATTCGGCCGCGCCGGTCGAACGCAACTCGTTGGCAACCCGGGTACGCTCGGCCTTCATCCGCTGATAAACCGACAGGTTGATCTGTTCAACGTAGTCGACCCGCTTCAGACGGACATCGACAATTTCAACACCGATGTCTTTCGCTTCATCCGCAACCTTTTTCTGGATTGCATCCATCACGCTACCCCGTTGACCGGAGATAACTTCGCGCACGGTGCGCTTGGTGATCTCTTCGTTCAACGCGGCCTTGACGATTTGCGCCATCCGGTCCAGCGCACGCCGCTCGTCGCCACCAAAGCTGACGAAGTACAAAGTCGGCGCGATGATGCGCCACTTAACGAACGCGTCAACGAGAATGTTTTTCTTCTCGGCCGTAATGAAACGGTCTGCATCCGGCGTATCGAGGGTCAGGATGCGCTTGTCAAGAAACAGGACATTCTGGAACGGTTGCGGCAACTTGAAATGCAGGCCGGGCTCACTGATGACCTGCTTGACCTCACCAAGGGCAAACACAATCGCATATTGGCGCTGGTTCACGACAAAGACCGACGAGGTCAACAAGTACAGGGCAATTAATACCAGTACTCCGGCAGAAACGAGGCGATTCATTAGCGACCCTCCCGAGTGCGACTGTCACGACTACGCGAATCACGTTGTCGCTGGGACTCCATGGACTCGACCGCTGCAGCATCAGGTACGACTGTCGGAACTGTTATTTTTTCAGCCGTATCGGCAGCAACCGATTGCGAAATCAACTTATCAAGTGGCAAGTACAACAGGTTGTTACCCGCCTTTGAGTCGATCATCACTTTGGATGTATTCGTAAATATTTGTTGCATGGTTTCCAGATAAATTCGATCGCGGGTAACCGCAGGAGCTTTTTCGTATTCGACCAGCACTTGTTTGAAACGTGATGCATCACCTTCCGATGTAGCAACTACGCGTGACTTGTAGCCTTCCGCTTCCTGCAGCAAGCGTGATACCGCGCCACGAGCTTTTGGCACTACGTCATTCGCATATGCTTGACCTTCGTTCTTTGCACGTTCGCGATCCTGCCCCGCTTTGACCGCGTCGTCGAACGCTGCCTGGACTTGCTCTGGTGGCTGCACGCCCTGCATCGTGACATTGGCAACCTGAACGCCGGACTTGTACAAGTCGAGAATTTGCTGCATTAACTGACCGACATCCAGCGCCACTTTTTCACGTCCCTCGTACAGCACAAAGTCCATCTTGCTGTGGCCGACGACTTCACGAATGGCGCTCTCGGCAACCTGCTTGATCATCTCTTCCTGATCGCGGTTGTTGAACAACCAGTCCGCGGCGTTCTTCAGACGGTACTGCACGGCAAATTGGATATCGATGATGTTTTCGTCTTCCGTCAACATCAGCGACTCTTCCAGTTGCTTATTCTTGGCATTGCCGCGGTAGCCTATTTCGACTGTACGCACCGACGAAACATTGACGATTTCATGGGATTGAATCGGCGTCGGCCAGCGCCAGTTAAAACCCGCCGGTGTCATGTGACTGACTTTACCGAAGGTCATGACAACGGCAGTCTGACCTTCCTGGACAATAAAAAATCCACTGATGAGCCACAGGAAAGCGGCAATGACTGCGATTACTGTGGCACCGAGACCGGCACCACGCATATCAGGATTGAAGCCGCCGCCGCCATTACCGCCGGAATCCGACCCGCCGCCATTTTTCTTACCGCCCAGCAGACGGTTGAGACGGACATTAAAGTCACGCCACAGTTGTTCAAGATCAGGAGGTCCATCCGGTGGGCGCCGGTTTTCCTGATTGCTATTCTGATTTTGTTTGTCGTCTTGCGAACCTCGACCCCAACGCGGATCATTCAGCGAAAACTTCAAACCATATTTTTTTAAAAGAGAAACGAACATTCGGTCGCAATCTGGCTTAAGTGATGGTTAAAGGGAGTATTGACACTGCGTACATGCAGTCAAACCGGCGCGTCACAATGAAGGATGTCGGGACTTTCTCCGGACATCGCCACCTTGTTTGATTTTGCAAATTCACCGATTGCGCTACGGAGCAGATCAACACCAACACCGCTTTGTGCGCTCACAAAAACGCGATGAATCTTATCATATTCGTCGCGCTCCATAGCGGGCTCCAGCCCGGCGGCGTCTATCTTGTTCCAGACCAGAATCTGTGGAATCTGATCAGCGCCAATTTCCTTGAGAACGCTATTGACTTGCTCGATCTGCTCCAACCGGTTCGGACTGGCCGCATCGACGACATGCAGCAACAGATCAGCGTGGATGGTTTCTTCCAGGGTGGCGCGAAATGACGCCACCAATTGATGTGGCAGCTCACGAATGAAGCCGACCGTGTCCGACAACACGACATTACCGGCGTCTCCCATATAAACCCGGCGCGACGTCGTATCCAGGGTTGCAAACAATTGGTCAGCTGCATACACCCGGGCTTTGCAGATGGTGTTGAACAACGTCGATTTACCCGCGTTGGTATACCCCACCAGCGACACGGAGAACACTTGACCGCGGCCACGCGCACGGCGCTGGGTCGCATGTTGCTGCTGGAGTTTTTCGAGTTTGGCACGCAGTGCCTTGACCCGCTCGCCAAGCAAACGGCGGTCGGTTTCAAGCTGTGTCTCACCGGGACCGCGTAGACCGATCCCGCCTTTTTGTCGTTCAAGGTGAGTCCAACCACGGATCAGGCGTGTTGCCAGATGCTGCAATTGCGCCAGTTCAACCTGCACCTTACCCACATGACTCTGGGCCCGCTGGGCAAAAATATCGAGAATGAGGCTAGTGCGATCGATGACACGGACCTTCATGTGCCGTTCGAGATTGCGTTGCTGAGCCGGGGACAGAGCGTGGTTGAAAATGACCAGCTCAAGTTCATTGTCAGCAACCGCATCACCGATTTCGCTGGCCTTGCCCGACCCGACAAAAAATGCCGCATCGGGACTACTGCGCTTGCAGGTAATGGAGGTGATAGGGACCGCGCCGGCCGACTTCGCCAGCAGGGACAATTCTTCCAGGCTCGCTGCGAAATCACCTTTGCCGAAGTCGACTCCGACCAATGCGGCGCGCATGCTAGTGGCGCCCCATTGGCGCTAGGATCGGCATCCGGTTATTCTGCTTCAGATTCGAGATTGAGAGTCACTGCACGTGCCGGCACCACGGTGGAAATCGCGTGCTTGTAGACCATCTGGGTAACGGTGTTGCGCAGCAGGACTACGTATTGATCGAAGGACTCGATGTGCCCTTGCAACTTGATGCCATTAACCAGATAAATGGAAACGGGAACGTGCTCTTTGCGTAAAGCATTAAGGAATGGGTCTTGTAACATTTGCCCTTTATTGCTCATGGAAACTCCAATTTGTTGTTGTGGTGTATTTGCTTAATAAGGAGTTGGTGCCAGCTTGCAGTCTTTTCAAGGGCTATGCTGCCCCTTTTGAAAATGTAATTGATTTATGGCGTTGCCGCCAGATCATGCGCAGAGAAAACCAGCTAACCGGCACAGCCATGCAACCGGTCGGCCGTGTTTTATTTCTCGTGGCGCGAGAACGGGTTTTTGCCCGACCGGAACTCGATCCGTAATGGCGTGCCGACCAGAGCAAACGTTTCGCGGAAATGTTTTTCCAGAAAACGCTTGTAGTTGTCATCGATCGCATCCAGAGAATTGCCATGGATTACGACGATAGGCGGGTTCATTCCACCCTGGTGGGCATAGCGCAGTTTCGGACGAATCGAACCTTTGCGACGCGGCTGCTGGTGCTCGACAGCCTCGATTAATGCACGAGTCAGTTTCGGTGTCGACAGATCGCTCATCGCTGCGGCGTAGGCCGAATTGATCGATTTCATCAATTGGTCGACACCGGTTGCCTTGAGTGCCGAGATGTAGTGGAACTTGGCAAAAGACAGGAAGTCGAGCTTGCGATCGAGATCAATCTTGATCTCGTCGCGACGGCTGCTGGTAAGACCATCCCACTTGTTGACGCCAACCACCAATGCGCGACCTGACTCAAGAATAAAGCCGGCAATATGCGCATCCTGCTCGGAGATATCCTGCTGCGCATCAAGCAGCAGCAAGACTACATTCGCCTCTGATATCGATTGCAGAGTTTTGACTACCGAGAATTTTTCAATCGCTTCGAAGACCTTGCCGCGCCGGCGAATACCTGCGGTATCGATCAACGTGTATTGCTGACCGCTGCGCTCGAACGGAATTTCGATCGAGTCGCGCGTAGTGCCGGGCATGTCAAACGCAATGACGCGCTCTTCACCCAGCAAGGTGTTGACCATGGTCGACTTGCCGACATTGGGACGACCGACAATGGCGATGCGGATCGCCTTGCCCAGGTCAACCGCCGGTTCGTCCTCGACCGGCTTTTGCGCAAACGCCAGGTTCAGTGCTTCCTCGACCAGGTCCATCACGCCATCGCCATGCGCGGCCGAAATGACATACGGGTCGCCCATACCGAGTTCGTAGAAATCCGCCGTGACGGCGCTATAACGCATGCCTTCGGCCTTGTTCACGACCAGCATGACCTGACGGCCTGACTTGCGCAGAAAATCGGTGATGGTCTTGTCATGCGGCGTCATGCCCTGACGTCCGTCAACGATAAAAATCACCATGTCAGCTTCAGCGACAGCCTGACGGGTCTGCTTGGCCATTTCGAACATGATGCCGTCTTTGGCAACCGGCTCGAAACCGCCGGTATCAATGACCAGAAAAGGACGTTCGCCCATGCGGCCTTCACCGTAGTGGCGGTCGCGGGTCAGGCCCGGCATGTCGGCGACGATCGCATCCCGCGAGCGGGTCAATCGGTTGAATAAGGTGGATTTGCCGACGTTTGGTCGGCCCACGAGTGCAATTACCGGCTTCATTAAATAGTTTTACTCGGCCGCCAGCGCGACCAATGCCCCTGCTTGAGTTTGAAAGATCACGCGATCGGCGACCACCACCGGTGTTGCCGAAATCGGGCTACCGTCAGTGGCGACACGGGCCAGAAAAGCGCCGTCTTCGCGTGCAAGAAAATGGATATAACCCTGGCCATCACCAATCGCAACCGACCGGCCGAACGATGCGGGTGCAGACAGCCTGCGGTACCCGAGCTTGTCATTGCGCCAGACATTCGTTCCGGTATCGCGCGCAAAGGCCGACACCGCGCCAGCATCGTTGGCCGCGAACAGAAATCGCTGGTCGACCGAGACGCCTACGTCGCTGGACCAGTCTTTCGACCAGCGCGCTGCGCCGCTGGCAAGTTCAAAGCAACCAACCCTGCCCTGATACGCGACTGCGCAGATGTCGTTGCCGACGATGACCGGATTCCCGGAGGTATCCGAAACCCGTTCGAGTTCGGTGGCACCACGCGGGTCACCAACAGCGATCTCCCACAGCGGCGCACCGTTATTAAGCGTCATCGCCAGCAAGCGACCACCCGGCATCGCTGCAAATGCGGCTGTGCCATTGGTAATGATTCCCGGGGCCGACCGCAATGTCAGCGCCGGCGTCGTGCGCTGCAGGAACCAGCGACGCGTACCGGTGGCCACATCAAAAGCCGCAATACGATTATCAACACTGCGCACAATTACCAGATCGGCGGTGACGGCCGGTGCCGACAATACTTCGCTGGTGGTTTGCGCTTTCCAGCGCAACTTGCCGTCACCATCAAATGCAAAAATCATGCCCTTTTCACCTGCCACAGCAACCGTGTTGCCGTCACTGCCAACACCGGCACTCAACGGTGCGCCGGCATTAATGCGCCACACCACATTGCCAGTCGCTACGTCGAAACGGGCAATAGACCCGTCTGCGGCGGCGGCGAAAATGCTGTTGCCGGCCACAGCCGGCGACAAGACGTAACCGTTCGACTTGCCGATCGCTGCAGTCCACACGGTACGCGCGGCCATGGTCTGTTTAAATTCCACCAGCGCGACTGGCGGACTGCGGGCCGGCGGCTTGCTGAACGGATTGAGTGAAGCGCATCCTGCCAGCGTCACCAGAACCATCGCCCCTGCCAATTTGACTGCACTATGCATTTTTTTCCTTTAACCGAAGAAGACTGACTGGTCTGTTCAAGTCGACTGCTTTTATGCTGCAGCCTTCGCCACCGCGCCACCGATGGCATCGAGCTTCAGTTGAATGAGCTGTCGACCGGGATTTTTTTGCTCGGCTTTGTCTAGAGCCAACTGGTAGGCTGAACGTGCTTCGACCAGCTTGTTCTGCGCCACCAGCAAGTCGCCCTTGCGGTCGGCTACATCAACGGCAAATTCGACCGGAAAATCCGTGGCCAGTAAAGCCAGGCCTGCGTCATATGCTTTTTCATCGAGCAAAATACCGGCCAGTCGAATCCGGGCAATCGCCTTGTATTCGGCATCGGCACCTTTATCGATAACCCATTGCAACTGAGCCTTGGCCCGTGGCAGGTCGCTCGCATCGATCGCTGATTTAGCTGCGACCAGTGCGCTCATCTGGGCATAGGGAGTACGCACGTAACGGTCCTGCAGATCGGTGGCGGCACGCTGAATTTTAGTCGCATCCTTGGCCTTGACCGCATTTTGCAATTCGTTGTAAAGCATCGATGCTTCGGTCGATTGCGTGCGCTGATAATAATTCCACCCGGTCCATGCCGCGTACCCGGCCAGCACGATCGTCAATGCCCAGGTCAGCAAGTTGCCGTACTGATTCCACCAGGCCTTGAGGCTGGCCATTTGCTCTTGTTCTTCGTGATCGTATGCCATATCAACTTTGTATTAGTCGTAAATTGTTAATCGTTAATCGCCAGGGGGACGTGCGCAATGCGGGGAGATTAATGATGCGTGTGATCGTGCCCGGCATGATCATGGCCGTCATGCTCACCACCACCGATGATCTGGTCCACCAGGTAATCGGCCACACTATCGAACGGCACCAGAGCCTGATCATGCTGATGCGTTTCTCCCTCGGGTGCACGCAAGGGCTTGACGGTCGCCATATCACCGGCGACTTCGTCTTCACCGAGGATGACCGCAAAGGCTGCACCGCTGGCATCGGCCCGTTTCATCTGGGCCTTGACGCTGCTGCTCGACGCCGACGCGCAATGTAGCACAACGTCGAGGCCGGCATCGCGTAATCGCTCTGCAACCACCGATGCTTTGAGTTGCGCGGCATCGCCCTGATGCACCACATACACGTCGCACTGGCTGCCGGCGTACTGCTCGCCGGCCGCGCGCATCAGTTCCAGCAAGCGCTCGATACCCATCGCAAAACCGCACGAAGGAGTCGGCTTGCCGCCAAACATTTCGAACAACGTGTCGTAGCGACCACCGGCGCATACCGTGCCCTGCGAACCGAGTTCATCGGTGACCCACTCGAACACGGTGCGATTGTAATAATCCATGCCGCGCACTAAACGCGGATTGATCGTGAACGGCACATTGTTATGGCGCAGGATGTTTTGCACGCCGTCAAAATGGGCTTGCGATTCCTCGCCGAGGTAGGCCAGCAATTGCGGTGCGGCGTTGACCATTGCCTGCATCGCCGGATTTTTGGTATCGAGGATTCGCAGCGGGTTGGTGTGCAAGCGGCGCTTGGCTTCTTCGTCCATCACATCAAGATGCTGTTCAAAATAAGCGATCAGGTCGATCCGGTGACGATTGCGCTCTTCTGCATTCCCGATCGAATTGAGTTCGAGCCGGATGTTGTCCAGACCCAGATCATCCCACAGGCGCTGACACAACATCATCAGTTCGGCATCAATGTCCGGACCGGAAAAACCGACTGCTTCGGCACCAACCTGATGGAACTGCCGATAGCGCCCGCGCTGTGGTCGCTCATGCCGGAACATCGGGCCGGTGTACCAGAGCCGCTTCGGCCCTTCGTAGGTCAGGTTGTGTTCAATGGCAGCACGCACCACGCCGGCCGTGGCTTCCGGACGCAAGGTCAGCAAGTCGCCATTCATCGAATCGGCGAACGAATACATTTCTTTTTCGACGATGTCGGTGACGGTACCGAGGCCACGCGCAAACAGCGCTGTTGACTCGACGATCGGTGTACGGATCTGTTGAAAACCGTAGCTCTTGAGCACGGTTTGCACCGTGTTATCGAACAATTCCCACAGCCCGGCATCGGCCGGCAGGATATCGTTCATGCCTTTGACGCCGGTAATTTTGTCGGCTTTTTTCGGGGCTATTTTTTTATCTGACATGGGATCTGGTTTCACAATCAATTCAGGCCACTGGCGTGGTCTTGCCGTAGTGGCTTTGTACATAGTCCAGCACGATGGCCTGGAATTCTTCGGAGATACGCTCGCCGCGCAGCGTGACGGTTTTTTCACCATCGACAAAAACCGGCGCCGCCGGCGTTTCGCCGGTGCCGGGCAGGCTGATGCCGATATTGGCATGGCGCGATTCGCCGGGACCATTGACGATGCAACCCATGACCGCGACATTCATCGCTTCCACACCGGGGTAGTCATTTTTCCAGACCGGCATCTGGTCCCGCAAATAGGTCTGGATGCTATCGGCCAGAGACTGGAACGTGGTCGATGTTGTGCGACCACAGCCCGGACAGGCAATGACCATCGGCGTGAACTTGCGCAAGCCCATCGTCTGCAGAATCTCCTGACCGACAATGACTTCGCGGGTGCGGTCGCCGCCCGGTTCCGGCGTGAGCGAAATACGGATGGTGTCGCCGATACCTTCTTGCAGCAGCACCGACAAGGCAGCCGTCGAAGCCACGATGCCCTTGCTGCCCATGCCGGCCTCGGTCAGACCAAGATGCAATGGATAATCACAGCGGTTCGCCAGTTCGCGATAGACAGCGATTAAATCCTGTACGCCGGAAACCTTGCAGGACAGGATGATCTTGTCGCGTGAAAGGCCGAGCTCTTCCGCCCGCAAAGCGTTTTCGACTGCCGAGGTAACCAGCGCTTCATACATCACCGCCTGCGCCGCCCAAGGCACATCGCGCTTGGCATTTTCGTCCATGATGCGCGCCAGCAGGGCCTGATCCAGGCTGCCCCAGTTGACGCCGATACGAACCGGCTTGTCGTACTTGCAGGCTGCCTCGATCATCTGGGCGAACTGGGTGTCGCGCTTGGCGCCCTGCCCGACATTACCGGGATTGATACGGTACTTCGACAACGCACGGGCACAGTCCGGATAATCATTGAGCAGCGTGTGACCGTTGTAATGAAAGTCGCCCACCAGCGGTACGTTGACACCCATGCGATCGAGCTGTTCGCGGATCGCCGGTACCGCCGCAGCGGCTTCGGCATTGTTGACAGTGATACGCACCAGCTCGGAACCGGCACGGGCCAACTCCTTGATCTGGATGGCGGTCCCGATCGCGTCGGCGGTATCGGTATTGGTCATCGATTGCACGACAATAGGTGCGTCACCACCGACCAGAATAACGTGATCGCCATGACGAATGGCGACCTGACGCACTAGTCGGCGCAGCGATGGGCCGGATGGAATCGGCAGGCAGGAAGGTAGATCGGCAGAAAGCAGGCTCATGGGTTATTTCACGTTTATACGGGCAACATTATTGTTCGAAGCGGAAGGCAGCGGCAGCGGCGCGCCACGCAACGTGGCCTCCACACCGGCGGCATTGCCAACCACCAGCGTCACCGGCTCGACGATGTCGAATGTGCTGGTGCTGCCGGCGCGATAAAGTTTGGAGGTCACTGCACTGCTGCCGTTACCGCGGATTTCAATCCAGGAATCACTGCGTACGTTGAGCACCAACTTGTTATTGATCGCGGTTGCAGGTGCCGGCAGCAGCGCCAGATCTACAGGCGGTATCGCCGCCGTGGCATCCGCTACCGGAGCCGTCGCCACGGTCGCCGGGCCGGCAGCAGAATCCCCACCCGGTACATCGGTGTCCATCGGTACGTCAGCCGGCGGAATCATTCCGATCGGCATATCAGGCGTGATTTCGACATGCCCGGGCGACGGCTCCGGGCCCGTTGCGACGGCTTCAACAGGCTCACCGCGCAGCACACTCAGACCATTGGAGACATTCGCCGAAGCGGTTTCAAGATCCTTTGGCAACCAGCCGTAATGCTGCGCCAGAGAACCGGCCGCGATCACGACCACGCCGACCAGCAAAATGGAATACCACTTCGAAGACGCCCGATGCCCGCCGGAAGAACCAAGCCGGTTATCGGAAAAATTGGCAGGCGCGACGGTGCGACGGGCCGGAGCCGGCGTATCGCTAAAATTCTCGACTGGCAGGACCAGTCCGACCATCAGCGGCGCGGCATCGATGCGCAACAATTTTGCATAAGCGCGAATGAAACCACGCGTAATGGCGATACCGGGCAAGGCCGCATGGTTGTCGTCTTCCATCGCCTGCACCTGGCGCGGCGCCAGATTCAGATGCGAGGCCACCTCCGAAATGCTCCAGCCCAGTGCGATGCGCTGACGCGCCAGCTGTGCGCCAGGCGTCAAATCGGACTGAACGGATTGTTCCGGCTGGACTGGTGTTGCTGGTTCAAATGGCACTGTACTGGATCCGTCTTCACTCATCAAAAGCCCCGCGTTGGTAGGCTGCGAATTCTTTCGACGCCGGAAAGCGTCTTCGCAGTTGGATGACCAGGCTGTTTTCTGCAGTCCGGTTACCCAGTTTGTGTTCGGTCCTGACCGCCAGCCAAAGTACCTCGGCGCTGAACATATCGTCCTTCAGCAATCGCCCGGTATAGAACCGGGCCTGCTCGTATTCGCGCCGTTGATAGTGGATATTTGCCAGACTGAACATGGCAGAGGCATTGGTCGGATCGAACTGAAAAGCTTGCTTGAAATAGCGCTCGGCTGCGGCATCGTTGTTCAGCTTCAGACTGCACAGGCCGGCATTATTGAGCGCCTTCGACGGCTGCTGATAGGTGCGACTCTTCAGCGTTTCTTCAAAATACGCGATTGATTCCGCCGCGCGTCCGTTCTGGCACAGGAACCATCCGTAGTTGCTCGTAATCTCGGGATTATTCGGGGCGAGTCTGATGGCTGTCTTGAAATTGTCATCGGCCAGGCTGGTCTCGCTCATATTCATGTAAATCAGCGCCCGCACACCGTACGCATCGGCCAGATTCGGGTCCGACTGCAAAGCATTCTTGAGCTCATCGAGCGCGACCGCTAACTGGCCCTCACGATAATAATTGATCGCCAGTTCCAGCCGGATCTGCGCACGGCGCTGGTTATCGGTCAGGTCAGACGCGGTCTTCAGTTCGGCTTGCCCGCTGCGTCCCGGCGCGCCCGGGCCCGTCGTCACACAACCAGCCAGTGCGACCAGCAGTGCCATCAACGCCAGGCTGACGGTATTTTTCAAGAAGTCACCTCGACTAACCGACCAAAATCCTTGCCGAATTTTTGTTGATACTCGGCCATTTTTTGCATCCGCTCCTGCACCCTGGTGCGGTCCTGCACTTCACCGGCGAGCTGCCCGCACGCCGCGTCGATATCGTCGCCGCGGGTCTTGCGGATTGTTGTCACAATACCGGCATCCATCAGCACCTGCGCAAACAGCTTGATCTGCGGATTGTTCGAGCGGGTCAGGCCGGACTCGGGAAAGGGGTTAAATGGAATCAGGTTGAATTTGCACGGCACCAACACCGCACCGTGGCGCACCAGCGCCACCAGTTCACGCGCATGCTGCTCGGTATCATTGACGCCGTCGAGCATGCAGTATTCAAACGTGACGAAGTCACGCGGCGCAAATTCCAGATAGCGCACACACGCTGCCATCAATTCCTTGAGCGGATATTTCTTGTTCAATGGCACCAGGCTGTCACGCAATGCATCGTTGGAAGCATGCAGCGATACAGCCAGCGCCACCGGACAATCCTGACCGAGCTTGTCCATATTGGGCACCACGCCGCTGGTCGACAACGTCACGCGCCGGCGCGACAGACCGTAAGCGTTATCGTCAAGCATCAGCTTGAGGGCCGTGACGGTCGGTTCGTAATTGAGCAGTGGCTCGCCCATGCCCATCATTACCACGTTGGTAATCTGACGCTCGCCTTTCGGGCCGGGCTCGATACCTTTGGTCTTGCGTAGTTCGAATTCGGCCATCCATAACTGGCCGATGATTTCACCGACTGTCAGGTTGCGGTTGAAACCCTGCTTGCCGGTCGAACAGAACCGGCAATTGACTGCGCAGCCCGCTTGCGTTGAGATGCATAGCGTGCCGCGATTTTCTTCCGGAATGAACACGGCTTCGACTGCATTGCCCTGCCCCACGTCGAGCAGCCACTTGCGTGTGCCATCGGTCGAGGTGTGATCGCTGATCACTGCGGGCGACTGCACCACTGCGCGCGTCGCGAGCTTGTCGCGCAGTGATTTAGCCAGATCCGTCATTGCCGTGAAATCACTGGCGCCGAACTGGTGGATCCAGCGTTGCAATTGTTTGGCACGGAACGGCTTCTCACCCAATTCACCGCAATAAGCGACGAGTTGCGCGGGATCGAGGTCCAGCAAGTTGGTGAGAGCCATAATGTCCTGACAATGTGGCCGCAACATGGTTACGACCGGATTTAAATTAACGGGAATAAATATTGAGCGCAGGGAAGAAATACGCGATTTCGACCTGGGCTGTTTCGACAGCATCCGAACCATGCACTGCGTTGGCATCGATCGAATCCGCGAAGTCAGCACGAATGGTACCCTTGTCTGCTTTCTTTGGATCGGTAGCGCCGAGCAGGTCGCGATGTTTTGCAATGGCGTTTTCGCCTTCCAGTGCCTGGACAACCACCGGACCGGAAATCATGAAATCAACCAGATCCTTGAAGAACGGACGGGCGCTGTGCACGGCGTAAAAGCCTTCGGCTTCGGTACGTGACAGATGCATCATGCGCGAGGCGATAATTTTCAAACCAGCGTTTTCAAAACGGGTGTAAATTTGGCCAATGACATTTTTTGCAACGGCGTCCGGCTTGATAATTGACAGGGTGCGTTCGATAGACATCTGTAAAAACTCCAATGAAATTAAAGGGTTAAGGGGTGAATTTGAACCGCCAATGAGAGCCGGATTTTAGCATGAAAGCCCCTCGATTAAACCAAAGCCGTGACGATAGCCGGCCTGCAACCTCTTATTTTACTTATCCGGAGTCCATATGAACCAGCACTACGATCAGACTTACTCTTCCCCGGCGGCGACCCGCAGCGCCGGCCACCGCGTGATGCGCAATACCTACTGGCTGCTGGCGCTGTCGATGATTCCATCGGTACTCGGCGCCTGGCTGGGCGTCAAAATGAATTTCTCACTGTTTGCCGGCAACCCGTTTATCGGCTTCATGGTCTTCATGGCGATTGCCTACGGATTTTTTTATGCGATCGAAAAAACCAAAGAAACCGGCATGGGCGTGGTCGTGCTGCTGGGCTTCACCTTCTTCATGGGCCTCATGTTGTCACGCCTGATTGCCCACACGCTGGGTTACGCCAACGGCAGCACGCTGGTGATGACCGCCTTCGGCGGCACCGCCACCATCATGGGCGTGATGGCCACCATCGCCACTGTCTCGAAACGCGATTTTTCAGGCATGGGGCGCTGGCTTTTCGTCGGGATGCTGGTCATTCTGGTCGCGGCAGTGGCGAATATCTTCCTGCAAATGCCCGCGCTCTACCTCGTTGTGTCGGTACTGGCGATCGGTATTTTTTCCGCTTACATCCTGCATGATGTCCAGCAAGTGATCAATGGTGGCGAGACCAATTACATCACCGCGACACTGCACATCTACCTCGATGTCTACAATATTTTTGCCAACCTGCTGGCACTGCTGGGGATTTTCGGCGGACAACGGGACTAAATTTTCCAGGGCTGTTGATGCATCAGTAAAAAAGCCGACCCGCGGGTCGGCTTTTTTACGTTGGCAGCAACATTAGACCAGATCGAATACCGCCATCGATTCCACATGCGCCGTATGCGGGAACATGTTGACCACACCCGCCTGGGACAACACATAGCCACCCGCCACCAGCAACTGTGCATCGCGGGCCAGTGTGGCCGGATTACACGACACATAAACGATGCGACGTGGTTTGTGCGCCGGCTCCAGTTCGGCCAGCGCTTCGCACAAGGCCATCGCACCATCACGCGGCGGATCGATCAGCAGACGATCGAAATAGCCAAGCGCGAGCAGGTCCGCGCCAGTGATCTCGAACAGATTGCGACATTCAAAGCGGGTCTTGTCCTGCAGGCCATTGACGCGCGCATTGTCCATCGCCCTTTGCGTGAGCGCGGTGCTGCCTTCGATACCCACCACTGCCCGCGCCTGTGTCGCGATGGGCAGCGTGAAATTACCCAGTCCGCAAAACAGGTCGGCAATCCGTTCGTCCGGCTGCGCATCGAGCAGGCGTAGCGCACGCGCAACCAGTACCCGGTTGATCTGATGATTGACCTGCGTGAAATCGGTCGGCTTGAACGGCATCGTGATCCCGAATTCCGGCAGCGAATAATGCAGGGACTGATTGGCCGGATAGTACGGCACGGCACTTTCGGGACCGGCACTCTGCAACCACCAGACAATCTGATGCTGATCGGCAAAGGCCTTGAGCAACACTTCATCGGCGCGACTCAGCGCCGCCATAATGCGCAGCACCAGCACGGTGACTACGCCATCATTGCCCTCGCCGACCGCCAGTTCGATTTGCGGCACTTGCTCGACGATCGACAAGGCGGCGATCAGTTCACGCAGTGGTGACAGCAATCCCGACACCTTGGGTGGCAGGATCTCGCAACTGGTCATGTCGGTCAGATACGATGATTTTTTTTCGATGAACCCGACCAGCACGCCGCCCTTGCGCGGTACGTTACGCACCGATAATCTGGCACGGTAACGATAGCCCCAGGTCGGGCCGTAAATCGGTCGTAGCATCTGGCGTGGCCGCATCTTGCCGATATGCCAGAGGTTATCTTCCAGAACACGTTGTTTGATTGCGACCTGGGCCGCGGCATCCAGATGTTGCATCGCGCAGCCGCCGCAGGTGCCGAAGTACACACACTGCGGCGTGACACGCATCGCCGATTCGTGCAGCAGGCCGGTCATCCGGGCCGCTTCCCATTTGGATTTTTTACGGAAGGACAGGAAGTGCACCCGTTCACCGGGTAGCGCACCTTCGACAAAAATGACTTTGCCGTGACTGCCGTCATCGTTGACAAGATTGCCGACACCGCGGGCTTCCATGTCGAGGGATCGGATTTCCAGAATAGTTTGCGGCATAGGTAACCAGAAGCTGACGGCATGGCCGTCGAGGTGAAATAAAAAAAGAATTACAGCAAGGCGTCGCGGTCAACACCGCGTGACTCCAGCGCACGCTTGAGCTTGACCAGCGCCTCCTGCTGAATCTGGCGTATCCGCTCACGCGTTACACCCAGTTCGGCAGCCAGTGCCTCAAGCGTAACGGGATCGTCGTCCTCCAGCCCGAAGCGACGCATGATGACCAGGCGCTGCCTGTCTGTCAGGCGCGCCAGCCAGTCGCGCACCAGCAAGGCCGTTTCGTGCTGCGCAGCACGCATCTCCGGACCGTCGGCCAGTTCACCCGGCAACAGGTCCATCAGGCTACCTTGTGGATCAGCATCAAGCGGCGCATCCAGTGAAACCGGATGCTCGGCCAGAGCGAGGATGTCCTGCACGTCTTCGGCAGTCCGGCCCATCAGATGCGCAATGTCATCGACCGACGCTTCTTTGCCATCATGATGGAGTGCTTCCAGATGATACTCGGCGCGCAAGACCTGATTGAGCTCGCGCACCACATGCACCGGCAAGCGCACGGTACGCGCCTGGTTCATGATGGCGCGCTCGATACTCTGGCGTATCCACCAGGTCGCATAGGTAGAAAAACGAAACCCGCGCTCCGGTTCGAATTTTTCAATGGCCCGCATCAAGCCAAGATTGCCTTCCTCGATGAGGTCAAGCAGTACGACACCGCGGTTGATGTAGTGCTTGGCAATCGACACCACCAGCCGCAAATTATGCTCGATCATGATTTGGCGGGCCGGAAAATCGCCGCCCTTGGCCAGCGTCGCGTAGTGCACTTCCTGCGCGACCGTCAGCAATGCACGTGCGCCAATCCGGTTCAGATACAGCTGGGTCGTGTCGGTCGACAGTTCCGATGCCAGGACTTTGCGGATATCGTCGATCGAATCGACCAGCGCGGTGCGACATCCCGTGCCGTGTTCACTATCGTCATCGTGCCCCCCGTCACTGGGGAGGTCACTTCCGTTCCCGTCATCGTCGACAGCCTCGTCGCCGCCGGGAGGCGCATCGTGAACATTGTTCATTTATCGACCGGGAAGAAACTTTGCAGGATCAACGGGCTTGCCTTGCTGGCGAATTTCGAAATGCAGCTTAACGCTTTCGGAATCGGAATTACCCATCTCGGCAATTTTTTCGCCACGCGTGACCGTTTGGCCTTCCTTGACCAGAATCGTCTTGTTGTGGGCATACGCTGACAACAGGTTACTGGTGTGCTTGACGATGACAAGGTTGCCGTAGCCACGGATGCCGCTGCCGGCATACATCACCTTGCCGGAACCCGAAGCAATCACCGGCTGGCCACTCTTGCCAGCAATATCAATCCCTTTTTTTCCTGCATCAAAAGAACTCGTCACACGGCCCTCGGTAGGCCAGATAAAGCCCACATTTTCTTCTTCGGGCGGCGACGTATCAACTGGTTTGCTAACCGCCTTTGGCGCGTCGATACGTGCTGGCGGTGCGGCTGCCGGGGTCGCGCCCTCCGGCTTTTGCAACTCGGCCAGTGCCGCTTCTGAGTAAGGCAGCTTGTCGCCACGCGGACCCGTTTTTACTGCCCCTGCCCCGCTGCCATTAAGTGGCCGCACGTCGACGCCGGAACCGGACGCAACGCTGGTGGTCTGGGCCGTACCTGCGGGTGGCAAGACGCGCAAGACCTGATCGACCTGGATGTCATTCGGGTTGGTCAGGTTATTCCAGATCACGATGTCACGGACACTCTGGCCGTATTCCAGCGCAATACGGTTCAGCATGTCCCCTTTCCTGACCGTGTGGAACCCGGGCGCATCCGGTGCACGGACACCGCTGACCGGCGTTGCCATATCGACCACCGGTGCAGGACGACGCGGCGTCGCACAACCAGCCAGGACAGCCGTAATCAAAAGGAGAATAGCGAGTGGGGTTTTTTTCATTCTGGTTAATGTGTTTTGTGTTGTAGCTGCCGAAGCGGTCATACGGTGCCGGCATGCAATGGCACGAAATGACAATCTTCCAGCGTGGTGTGGGTCCAGTCGAATTTACCGACACGTACGATTAGTTGCAGCACCTGATGACGGGCACCGACTGGGGCTACCAGTCTGCCGCCTATCGCCATCTGATCCAGCAACGCTTGCGGAACTTCCAGTCCCGCTGCTGCCAGGATAATGCCGTCAAACGGCGCTGCCTGCGAGAGGCCGAGCATACCATCTCCGTACTGCAAACGGACATTTGCGATCCGCATCGGCCGCAGGTTGGTGCGCGCCAGCTCATGCAACGGACGAATCCGCTCGATCGAATACACCTCTCTGGCCACCAGCGATAACACTGCTGCCTGATAACCGCAGCCGGTGCCGATTTCAAGTACGCGGTTCAGTGCGCCGCCGTTGCGCAGCACCTCGATCATACGTGCGACGATGTACGGCTTCGAAATAGTCTGGTGATAACCGATCGGAATCGAGGCATCGACATAGGCCTGAGCGACCAGACCGGGTTCGATGAACAAGTGTCGCTGGACCGCGTCCATCGCGGCCAGCACCATGGTGTCCTTGATACCTTGCGCCGACAGCCGCATCACCATCGCACGACGCACGCTATCGGAGACCAGCGGTTGCTGGCGCTGCGGCAACTCGGCGGCGCGGCGCTCCTGCGCGTCGGCAACCCGCACCACCGGCGCCACATGACAGGCGGCGTTGCGGGTCGCCGTCTGCGGCGTTGCCACACGTGGCAGGATAGGATTCGGGTTGCCACGGGCAGACTTGTTGAGCAAAGAGGACAGCGTCAACGGAAAGCGCTTGTCCTTGTCTGTCATGACAAGCTTTTCTTAAGGCTATCTAGCTGGGCATTGTGCGTCAGATCAATTTGCAACGGCGTGATCGAAATCTTCCCATTGGCAACGGCATGGAAATCAGTACCTTCGCCGGCCTCGCGGGCCTGGCCGGCAGGGCCGATCCAGAATATCTCGCGGCCATGGGGATCGATGGCACGGATCACCGCTTCCGACTGATGCCGCTTGCCCAGACGCGTGGCGACGATCTCACCAAGACGCTCGTAAGGCAAGTTAGGAATATTGACATTGAGCAGATAAGGCTTGTCCAGCGTATCAAACTTACGCAACACGATTTCCCGTGCCACCCGCGCCGCCGCATCCAGTTCACCCCAGCCTTTTTCGACCTGAGAAAACGCAATCGACGGAATACCGAACAGATAGCCCTCGGTGGCTGCCGCGACGGTACCCGAATACAAGGTGTCGTCGCCCATGTTCTGGCCCTGATTGATGCCCGAAACAATCAGGTCAGGCCGGAACGACAGTACGCCGGTCAATGCGACATGGACGCAATCCGACGGTGTGCCATTGACGAAATGAAAGCCGTTGGCCGCCTTGTAGACGGACAACGGCCGGTCGAGGGTCAGAGAATTGGAAGAACCGGAGCGGTTGCTGTCGGGTGCGACTACGACGATCTCGGCGATCGAAGCCAGTGCATCGGCCAGCGCCACGATGCCGGGCGCGAGGTAACCATCGTCATTGCTGATTAAGATTTTCATGCGTTTGATTTTACCCGAAGCATCATCGTGAATCGGTCGGGACCACAAGAATTTACGGCATAATCGGGAAACTTAAAAAAATCAAACGATCGTTCTATTAATTGACATCCAACGAGGAGACACACCATGAAAGCCATCGTCTGCAACGCCTGGGGTCTGCCCGACACACTGGTCATCGAAGAGTTACCTGATGCGGTGCCCGGTCCCGGCCAACTTGCCATCGAGATCCGCGCCGCCGGCGTGAATTTTCCCGATGTGCTGATCATCCAGAACAAATATCAATTCAAACCTGCCCTGCCCTTCACCCCCGGCAGCGAACTGGCCGGCATTGTTCTGGCCGTCGGCGAAGGCGTAACCCGTTACAAGGCGGGTGACGAAGTCATCGCTTTCAGTGCGCAGGGCGCCTTTGCCCAGCAGATCGTCGTGGCGGCCAACGCCGTGATGCCAATGCCGGCCGGTATGGACTTTGATATCGCTGCCGCCATCACGCTAACCTATGGCACCTCGCATCACGCGGTGGTCGACCGGGCGCAACTCAAAGCCGGTGAAACCATGCTGGTACTGGGTGCTGCCGGAGGTGTCGGCCTGGCCGCCATCGAGATTGGCAAGGCGCTGGGTGCACGCGTCATTGCAGCTGCCTCGTCAGATGAAAAACTCGCGGTCTGCCGCGAGCACGGCGCCGACGTCACGATCAATTACAGCACCGAAGATTTGCGTGGCGCGATCAAGGCGGCCACCGATGGCAAGGGACCGGACGTGATCTACGACCCGGTCGGTGGCAGCTATACCGAACCGGCCTTTCGTTCAATCGGCTGGCGCGGCCGCTATCTGGTGGTCGGTTTTGCCAATGGCGACATCCCGGCCTTGCCGCTCAACCTGATGCTGCTCAAGGGTGCCTCACTGGTCGGCGTGTTCTGGGGCGAGTTTGCCAAACGCGAACCGAAAGCCAATGCGGCCGCGATGCAGCAATTACTGGGCTGGCTGGCCGACGGCACGATCAAGCCGCGGATTTCGGGACGCTATGCGTTGGCGGAGACGGCGCAGGCGTTGAATGATATGGCGGCGCGCAAGGTGATGGGGAAAGTGGTGATTAAGCCTTGGGCTTGAGGGGTGGGCCACTTTGTTGTGGGTTGTGGGTTGTGGGTTGCGGGTTGCGGGTTGCGGGTTGCGGGTTGCGGGTTGCGGGTTGTGGGTTGCTAAAAATTTAGGCACTTCGTCATGACCTAGCCGGGGGCGGCCCGGCAGCCGGACCGGCATGCGGTCCCTTATTTTTGCTTCGCTGTATGGATCGGAGACATAGGTAACAGGTGTACCAGGACATAGGTAACACTTTGGATTGTGTGCAATCTAATCCAAAGGACTCTCTGACCATGACCTGGAAGACACCGAATACCATGATGCTGCGAC